>JAUWFS010000130.1:0-9452 GCA_030606805.1 Deltaproteobacteria bacterium
GTCAGCACATCCTGCGCATTATACATCTTCAATTTATGTAATGCTTCATGGTCGTTGTATGATTGATACTGATCCCAGAGAAAGGTTGCCTGTAACCCGTCCATATCCTGAATTTGACGTTTGATGCCCATCAGTTTCTCGCATTTTTTAAGTCCTCCGCTAAAACCTAAACATCTTAACACCGGACACAGATCAATGTGAAACTGATTGAGGCTGATATTAAAAAATTTTCTCAAAAATGGCAGATCAAATCTTGCCCCGTTATAGGTGACCAGAATTGAATATTTCCCGATATCTGCTACAAACTCCCATAAATTTTTGCCGTTTGTGTAGTTTTTTATAAATCGGCCGTCATACAGGGCAATAGTCGTAATTTGATCGTTTCCGATAGAAAGTCCGGTTGTTTCAATATCAATAAAAGCCATCTCATCTTTAAAATGGGGATATAATCTGACAATCTGTTCATTCTTCAGCCTTGAGAAAAAGAAGTCGATGGACCTTTCTTGAAGAGCTGTTATAGAAACTTTCAACTGCTCTTTGATTGATTGGTCTTTTGAAGATGAAAAGATGTTAATGCTACCACGAAGATAATCTTCCCAGCAGATCACTCCCAAATCCCATAATCTTTTTTCAGCCTGCAAAGACAATCCCTTTATAAAGCAAAATGTGTTTGTCAGCATTTAAGATGATTCCGTATCGTGTTGATCCCATTTTTCAGCAACAAGGAACAGACCGTTTTTTTTAACTGTGGTACGATCGGTTTTACCATAAGTCTTAATGAAAAAACCCTGAGAGCTGTTGTCGGATGCTATTATTAGCAAGCCCAATTCAGGAGCGTTGCGTCTGATGTATTCTATCGTTTTATCTCTAGTGCGGCGGTTGACAGTGCCCACAAAAACATTAGGTTTCGGTTCGACAAACCACCGCTTTAACAATCCTCTTATGGCAGGAGGAGTATTATTTGCCACAATTACCGTCATTTCATCAGTCCTTCTATAACTTTGGGTATAATTTTCAGCAGCCGTTTTTCTTCGATCCGCTGCTTCAGTAAAGTTAATACGTCTTTTTCATCAGCTTCGGGATTTAAACTCAATGTATGAAATGCAGCCATCAGGGTTGTTTCCGGCTTGTAGATATCCGCAATATCAAAAACAAAAGGCATGGTACCGGCTGTATGAATAAAACCAAGCTGAGGCAAATATCCCATGGAGCAGATTATTGCAGTGCAAAGCGCATATAAACTGGCATTTGCCGCAGATATGGCGCGATTTATATTATCGGCCAGTTCCCAGTTGTTGGGGTTATAATTTCTTCCTTTCCAGGTTACACCGAATTTGGCGCCCATTTCAGCATACAGGGATTTTATCCGTTTTCCTTCCATGCCTCGCAGCTCATTAATGCTTTTATCTGAAACGTCTATTCCCTTAAAACGTATGGCAAACATCTTTCTTGCTACTTCAGTCCGTTTTTTCCTGGAAGCGTAAAGCTCGGCTTGCTTTCTGACTCTGGCGTTATCATGGGTAGGAGTTGTGCCGAATGAATAAAAACGCATACCGTTTTCACCGATCCAGCAGACCGGCGTATTTGAGTCTGCACAAGCTTTAATGGCAGCATGGGTGACAGTGGTCCCCGGGCCGAGCATCAAAGCGCTTACAGTTGCAACAGGTATGCGCAGTATCGTCCGATCTGCCCCGATCCATTTCACGCTGGAATCATCAACTTCCAGGCGGCCGTGCTCCAAATATAGCGGTGTCCATCGTTCCCTGGCCGGAGTTAATGTTTCAAGAGGCGGTTTTTCAAAAACAGGCATAATGTTTCATCCTTAGACCGGGCTGTCTGAGATTCGTCTGATTAAAAATTTCCTGTTCTGAAAATCGACCGGAATATCCATCAGAGAATCTGTGCCATCCTCAAAACGGTTAACCTCAAAAATTTTTCTGACGACTATAGTTTCTGTTTTTTTCATAATCTGTTCAAGAGCATCATCAGCATTATCATAAATACCCTGAAAAACAGGTGAAGCTGGAATACAGGACTTGCGGCCGCACCAGATGCCCCAGACCGGATTCTCAAGAGCTCTCCCTATCTGCTGCAACAAGTTTCCTTCACCCTGGAAGATAACAGCAAATTTGGCATCCAGTAAAAATTCTCTTCTGGTTACCACTGTTGTGCCCTTGCTGCCATCCGCTTTTGGTGAAATATGCTGTTTCTCCTGTGGATACGCATATCCACCGCCTACAGTATGAAAGTCAATTATTCTTTGCAGGAAATTATTATGCTTGACCAGAGTATAGATCGCCAAATGCATCTCAGCCAGCCTTGCGATGCTTTTCCGGTCTGATCGTTGAATTCCCATTGCGGCGCACAACAATCCGGTAACACCGCTTTTTGTAGGGTACGAAAGGGTTGTCCGCTGATCAAAACGGCTCTGATATCCCCAAGACTGCATGGGAGCGTCGAGCAGCATAGCTGCATATTTGATCGTATTGGTCATTTCTTATTATTCCTTTCCCTAACCAGTTGAAAGCAGAATTAATTACTCCTTTAAAAGAAGCTCCTTAACCAAAACATCCAAATCTTTTTCCGGTAGATTCACCTCTTTTGTTGCCGTTAGGTTGTAAATGTTTTTCAACTGCGCAAAATGTTCATTCATCCTTTCTATAGAAGGTTCAATATAACCCTTGGCCGAAGATTTTATCGGTGTTTCAAAAGCATTGGCAAGGGATAATGGTTGGCTGTGTTTTCTTAGACCAAGAACATAGGAAGGCAGCGTCAAGCCGCTCATGGAGTTTTTCCTGGCTTCTGGTACAGCAAGAACAGCAGCCTTTAAAAAAGTTTCAATAACAATGTTTCGATCCTGATCTGTAAAATGACTAAGGTGATCATTGTCTTTTAAAAGATCTAAATTAATACCAATATAGCGGTAGTAGCAGGCAGAATTAAATTCCAGAGTGCCGATGTGGCCGGCGCCTTCTGAATCTTCAGGTTTGGCATCATCAACGGCTGAAAAAAAATCTATCTCACTGCTGACCTGGTGAGTGGAAAGGGCATGGCTAAAAAGGCCGGCGCCTTCAAGCATCAAGGTATGATCATCAGCCACCATTCTGCCGAAAATTGCGATATCGGCTGTATCTTTAGCGTTGTCCTTTAATGATTTGGCTGCCTTTTTTGCCAAATTTGCCAAGGATTTTTTCGATTTTTCGATTTTTTTCTCTTCAGCGTCTTGATTTAATATGATCTCAATATCCTTTGTAAAATCGAAACCAAGCATAGCATCCGCGACATTGTCAATTTCACCCTTTGAAAAAAAGAGCAGTGTTTTGACATTTCCCTTTTCAACACTATCGAGTTTTCCCAATTCATGGGCTATTTTTTCTGCCAGAACAGACGCTCTTTTTTCATCCTGACCTTTTTCCTTAAATGAGTCTTTAAGGGCGGATATAATGTATCGGGTTCTTTGACCGGCAAAAAGCTCGGGCTGATCTTCCTTGACTTTTTTGCGGATCGCTCTTTTCCAGCTTTGGCTGCTGACTCTGGCCCTCTGGACGCCTCCAAAAACTGCCGATTTCGGCGCTCCCAGGTCGTCACGGTTCAGACAGGTTACCGGAAATGACTGCAAGATGTGAAGTTCTATCAGTTCCATAATATTCCTCCTTATTAATTTTTCCAATATCTGTAGTTATACGGGTTGAAGCATCAACATTCCGAAGCCGAACGACTTTGACGGGCCTATCCCCTTTTCAAAGGAATTTTTAAATAAATCCCGCTCAATTACATTTAGAACGCCTTTGAAATCGACTTTTGAAAGTTTGCCGCTTTTTCCCTTACGCCAGAAAGTCTGAGCAATCGGCGCTGTAACTCCCAACGACTCTCCAACTATTTTAAATCCGGATTGAGCGGCTTTGGCCATCATCCATTCTTTGAGCTCTTCTTCTTTATAAACGGCAGTGCGCCTTCCGTTTTTTTTTCGGGTTCCGTCTTTATCCCTGACAACTCTTTTGATGGTAGGATTAGCCCGCAGTTCAAAACGATAAAGATCATGGCATAAAAAACTTTCTGATATTTTTTTTGTCTGCCACGCGCCCCACTCCTGAACTATTGGTGGTTGTCTGGAAAGCAGTAAAACCTGAAAAAAGATATCTTTCGAATCTATTCGATTTAAAAAAATACGTTCATTCTCGTTGATCCCCGGAAAGGCCCGCCACAGGGCTTTATGCCAGGCGTATGCGTCATTCAATCTTTTTGATGCGGCGAGCTTTTTATCGACCAGTATTTTTGTCAGATATTTCATGCTAATCCTCCGGCTGTGAACCCCAGTATTCCGCAGCCCACTCGATTTTAATGTTATTTGACCACCACCAGAGATCCTCAAACAATTTAGCAAAATTTAAAGGTATTTTTTTTGAAGCTGCCGTCCTGATGATACCTCCGAGATGACCGCTTAACTCATCAACTTTAGAGCAGGTTAAAAGTCTGCGAAAACGGGTTTCAAATGTCTTGAGGCCGTCAACTCCTTTTCCATCTCCGGTTGCAATTTTGCGGCAGATTGTTCCCATGTTTCCTTCTTGAGTAACATTTTTGCAGTATGCATAAGCTGCTGTTACGGTCTGGTAAATTATTCGCTGTCTGTCATTAACCAGATTGCATCCCCAGCGGGAAATATAAGGCCAGGTGCGGTCGGCTGTGGTTTCGCTGAAACCCCTTTTCAGGTCAGCCATCACACCCCTGTCATCTTTTCTTTTCTCTAGTAGTTCAACCAGCAGCTCGGCTCTTTGTTTCACTTTTGCGTTCATAAAAAAGTCCTCCCGTCGGCTCATTTGTTTTTAATAAAAAGTTTCATCCTACCCTTTGAAAAGGCTTGGATCTGCCTGGGTGTCTCATGGGAACAGGTTTGCCTGTATGCTTTATGCATGGCACTGTAAATCAGCTTTTTCCATTCATCAAACTCCTGTTGTCTGTTGGCTATGTTGATTAAGAGCTGATAGTTATTATCCAGAATAGTCCAGTAGATGATTGCTGCTTTCTTTTTTACCCCTGTCATCTCTTTTGGTGCGATTGCCTGATCAGCATAATATGTGGTCACTCCGTTTTTCAGCGCCAGTTCACCATTATTCGCCAAGGTTACACCATTTTGATATATGGTCAAAACTGTATCGTCAAACAATCCCAACGGCAATGATAGGTTCCATTCAACCATATCATTTAATTTGGCGGCCTGCGCGCCTACCTCCAAGCCTCCCACCCAGATATCAATATGGCTATCATCAATAAAATCAAAAACTTGCTGGATATTTTGCAGGCATGCAGCGCCGCCCTGTTCCATTGATACAGAAAGATTAATCACTGAGCCCAGCTCCCGCCAGATATGTTTTTCCGATGATAAAGGCAGATAAATCGGATCTCCTTTTTTTGTTTGAATAACAGTCATCGAAGGCTCCCGAAAGGCAGGCAGATGGTTAATTTTGAAAGATTTGAAGGTCGGACCTATTATGCACTCCTTTTCATTGCCAGCGGAAAGATTGATAAAGCGTGAAAGCGGCACAAGACGGCCAAGATAGGTTTTTCCAGCGTTTTCAAAACAATCTGTATCATCTGGACTTCTCGGGAAAAAATCCCAGACAGGATAGCCCCATTTTCCATTTGGAAAAGACTTAATTGTTTTTTTGGCCAGCAAGTTAAAAAAAATTGTTTCGTGAAGATTTTCACCTCTAATTAATGTGTGCATCGCTTTTATACAGGGAGCCGCGAAAGTGGAATCACTATATCTATTATTCTTCCATATTGCCTGGCCTACTTTCCCTCCTGTTGAAAAATTTAGACATGTGATCAAATTAAGCGCTTGGGTAGCGGGAGATTGCGTCCTGCCGGAGATCGATGCCCTGTGATCGAAAAGAGTAGGATTGTTTCCAGACGCCAGGCAGCAATCCAGTTTATCAATGGGAACTATTTTGTCAGAAGAAAGTGCTTCTATTTGCATAAACGGCTGAGGCCCGTAGAGTTCAAACATTTCTTTTCTTTTATTTAGATAGTTTCTGCATGCAGGGATAATTTTATCCCTGCATCCTTTCCAGTCCTTTTCATCTTCCGGGCCGTCCAGAGCAACCTGGGTAATACAGATAATAAGGCGCATTAAAGCAATCCTCTGAGGCGGATTGACAGTCAGATCTCGTATGTTGCGAGATTCTTCAAATAGTTGCACAAGGCTGACCAGACTGTTTTGGCCGTTTTCAAAAAGGATCGGAATCCACGGATCACCAGTCAAATTCATCGTTAAATTCTCCTTTGAATGAATTATTTATATCGAGTTGCTGTTTGTCCTGATATATCCCTTTATTATCGTCATAAAAAAGCGGCGTTTTAGTCGGATTGTCCGCTATTGCCAAAAGGCTTCCATCGTTTTGCCATTCAAGTATCAAAATATCACCATAAATATGTCTTGCAAGATATTTATAGGATCTGAAATTATTGATATAATGAAAATAATACTTATTTAACGGCACAATATTTTTATGCAGCAATTTTGTGAAATAAAAATTTCGTTTATTAGAATCTACCTCAATCACTTCACCACTTAAGAGTTTTATTTTTGCCGTATTGCCGGTTGAGTCCAGGCTAAGAACCAGCAGGGCTTGAATTTGCACTAAAGTGCTGTATCTGGTAACTACATATTCATCATCAGGCATTGAAGGTAATGCATGAGATGTGCTGCCCAGGGCTTTTTCTCTGAGTTCATTTTTTTTGGATTCCAATTTTTCTTTCAGTTTTAAAATAAAATCGGGTTCATTAACCATGTGCTGATATGTTGCTTCAAGTAGCTTGCGAATGTCACGTGGCAGTATAATAGCTTTCAGTTTTTTCCAAATCTGATAACTTCTCCACAGAACATAGGGTGCATACACATAGCGTGATTTACCCATAACTTCTTCCAGTTCATCTTCACTTTGTGCGTGCCCAATTTCACCGCATCGTATAAGTATTTCCGGTTTTTCCGCCGGACGCTTTTGGCGCGCATGGCGCCAGAGGCGGCCGAGTCGTTGAAGTATCATGTCAGTTGGGGCCAGATCAGAGATCATAAAATCGGCGTCAATGTCAACGCTTTGCTCTACTATCTGGGTAGCAATCAAAATGCAGCCTTTTGGACGATTGCCGTTCTTTCCGAGTGATTCGATCCAGTCGTTTTCCAATTCACTGCGCCTGAAGGCGGGAAAACGTGAATGCAAAAGACCGATTCTGAAATAATCTCCCTGTGTTTTTTCACTGCAGACAACTTTATAATATTTCTGACTTTCAGCAACCGTATTGGCAATCCAGAGCACGCACATCCCCAGGCGAGCTTTTTCAACGGCAATTATAGCTGATTTAATGATATCATTAGAGATAATTTTTACGTCTACTTCTTTGGTTTCTGAGAACTCTGGAGCAAGAAATGAGATTGTTTTTTCTTTTGGCTGTGTGGTAATAAGTGGATATTTTTCGCACACTGGAGGATTCGGGCATCTGAAAAATGTTTTTTTTCTATCATGGGTTAAAGTAGCGGATAAAACAATAACCGAGCAGTCCATATTAAGCAGTGATTCTATTAACTTGTCCAACAGGGTCCCGGTATAAACATCATATGAATGAACTTCATCCAGAATAACAACTTTATTGGCAAGCCCAAAGGAACGAACAAAAAAATGTCTGGCATTTAATACACTAAGCAGTGCCTGATCAATGGTGCCCACGCCAAAAGGAGCTAAAATCGCCCTTTTAACAGGGTTAAACCAGGATTTTCCGGTTTCTAATTCTTTGCCGCCGCCTAATTCCAACCATGCCTGCCCGTGAATCAATCTGCATTGTGTATCATTGACAACAATCTTATTCAGAAAATCAGAGACCCTGGTATGAATTTTGTTACTGCTCAGGCGCGTGGGCAGCCCAAAATAGATTCCGCAGTTTTGTCCGCTGGACATTAATTTATAAGCAGTATATAAAGCTGCCTCTGTTTTACCAGATCCCATGGGAGCTTCAAGTATATACAAGCCTGGTTCGGAAATAGTATCTATAAATTCTTTTTGCACAGGATAAGGTTTAAACCCGGAGAATACATCTTCGAATGTTAAGCCTTTCCTGATTTCAGGCCGGATCCATCCGCAATTCCTAAGAACTTCCGGAACGTAAAGATTAAGATCAGTTTTGGTAGAAAGCCCGACGGAAGGGAAATAATCCTCATCGGATGCAATCCAGTCAGCTATGCAAACAAGACCGCTGATAATATATAACTGTTCATCAGATAAAGGCGGAGTAATGGGTAGATCACCGAATTCATCAATCAAGCGCTTCATCAAATTATAACGCTCTTTTTGCCATTGATAACCGCCATATTTGGCGGTGGAATCAGGATATGGAATCTTTCGTTTTCCATGATGGGATCCTATGCAAATCCCCCAATCTTCGAGACTGCTTTCATATTCTTGCTTCTTTTTTATCCAGGAAATGAAACTTGCTTCACCTATTTCCGCATGATTAGATTCCAGTCCCGCATTTGTAATAGATTGTAGTTTTTTGGAATTTGGATTTATCTTTTTTTGAAACCCAGGCGATACCTTGCCAATGTCATGCAGGGAAACAAGTGTTATTGATCCATATGGAAACAATTCAGCAAATGAAGAAGGCATACGCCCAATTAGGCCCGCAGAGATTTTACCTGCATATTGGCAATGTTTATAAACAGATAGGCCTGGTGAACCATCAGAAGTAGATTTTGCAATACAATCTTGATACCTAAAAAATATTGGCTGGTTCTCCTTTTTTTTCTTTTTGAATCTGCTCATATATATTACTTGAATTTTGCACCAAACTCTTTGCAAATCCATGTATAGGCTGTGAAGCCTTATGAATACGGTGCTGAAATGAATTTAACATATACCCTGTTTTTACCACCGAGGTTAAATGGTTCTTCTTTTGTCATAATTGGACTACAGGGACGTTTTCAACTTTTAAAGTTTTAGCCATTAGTCAAGTCATGGGGTTTATATTTTTGGCCGATTGTCCTCTACCGAAAAAAGTGGGGAAATTCCTCTCCGTTGTTGGAACGGCTGAGCTTCTGAACATCTTTCTCATCATTTTAATGGCTCTGTTTTTGAACGCCCAGGGCCGTGCTGAGTTCCCTGTACAAATTCTTTGCTTCCTGATGAATAGGAGAGCCTTTCAAACCTTTGATGTTGGCTGTGCGGGTGAAAAAGGTCTCCAGGACCTGTCGAGCGGCTTCCAGTTGACCAGCCATGCGGTAAAGAAGAGCCAGGCCGTAATAGGCGTTTGGAACATCCTGTATCTTGATCGCCTTCTTGAAAAGGATCTCAGCTTTCTGAAATTCCTCCTTCTCCATCATCAGGCCCGCATAGTTGGTCATGACTATGGCATCTTCTGGATGGTGCTCAAGGCATTTCTCGTAATAGAAGGCCGCCACGTCC
>JAUWFS010000132.1:0-9412 GCA_030606805.1 Deltaproteobacteria bacterium
GGCGGAAACCAGTTTGTGGCCGAGGAAATGCTTTTATGGGGCTACAGAGCAAGCCCTTCGGATAATGCATTTTTGGATAAAGATGAAATTAAAAAACTGATGGCACATGCTGTTCCATCTGCCAATATTACAAATCAGGCAAAAGCAAGCTTTCTTGAAAATGAATTGGAAAACATTTCCGAACTTCGAAATGAATTTGACAAAATTGCCCTGCAAAGAGCCGAGATCCTGATCGAAGCCCATGAAAGGTTCAGAAAAGTCATGGGTGGCAAGAAATTCAAAGTTGTCGAGCCCGTTCTTCCAATGGATCTGATGGGAGTATATATTTTATTGCCGGATAGAGGGAATTAATGAATATGAAGATAAGAATGGCATAGATTACCGTAAAGGAGCTATTTTGAACCTGAAAGAACTAAAGCAGCTTGTAAAAAAGGGTGAATCATACCGGCTTGAATTTAAGAAGTCGACCGGACAAAGAACGGCTGCTGCAAAGACTGTCTGTGCTATGCTGAACAGTATAGGTGGTTTTGTAATATTCGGTGTTACAGACAAAGGGGAAATAACCGGTCAGAAAGTCTCTGCAAAAACAATAGAAGATATTTCAAATGAAATCCGTAAAATTGAGCCACCTGCTTTTCCTGATATTGAAACCGTCAATTTAAAATCAGGAAACGTTGTAATAATTATAAATATTCCAGGCAGTACAGGACTTTATACATATGCAGGACGGCCATACCTTCGAAATGGTCCCACAACGATACAGATGCCGGGGGATGAATATAACCGCCGATTAATTGAAAAACTCCATGCAACAACCCGGTGGGAAAACGAACCTGTGCCGGAGGGCGTTTCCATCAAGGATCTGGATGCCGACGAGATTCAAATTACTCTGGATAATGCTATTCGGCTGGGACGACTCGAAGCCACTGACCGGCGAGACACCAGATCCATTCTCCTTGGTTTGGAACTGATTCACGAAGGCAATCTCCTGAACGCCGCAATAGCGCTTTATGGCAAGACGGACAGTCTCAAGACGCTTTATCCACAGATGGGTATCCGTATGGCACGTTTTCGGGGAAAAGACCGCCTGGCTGATTTTGCCGACAACCGGCAGTACTGGGGGCACGCCTTCGCGCTCCTGCGCCGGGCTGAATCTTTCCTGATGGATCATGTACCCATTGCCGGACGGGTCGTCCCGGGCAAGATGATTCGTGAAGACCAGCCTTGGTATCCGCCACGCGCCACGCGTGAGGCCTTGGCCAACGCCCTGTGCCACCGCGACTATACGATTCCGGGCGCTGCCGTGGCCCTCGCCATGTACGACGATCACATGGAGATCACCAATCCCGGTGGCCTTCACTTCGGCATTACTCCAGAAAAGCTGGCCAAACCCCATGAATCCAAGCCATGGAATCCCATTATTGCCAATGTCTTTTACCGGGCAGGCATTATCGAGCGCTGGGGCACCGGCACGCTGAACATTATTGACTGGTGCAAGGAAAACGGCAACCCCGAACCCACTTGGCAGGAGCAGGCCGGTTCCGTTTATGTGAGCTTCCTTCCTGCCATTCTGCCTGATACCCCACAAGTTGGCACCAAGTTGGCACTAAGTAGGAACCAAGTCGAGGCACAAGTCGAGGCACAAGTCGACCTGGATATCCTTACAGTCTGCGCTGGATACCCACTTTCCTCTTCAGAAATCGCAACAGCGCTGGGGCACAAAAAATTGAGTGGCAATCTGCGTAAAGCCCTACCCCGCCTTAAGGAAGCCGGATTTCTGGAATATACTATCCCGGAAAAGCCCAAAAGTCGTTTACAGAAATACCGGCTGACAGAAAAAGGGAAACAATGGCTGGAAGGTTATAAAAGGGACATTTCTTAGATAAATGAAATACACCACCATACGCATAGAAGGCGCCATACTTTCTGCGGATATTCTTGATAAGATCGAGCAGGGAGATATCGGCGGTCAGCTTGCCAGAGATTTCGGCTTTGACACAAAAATAAAGGTCAAGGATGAAATCGCAAGGGCATGGGCAGATTCCCAGGATTTGTGGCGTATATTCAAAAGGCAGAAAGAAAGAGTTGCTGAGCAGGAATACGGAACCACAGAAACAAGAAAATACTGGATTATCCCTTTGCTTGGATTATTCGGATATGATGCCCAGCTCTCAAAAGCAGAAATTGTTCATGGAAAATCGTATGCAGTCAGCCACCGCACAGCCAATCTTGACAGATTTCCGATTCATATAGTGGGGTTTAATGACAGCCTTGATAAAAAAAGAACAGACAGTGGACCCCGCATGTCACCACATGCCCTTTTGCAGGAATATATAAATCTTACCGAACACCTTTATACAATTATTACAAACGGCATTCATTTAAGGCTTCTGCGAAACAGCAGCAGGCTTATCAGGCTTTCATTTCTTGAGTTTGATCTCGAAACAATGATGGAGGAAGAACATTATGCAGACTTCGCCATAATGTTTCGCCTTCTTCATTCAAGCCGCATGCCTGCAAAAATGGATATTGGAGCGGAGAGCCTGATTGAAAAGTATCATCAGGATGCGCTGGATTCAGGGTCAAGGATTCGGGAAGGCTTAAGCAATGCCGTAGAAATCTCCATACATTCTCTTGCAAACGGTTTTCTGCAACATGCAGACAATGAAGAGCTTCGGGAGCAGATTGATAAAGAGGAAATATTAGAATCTAAGTTTTATCAGTATCAACTGCGCCTTATATACAGGCTTCTATTTCTGATGGTCATTGAAGAAAGAAACCTTATTTTTCCTGATAATGCGGATAAAACCAAAAGAGAAATCTATTATCAATATTACAGTGTAAACCATCTTAGAAAGCTTTGTGAAAAACTCTATCTTGCCGACCAGAGATTCAACGACCTGTGGATTGCATTAAAAAATACATTTCATCTTTTTGAGAGTGAAATAAAAGGAAAGCATCTGGGATTAAGCCCTCTTGCCGGAGACCTTTTCGGATATAAGGCAATCGGCATATTAAACAACTGCAATCTTGACAACAAGATACTTCTGGAGTGCTTAAAAAACTTAAGCGTATTCACCAATAAAAAAACCGGCCAGAAAATGCGGATTAATTATGCCTCGCTGAATGTGGAAGAGTTCGGCTCGATTTATGAGGGCATGCTCGAATATGATCCGGTGATAACAAAACAGGCCGGGGTTTATCAGTTTGATTTTGTAAAAGGCTTAGGCCGGTCTTCATCCGGATCTCATTACACGCCGGATGAGCTTGTCCAGCCGCTTATAAAGCATTCTCTGGATTATATTATTGAAGACAGACTGAAATCATCCGATAAAAAATCAGAAAAGGAAAAAGCATTATTATCCATCAAGGTCTGTGATGTTGCCTGCGGCAGCGGGCATATATTGCTTAATGCAGCAAGAAGAATCGGAGCAGAGCTGGCAAAGGTCAGGACAGGCGAAGATCAGCCGTCTCCTGCGCCTTTGAGGTCGGCGATCAGGGATGTGATTAAATCCTGTATTTATGGCGTGGATAAGAATCGTCTCGCTGTTGAGTTATGCAAAGTTTCCCTGTGGCTTGAGGCACATAATCCCGGAGAACCCTTGAATTTTCTTGATCATCATATCAAGTGGGGTGATGCGATTGTTGGACTGGCGCATAAAGAAGAGCTTGAGAACGGAATTGCCGATGAAGCGTTTAAGAGGATGCCGGATGATGACAAGGATATAAGGGCTGAGCTGGCTAAACGTAATAAAGAAGAAAGAAAAAGCGCTGAAAAAAGGAAAATTTTCTATGAACACTCTGAGTTCGGTTCTATAGATAGATCATTTACCGACATATCCAAAGTTTTCGAATCTTTTAATCGGCTTCCTGAAAACTCAATTAAAGAAATTGAACATAAACGCATAGAATATCAAAAACTGGTTGCAAGAGATAATTGGTGGCATCTAAAGACCCTGGCAGATATTCAGGTGGCGCAGTTTTTTATTCCAAAAACAGAAGATAACGCAAAAAAGATAATTACAGATGACACGTATCGGGCACACCTGTCAGGCAGAAAACCGCTGGAAGGATCGGTCGCAGTGGCAAAAGCTATGGGTGTCGCAGCGGAGAAAAGATTTTTCCACTGGTTCCTTGAGTTTCCGGAAGTATTCACTCCCTCTCCTGTGGGAGAGGGCCGGGGTGAGGGCAAAGGTGGGTTTGATTGTATTTTAGGGAATCCGCCTTATTTGGGCGGAAAAAGAATTAGTGGCATCTATGGCAATGAATATTTGAGTTGGTTAAAGTTTAATTTTGCACCGGCTGGCGGACTAACTGATTTAGTGGCGTACTTTCTTAGAAGAATTAATACAATTATCGCTAAAAATAAATTTTTATCAATAATTACTACAAATACGATTGCACAAGGGGATACAAGAGAAGGAGGTTTAGATTTCATTACAAAAAAGGGGAATATAGTTTTTGCTATTAAATCTATAAAATGGCCTGGGGTAGCTAATTTGGAAGTTTCTCTTATTGCTTTTGTCAAAGGTAAATGGGCTGGGACAAAAATTTTAAACAATGGAAAAGTTGATTTTATAAATAGTTACTTTGGTGATAGTGAAGATATTGGTTCCACATATTTACTTCAGTGCAAAAAAAATATCTGCTTTCAAGGTTCTGTTATTTTAGGTACGGGTTTTATAGTTGAGAATAATAAAAAACAAGAGATATTAAACATTGATTCAAAATATGAAAACATTATATTTCCATATTTAATTGGCGATGACATAAACAATGATATTGAGCAAAAACCTTCCAGATATGTGATAAACTTTTTTGATTGGCCTGAGGATAAAGCTAAAGAATATACTGAATGTTATAATATTGTGAAAAACAAAGTATATCCAGAGCGCCAAGAAAAAAAAGATAAAGGTTATAGGACAAGATGGTGGCAATTTGGCAGACGGAGTGTAAATTTATATTCCAAAATTCCAAAATTCCAAAAAGTCATTGTCACTTCTCGTGTAACAAAATATTTAAACTTCAGTTTTGTACCAAATAATTATGTATATGATGTTGGCACAAACGCAATTTTAATTGATAAATATTCAGGTTTCCTTATCTTACAATCTTCTTTGAATGAAGCTTGGTCACGCAAATATGGTTCATCTTTAAGATTCGATTTGCGATATACAAATAGTGATTGTTTTGAAAACTTTCCTTTCCCGCAAAATCTTTCAGATATAATTGAAATGGACCTTGATCAAACCGGCTCACAATTCTACGAACACCGCTATCAATTGATGCTAAAAATGAAACTCGGACTGACAAAAACTTACAATCAATTTCATAATCCCGATCTCAGGGAGTTTTCAAATGATGATATAGCAACAATCTCAACACTGAAGGCCAAAGAATTTCAAAAACAATATGGCAAGGAAACAGCCAATCTATGGAAGCACTTAAAGAAGACCGAAGGCGTATGTACCTTCAACGAGGCGGTGCAGGATATCACACACCTGCGCGAACTCCACAAACAAATGGACGAAACGGTTTTAAAGGCTTATGGCTGGGAGGATATAGATCTATCTCATGATTTTTACGAAGTTGATTATCTGCCGGAAAACGACCGTGTGCGATACACAATCTCACCAGATGCCAGAAAAGAAGTCCTAAAGCGCCTGTTAAAGCTAAACCACGAAATCCACGAACAGGAAGTCAAAGCCTGCCTGCACACAAAAGGAAAAAGCAAAAAGAAACAGAAAGCCGATGCATCAAAACAGATAAAATTGTTTTAAAAACGCATAAAAAATTATAATAAAATAAACATTTACTCGTCAAGTGGTTTTAAATTTGATATTAGACGGAAACTATATACTAACTGGTTAGGCATTAATTATGAGTAGCAAAAAATATATAAAAAATACCATTGAAGACTTGAATAAGTTATTACTCGCGGTTCTAACGGGCCAAAAGGATTTTGACCGTGTTGACAATAGCTATCAAAAAATGAGAAGAAGGCTAACAGCATTAGCTCCCTTAATTGGCCATTTGCCCGATTTCCTATCTTCATCCGACAATCTGTGGGCGCTATGGAATACCCACATCAAAGATACTCTCCCAAACTATGAATCACGCCGCAAATTTATTAGAGAAAAGTATGAAAATTATTATAATAATTCACTTCAACAATTTGGGCGCAACTCATTTGAACAAGAATTGATATTGCGCGATTTGGCTATCGAAGAACAAATAGGAGAAGGTGGGTTCAGTGTAGTATATAAGGCTGAACATATTGTTTTAGAAGAGCCCAGAGCAATTAAAAAATTAGATCCATTATTTGCTGATGAAGAAGGTGAGATTAAAGCCTTAAGGAGATTTTCAAGAGAAGTAAAAATACTATCAAATTTGAATCATCCGAATATAGTGAAGGTTTATGATGCTGGGTTGGCTAACGAAAATCCATATTTGATCATGGAATTTTTAGACGGTAGTGATTTAGAAACTTGTATAAAAAGAGACGGCCACATTGAAGAAAAATGTGCAGTAGAAATCATGCTGCAAATTTTATCAGCTATTTCTTCTGCACATGATATGGAAATAGTACACAGAGATATTAAACCAAAAAATGTAATGTGGGATGAGGAAAAGGCGGTTGTTTTAGATTATGGTGCTGGTCAATGGTTAGAACATAGTCTCTCGACACGAATGACAACTTCACCAGTTGGTACTGTTGGCTACATCGCTAATGAATTATTTGAAAATCCAAAATTAATTGAGAAAAACCTTGATTGTTACTCAGTCGGTGTTCTTTACCATTATATATTAACTGGTCACATACCAAATGTGGGCAGTCCTACATATTATTTAGAACAAATGAGTATTGACAGCAATGTAACAAATTTCATTTTAAAAGCAATATCACCTGCTGACGAAAGATTTAAAGACGGAAAAGAAATGCTTGATGCTTTAAGAATAACATAATAGCAAGTGGGTTTTATTGCATAACCAATCTCTTCCAGCGGAGCGCAAAAAGCCGCGCCCGCTGAAGAGTAGGTTAGCCCCTATCCCATTTAGTTGAAAATATGAAAGAAAA
This sequence comes from Deltaproteobacteria bacterium, assembly GCA_030606805.1. Taxonomy (GTDB): domain Bacteria; phylum Desulfobacterota; class Desulfobacteria; order Desulfobacterales; family ETH-SRB1; genus B13-G4. The sequence goes on from JAUWFS010000132.1 coordinate 7,079, forward strand.
AATTACAAAAGATCATTTATACCAATCGTTTATTTCATATGTCGAACGGGCAAAACTACATTTTAAGTCTTCTGTCTTCAATAAAAGAACAGACAATGTAGTTTACATAAGCCGTCCGTACCAGATATGCACAATTGTCGAACAGCTTGAAAAATCCGAAGAATTTAGCCGTCTCGTTTCTGATTTTTCAGTTGCATTCGGGGGAAAACCAATTAACAAGTCTGCTTTAAGTTCGGCAAGCTATTATCGTACTGACTCAATACCCAGATACAGACTTAAAAATTTCTTCAGGCGTTCAAAGCTATACATAAAATTCTTTGAAAATAATTTTGAAGATGTCGATGTTTATTTTGAACACCTATGGTCGGGTTCAAATGGAAGAAAGGTTGAAACTACATCTTTTCGATTATTAGAGGGAGTTTCTTTTCCTGAATCCGATATTGACTTCGGTAAATTTAAAATTCAGAAATTTTCAAAAAGCGAGTTGGACAAGTTAGTTGATAATCAGTTAAATCAGATATTTTATCCCTATGCGGAGTTAGATACAAAAGAGTTGCAAAATTGTTGGTTTATCGTTGAGAAGAGTTGCAAAACATACCCAAAATTTGAAGAATGGCCGGAAATATTGGATGAATCCTTTCTCGTATCAAGAACATTTCCAGATAGAACAATTCAGCTATTATCTCTTTTTGAGTGGGAGAATAAGAGTTTTATATCAGGAGATGACAACGATGATATGATACTCGGCTGGTTAAAGTTTTTGGTTCCGTGGTCGTTTCATATTTCTGATGATATATTTAAAAATCCTTCTCGTATTCAGGATTTACCCAAACTGCCTTATTCACCATACTTTGATACACAAGGCAACGAGGTTGGTACGAGTCCTGTATTCTATTTTGATTTAGAAACAGACGATTTGGAAAACTTGAAAAGTATCGTGGGGAAAGCCCTAGTTTTTTTTGATAGTATCGACTTGGAAAAATGTAAGTGGACTTTTCTAAGTCGGGCAATGGGCTATTTTGCCAAAGCATTTTTTACAAAAGATAAGTTTGAAGAGCTTTTATGGCATATAACCGTCTTGGATATCCTGTTAGGTGAGAAAAACAGAGGAATAGTGGATAATATACAGAGACGATTAGGTATAATATACGGAGGAAAATATAAAGAAGAAATTAATCGTGTTCGTAAGGAATTTAAAAAGCTATATGATTTTAGAAGTGAACTCGTTCACGGAACGTCGCTTGAAAAAGATGGAAAACAGAAAAAAATATATTTTGGTCATCTGAAATCTGCCAGAATATTAGCCCGAGATACCCTGATCTGGTTTATTGACACTTTGGCATTTATGCATTCAGAGTTAAGTTGCCATTCGATTCCACTTGAGGATTATCCGCTGAGAGATGAACTTCTCTTCATCTTTGATTTTCATATAAAACATTTAAAAGGAAAATTTAACGGGTCTAATTTTACGAAGATATTAGTTAATATGTCTGAAATAAAGAAAAATAGTAAAGTTGAAATCAAAAAGGACTGCGGGACGTCCATAATTAAGTAAATAACTCGCTATCCAATTGATATTTATGCTATTTTAAAACCTCTTTTTTTCTGTCAGATGCGAGAGTTCGGTGTCGAGTCTTGATTAGCACATTAGTGGAAGCAGGAGAACGTTTTTTACTTTTATAGTTTTGAAATAATCCGAGGATATAGATCTTGCCCATGATTTTTACAAAGTGGACTATCTGCCGGGAAACGACCGTGTACGATACACAATTTCACCTGATGCCAGAAAAGAAGTCCTAAAGCGCCTGCTAAAACTAAACCACGAAATCCACGAACAGGAAGTCAAAGCCGGCCTGCACACAAAAGGAAAAACCAAAAAGAAACAAAAAGCCGATACATCAAAACAGATAAAGTTGTTTTAAAAAAACACATGTGACAGCTTGGGGATGTCCGTGACATATTGACATTCTCCAAACATAGTGGGCATGGCGGCGGATTTCCGGGATACCTATGATTTTATGCGTTTCTTTTCAACTGGCTGGATCTTTAGGGGGCAAAACAAAAAGGGCATTCCCTCATAATTCGATGGAATGCCCTTTTTTTAACTCAGAAATATTGGTCTAAACCGTAGTGACATTTGCTGCAGCAGGACCTTTTTGACCCTGCTCAATGTCAAAGGTAACTCGGTCGCCATCATCAAGAGACTTGAAACCACTTGCATTGATTGCTGAATGATGAACAAATACATCCGGACCATCTTCCTGCTCAATGAAACCAAACCCTTTACCGCTATTAAACCATTTTACAATTCCATTAGCCATAATTAGCACCCTC
>JAUWFS010000153.1:0-8486 GCA_030606805.1 Deltaproteobacteria bacterium
AGGTTTAAATGAAGTTGTTTTAGCTTCTACAAAAGGAGATACAGCATACAAAGCCCTGGAAATTTTCAGTGGTTTTCGCATTACTGCTGTAACATACCACTGCGGCTTCAAGGAGCCCTTCAAAAAAATGATGTCGGATGACATTAAAAATGATCTTAAAGAAAAAGGCGTAACTGTAATATCGGCTACACATGCTCTTTCCGGCGTTGAGCGATCTATAGCAAAAAAACATACAGGTATATATCCGGTACTGCTTATAGCAGATACATTAAGACTTTTCGGACATGGAACCAAGGTTGCTGTAGAGGTATCAATAATGGCGGCTGATGCCGGCGCGCTTACAGGTAATGATATAATCTCAATAGGCGGGACAGCCAGAGGCGCTGATGCAGCGCTGGTTATAAAGCCCGCAAATCAGTCCGACCTTTTTGATCTGCGTATTCGGGAAATTATATGTAAGCCCAGACAGTTTTAGCCCGCATTTCTCACGAGCCGATTTCACCGCATCCGCTGTGTTGCAGGCCATTCGCAGTGAAACGCCACGGCTTCATAGCCTGCGCCTTGCGTATGCGGCAAACTCGGCTCGTGAGAAATACGGGTTAGTTTAAAGGTTATTTAATGAAACACTCTCCTCGAAAATCATCGATTGATTTTGACCTCCGACAACTGGAAATATTCTGCAAAGTGGTCGAGCATAAAAGTTTTTCAAAAGCTGCTTCTGCTGTTTTTCTGGCACAGGCTTCAGTTAGTGAAAGAATATCAAATCTTGAAAAAATGATCGGAGCAAAACTTCTTGACCGTTTAGGCAGAGAAGTCGTTCCAACCAGGGCTGGAAAACTTCTGTTTGCGCATGCCCGGCTTTTGCTTGATATGAAAAGAACGGCATGTCTTGCAATGGAAGACTTTATAGGAGTAAAGCAAGGAGAAATCCATATCGGCGGCAGTACAATTCCGGGTGAATATATACTTCCAAAATACATTGAACAATTTAACAATAAATTTCCCAATATATCTGTTATTCTTACCATTGCCGATACCAGCAAGATTGAAGACGGTGTTTCCATTGGCTCTCTTGAGCTGGGTATTGTCGGCTCCAAAAACTCAAAAAAAAATCTAACTTACTATGAATTATGGGATGATGAACTCGTAGTTGCAGTTCCGGCTGGCCACAGTCTGGCAAAGAAACAAAAAATCACGGTTGAGGAACTTTTTAAAGAGCCTTTTATATTAAGGGAAAAAGGTTCAGGTACTTTAAAAATTATGGAAAATTATCTCCAAAAGCATGAATTATCACCCATAGAATCACTAAATATCGTGGCTCGACTTGGCTCTTCCACGGCAGTAAAAGAAGGGATAAAAGCAGGCCTCGGTATATCCATTCTGTCTTCTAAGGCACTTGGAACCGAGCTTAAAACAGGCATACTCAAGGCATTAAAAATAAAAGGAGTTAGCATGAAGCGGAAATTTTATCTTATGAAAGATGAAAAAAGAACTGCCTCACCTCTGTGCCAGGCTATTTTTGATTTTCTGTTATAGACTTTCAGATAAATAATTTTACTGCGTTATCAGTCGTCGACGTATAACTAATACGACTTCCTCCTTCTGGCCTTGTGAAATTAATTATTTGAAAGTCTATAACAAGCTACACTAAAAAATTATAACCAACCTTTCCTATCACCAGCTCCAAACGTATTGGTTTTTCCGATTTGACAAATAGGTTTTTCTTGTATAGTTTCTATTTTTTATTAACAGATTCTATGGGAGCAAAGGTGCTGGGCGCCCCACGGGCTTCAAACCCGCTGGCTCGGTCTGCAAAACCGGGAGGAGGTTCGATTCCCCCTTTAACGAAGAATACAGGAGAAAATTACATGAGCGAAAATTATAAAGAAATGTGGAAAAACCTGGGACTTGATCTTGATCAACACGATGCCCTGCTGAAAGTTCTGGGCAAGGTGTATGAGGATATTTATCTTGCCCAGAATAATCGTCTGGAGAGCATGGCTTACTTTAATTTTGTAATGAGCGAGATCCATGGCCTGCGGATTAAAGAATTGCTGGACGAGAAGGCTGCGGGCCGCAAAGTGATCGGCAGTTTTTGTGTTTTTGTACCGGAAGAAATTGTGCGGGCTGCAGATGCCATATTGGTTGGTCTCTGCGCCGGGGCTGATTTTGCTACCGAAGAGGTTGAAAAGCTCCTGCCCCGAAATACCTGCTCACTTATCAAGTCGGCCTTTGGGTTTAAGCTGGGGAAGGTGTGTCCCTATATGGAATCCGCGGACATGATCGTGGGGGAAAACACCTGTGATGGAAAAAAGAAATCCTATGAAATTTTAAAGGATCTCGTTCCAAACCTGTATGTCATGGACTTGCCGCAGGTAAAATTAGCAGAAGGAAGGGCTCTTTTGAAGGCTGAGTATGTTCGCTTCAAAGAGGCTGTCGAAAAACTTACAGGCATTAGTATTGATGCGAAAAGGCTCAAAAAGGGGATTGAGATCGTCAATAATAAACGAAAAGCAATTTACAGGCTATCAAGTTTACGTAAGGCTGATCCGCCCCCCATTTCCGGCCTGGATGCCCTGCTGGCCAATCAGGTCTTTTTCTATGACAATCCGGCGCGCTTTACCGAATCGGTAAACAAGATCTGCGATGAACTGGAAAAGCGGATCGAAAACAGCAAAGGCGTTTTCCCGAAGGAAACCCCGAGGATCCTTCTGTCGGGATGCCCCATGGCCGTTCCAAACTGGAAACTCCCCTGGATTATAGAAACGTCCGGCGCTGTTATTGTGGGAGAGGAATCATGTGTTGGCGAACGGGGCACGCGTAATTTGACCGATGATAGCGGCGCAACGATTGATGAACTCATGGAAGCTATCATAGACCGGTACTTTCAGGTTGACTGCGCTATATTCACGCCAAACCCGGACCGGCTCAATCATATTGAGGAGATGGTTGAAACCTATAAAGCAGATGGCGTTATCCACTATGGTCTTCAATTTTGCCAGCCGTATCTTATGGAAGCGATGCCTGTGGAAAAGGCCCTTGAGTCAAAGAATATCCCCACCCTTCGGATTGACACTGATTACAGCATGGAAGATGTCGGGCAGCTCAAAACCAGGGTGGAGGCGTTTGTGGAGTTGTTGAAATGAGATATGCTGGTATAGATATCGGTTCCCGTAGTATTGAACTGATGGTGTTGAAGGATGGTAAAATTATCGAGAGCAAGCAGGCCGATTCCGGCTTTGACCCTATGGCGCAGACCAGGAAGCTTCTTGAAGGTGTGGAATATAATAACATCATGGCCACGGGTTATGGCAGGCATCTCTTTGAACTTTCTTTTGAAACGCTGACGGTTACGGAAATCAAGGCTTATGCTGCAGGCGCAAATGCCCTTTTTCCTGATGTCAGGACAATACTGGATATCGGCGGACAGGACAGCAAAGCAATAGCCCTTAATGAAAACGGGAAAGTAATAAAGTTTGAGATGAACGACCGTTGTGCTGCAGGAACAGGCAAGTTTCTCGAAATCATGGCGCATGCTCTGGGCTTCGGGCTGGATGAATTTGGAGTGGAGGCACTCAAAGCGACAAAAGATCTTCATATTAACAGCATGTGTACTGTGTTTGCTGAATCGGAAGTTACTTCGCTTGTGGCAAAAGGAGAAGATCGGCGTGAAATCGCACTGGGACTGCACCATTCAGTTGTGCGTCGTGCCGTCGGTATGCTGAAAAGGGTATCTTTTGACGGCAATATTATCTTTGCTGGTGGTGTGGCCAACAATTCCTGCATGTGCAGGTTGCTGGAAGATGCGCTTGAACAAAAGATAACTGTTCCCCAAAATCCGCAAATGGTAGGGGCTTTAGGCGCAGCCATTCTGGCAGGTGAAATCTGCTGATTTTTGTTTGCCTTAAACCTAAGTTGAGCGATTTTTTACTCGACCTGCACCAATCTCTTGCGCATCAAGGACTTGCGAAAAGTCTCGACATATCCATTGGTATGCCTATGCTTTTCGCAAACCTTGCTGCATCAAGATTTCGGCACATTTCTTCGCAAAAAAATCACTCAACTTAGGTTAAAGAAAAGAACATTCAAAAAAAAGCTGAAAAAAATTGATGAAAGGGGGGAAGTAAATGGCACAATTTAAGAACTTTTTTGCGACGCGTTGGGGAATTATCGGTGTAGGAGGGCTTATCGGTGTGCTTGCCGCGCTTTTACAGAAGCTGGGCAATCCGGGAAACATGGGTATCTGTGTGGCATGCTTTGAAAGAGACATCGCAGGTGCGGTAGGATTGCATCGCGCAGCGGTAGTCCAGTACATGAGGCCGGAGATCATCGGTTTTGTTCTCGGCTCATTGGTTGCCGCATATATTTTTAAGGAATTTCGATCAAGAACAGGATCAGCCCCTGTTGTCAGGTTTGTTTTGGGCGTTTTTGCCATGATCGGAGCGCTTGTATTTCTGGGATGTCCCTGGAGAGCAATGCTTCGCCTCGCTGCCGGAGACGGGAATGCAATTTTCGGCCTGCTCGGCCTTACCTTTGGCATCTGGATCGGAACACTCTTTCTTAAGGGCGGATACAATCTGGGGCGTACCCAAACAACCCATACATCGGTTGGATGGATGTTACCGCTGACCATGCTCGGATTTTTTATTCTTATGCTGGTTTTTCCACAGATTGAAGGACAGACTAAAAGCGGTATTCTTTTTTATAGTATTAAAGGCCCTGGCGCCAGGCACGCGCAGCTTTTTCTTTCCCTGGTCGTCGGACTTGCAATCGGATTTGTCGCCCAGCGAAGTCGCTTTTGTACGATGGGCGCGTTTCGTGATCTGATCCTTTTTCGTCAGGTGCATCTCCTGACAGGCGTCATTGCACTTGTGGTAACAGCATTTATTGTAAATCTGATTGTTGGGCAGTTCCATCCAGGCTTTGCCGGACAGCCGGTAGCCCATACCATGCAAATCTGGAACTTTGGCGGGATGGTTTTGGCAGGGCTTGCTTTTGCTCTTGCAGGAGGCTGTCCGGGGCGGCAGCTTTTTCTGGCAGGTGAAGGTGACGGGGACGCTGCGATCTTTGTGCTTGGTATGATTGTAGGAGCAGGTTTTGCCCATAATTTCGGCCTGACCAGTTCGCCAAAAGGGATGGGGCCTCACGGTATTGCGGCAGTTATTATCGGTCTTATAGTCTGTTTGTTTATCGGTTTTACGATGAGAAAGAGGATAGCCTAAGGAGGTGATACCATGAGTATAATTGTTGATGCCAAAGGACTTTCCTGTCCTCAACCGGTCTTGATGACTTTAAATAAGATCAAGGAGATACAAAAAGGGGAAATCATGGTAAAGGTGGATACAGATACCTCAAAAGAGAATGTGAGCAGGGCTGCACAAAGCCAGGGCTGGGATGTTGCTGATATTCAGAAGAAAAAGGGAGGATATCAGATTACCATTAAGAAGAATTGAGGAGTTGAGGAATTAGAACATAGAAAGCTGTAGGGGCGAATCTTGTGTTCGCCCTTGAGAAGGATTGGATGATTGGATGGATAAAATGTTTAAATAATCTGCGGAAATCTGCGTAATCTGCGGATGGGATTAAAAATGGAATTAAGAAATGTCATTTTTTGAATTTTTAAAACCGAAAAAAAAATCACAAGGGTCTGATCAGGACAGGGGTATATTGGTGTTTGAGCATACCAGCGAAGTGATCCGGGTGGAAAGCATCCTTAAAGATGAGGGATGGAGGATTAGAGTTATGGGGCCGCCGCCTGAAATTCGAAGCGGCTGTGACCTTGTAATCGAATTTCCTCTTATAGAAGAGCTGAATATCTTAAGGACTCTTCAACGAGACGGAATTGTACCACTTAAAACTGTGCCGGTCAGCAGTCCCCTGTTGCAGCCGGTGGATCTTTTCCAAATCAAGGATTTTGGTCGATACCTGATGGTTCGCGCGGCAAATATGAAGTTAACTATTGAAAAGGAGACATCAGCCATTGTAAACATTTCAGGAGGAGGATGCCCGGATGTTCCATATCTGGCCCAGGAGATGGTTGGTAAATCGCTGTCCGAAGCTCCTATCCCCAGGGAAATCGGTCATACCCTTTGTGGATATGAGCTGCAACTGGCTTATGAGGAGATAACGCGCCGATGCTCGCCATAGTGGGAACCGTTCCTGACCAAAAGTTTCCCCTAACAACAGGGAAAGTCAGTTTAAAAAAAGATGAAATATGCATCCAGGGAAAGCGGGTCCATGTTAACCGCGGAACTCCGGCCCTGCTGGCAGCGGCTGTCAAAACGGGAGAAATGCTGGGGCAATCGGAACTTTTTGGATATCTAATTGGAGACATTGGCCTGGGAGATGGCAGCCGAAATCTTTATGAATATCTTACTAAGAATCTTGGTCAATCTAAATATTCTACCATCACATTTCATTATCTTCAACCAGATGTAGACTGGCACAACCGTGTTTTATTTGCTATAGAACAGATGGCTAAACGTCCCATCTTAATTGCGGATGCCGGATTTATGTATGCAGCCAAGATGAGCGGTCAGGCCGCTTCATATGATCTGTTTACTCCGGATATTGGGGAACTTGCTTTTTTGGCGGATGAAACAGCGCCTCATCCATTTTATACACGGGGCTTTATTCTTCAGGATGAAAAGCGTGTGCCGGATCTGATTAAACGCGCGTATGCCCATAAAAATGCCCCACGCTTTCTCCTTGTAAAGGGAGAAAAGGATTACCTGGCTGACCAGGATGGAATTAAGGCAACGGTCAACGCTCCTGTTGAGGAGGCCATGGAGGCTATGGGTGGCACAGGGGATACGCTCACCGGTATAGTAACGGCTATGATCGGATCGGGAATGGAGATCGGCGATGCTGCAATTGCGGCGGCAAAAGTGAATCGATTGGCCGGTCATTATGCCCGGCCAACGCCGGCAACCCAGGTGATAGAGATAATACGCCAGATACCAAGAGCGCTGGAGGAGATTCTACAGGAGAAGGTAACCACACAGACCGCAAAATTTAAGGTACGCTCATCATGATCGAAATAGATATACCGGGTTTTGGCAGATTGCGGCTTGAGAGCCTGATTTTGGATTATAACGGCACGATAGCTGTTGACGGCCAACCAGTTCAGGGGGTGAAAAAACGTTTAATAGCTCTTGCGCAGCACGTCGAAATCCACATCTTGACAGCAGACACTTTTGGAGGGGCCGAGAAAAAGCTCTTAGATATTCCATGCAAGATACATGTCTTGTCGGTTGAGGCTCAGGATAAAGCCAAAATGGAATATGTAGATAAACTGGGCGCGGACAGGGCTATATGCATTGGAAACGGCCGCAACGATGTTATGATGCTAAAAAAGGCGGCTCTTGGCATAGCGGTTATGCAGGATGAAGGCGCGGCCGCCTCTGCTGTTTTGTCTGCAGACGTTGTGGTAACCGACATATTGTTTGCGCTTGACCTTATCAGCAACCAGATGCGTCTAACTGCGACGCTGCGCTCATAAAAAGTTTTTTCAATAAAGGGAATAAAAAATGGTAGAACAAAAAGCAAAGAAGCTTCGCCTTACGGAGACAGTTACAGGTTCGGGGTGAGCATCAAAATTGCCTCCAGGGGACCTGGAGAGGGCGCTTTGCGGGATGGAATTTCCGACTGATCCAAATCTTATCATAGGTATGGATAGTATGGACGACGCAGGAGTTTATAAAATCACGGATGATATTGCCATTATCCAGACCGTGGATTTTTTCACACCGATTGTAGATGATCCATACTGGTTTGGACAGATAGCCGCCGCTAATGCCTTAAGCGATGTTTATGCCATGGGTGGCGTCCCCAAAACAGCCATGAATATCGTTTGTTTTCCGATCAATCAGATGGATATTTCCATCCTCCGTAAAATCATACAGGGCGGCCTGGACAAGATGAAGGAGGCGGATGTTGTTCTGGTAGGAGGACACAGCGTGGAGGACAAAGAGCTGAAATACGGTTTGTCCGTCACCGGTTTCATCCATCCTGATCGTATCTTCACAAAGAGAAATCTTAAGGTTGGAGATCGTCTGATACTGACAAAGCCCATTGGCACCGGTATTATTAACACAGCCATTAAAGGGGGGCTTGCTTCCGAGGAAGTCATAAAATTTGTTACACATCTTATGGCTACACTTAACCGGGATGCAGCTCAAGTAATGGAAGGGTTCCCTGTTCACGCCTGCACCGATATTACCGGTTTCGGCCTGATAGGTCATGTTGCTGAAATGGTTGTCGATTCCGATTTTGGAATCGGTCTTTGGTCTGAAAAAATACCGATAATTTCTGAAGCCGTTGATTATGCGGCAATGGGGCTTGTGCCTGCCGGAGCTTATAAGAACAGGAAGTTCCGTGAAAAAATGGTAGATATTTCGTCTTCTGTGGATCGTTCCATTCAGGATATTCTATTTGACCCCCAGACATCCGGAGGCCTGCTGATATGTGTTGACAGCAAAAGCGCA
>JAUWFS010000118.1:0-10330 GCA_030606805.1 Deltaproteobacteria bacterium
AGTTAAATGAAAGAATTAATAATTATAAGCGGCAAGGGTGGAACCGGTAAAACCAGTTTAATGGCTGCATTTGCGTATCTTGCAGAAAACAAGGTGCTTTGCGATGCAGATGTTGATGCAGCCGATCTTCACCTTATTACAGCTCCGGACATCCTGGAAAAACACGATTTTCAGGGTGGCAATACAGCCATTATAAACAAAGATAAATGCACGGAATGCGGTCTCTGCATTGATTTATGCAAATGGGAGGCCATAAGCGAAACTTTCGAGGTTAATTCAATTGAATGTGAAGGTTGCGGCGTATGCGTTTATTTCTGTCCTGAAAAAGCAATAGACTTTCCTCTGAATACTTGCGGAGAGTGGTATATTTCTGATACGCGTTTCGGCCCACTGGTACATGCAAGGCTTGGTATAGCTGAAGAAAATTCAGGCAGGCTTGTATCGCTTGTAAGAAATGAAGCCAAAAAACTTGCAGAAGAAAAGGGGCTTGATCTAATTCTTACTGACGGCCCTCCGGGAATAGGCTGTCCGGTAATTGCTTCCATAGGCGGAGCCGACGCTGTACTTGTTGTTACAGAACCTAGTGTATCCGGAAAACACGATATGCAGCGGGTTGTCCAACTAGCCAATCACTTCAAGGTGCCGGCTTTTCTATGCGTCAACAAATTTGATCTCAATAAAGGCATTACTGATGAAATAGAAAAATTCGCCAAAGAAAAAGGTTTGACCTGTTTAGGATATATACCTTTTGATCAAATTTTTACAAAAGCCATGGTCCAGGGACAAACAATATTTGAATATGATTCAGATTCTGTGACTGGTCAGGCTATACGAAAGCTCTGGGGAAGTCTTTTAACGCACCTTCGTGCGGACATGAGTGCCTAAAGTGAGTTAAAGTATATTAAAGTGCCTAAAGTTAAGGAATTCTGCCATCTTATACCTGCCTGCCGGCAGACATGTTCCTTAAGTCATCAATTCACGAAAGGGACAAACTCCTGTAGCTTTGGGTTATCAATTAACACGCCGAAGGCGTACCTCAACTTTAGACATTTTAGAGCACTTTAGGCATTTTGGGCACTAAATCCTCAACCTCTGTTTCAAATACGTATACCTTTTCTGTGTTTTATTGTTTTTTATTCCGATTGCCAGCGCCTTCCTGGTACCAACTATCACGACAAGGCTTTTACCCCTGGTAACAGCCGTATAGATAAGGTTGCGCTGCAATAGCATATAATGCTGAATAAGTATGGGTATCACTACGGCTGGATATTCGGAGCCCTGGGATTTATGTACTGAAACAGCATATGCCAGAACGATTTCATCTAAATCGGCGAACTCATAGACGACTTCCCGGCCGTCAAAAGAAATAACAAGCGCCTGTTCATCTGCATTTATCTTTGTAATCTTTCCTATATCACCATTAAAAACCTCTTTGTCATAATTATTTTTGATCTGCATAACTTTATCATTAATTCTAAATCCTCTATCCCCTCTAATAATAATATTTTCACCCGGGTTTAAAGCTTCCTGCAATTTTTTGTTGAGATTTCCAGCACCTGCCACACCTCTATGCATGGGAGTCAAAACCTGGATATCTTCAACAGGATCAAAATTAAACCGCCTGGGTATGCGCTCCCTTGTCAGTTCCAGTATAATTTCAAGTACCTTTTCCGGGTCTTCCTGCTGGATAAAATAAAAATCATTTGCGCGATCAGATGGAGCAGGTGTTTTAAAAGATGGGATAATTCCGTCGTTTATCTTATGAGCATTAACAATAATCCGGCTGCCTTTGGCCTGGCGAAAGATCTCGTTAAGCTTGACCACAGATACGGATCCGGATTCAATAATATCATTTAGAATAGATCCGGCCCCGACAGAAGGTAGCTGATTAACATCGCCCACAAGAATAAAGGTAGCCCTGGGGGGAACGGCCTTTAACAGGTGATGCATCAGAATCGTGTCAATCATAGATGCTTCATCAACTATCAGAAGGTCGCAATCAAGCGGTTTTTTCTCGTTTTTCTGAAATCCGCCTTTTTGAAAACTGAATTCAAGGAGCCGGTGAATTGTCCTGGCTTCATAGCCGGTGGTCTCGCTCATGCGTTTTGCGGCCCTGCCTGTGGGAGCTGCAAGCATTATTTTAAGCTTCAGCCTTGAAAAAATCTTAATAATCGCATTTATAATTGTTGTCTTGCCTGTACCCGGCCCGCCGGTAATTACAACTACCTTGTTTTCAACAGAACATCTTAATGCTTCAAGCTGTTTTTCTGCCAGGTTAATAGAAAGCTGTTTTTGAACCCATTCTACTGCTCGATCCAAATCAATATTGCGGAAAGATTTTGGCGCTCCAATCAGGGTTTTCAGCCGGAAAGCAATACTGGTTTCGCAAACATAATATTTTTCCAGATAAACTGCCTTATTGTTTTCTCTGAACTCCTCAATTTTATCATTCAGGTCCTCAATTATTATTTTTTTATCAACAACAATGCTGCCCAATGCTTTTGCAACAACTTCTCTGTCCACCTGAAGAATTTCCCGGCATTTTTCTAAAAGAAGCTCATAAGGATAATAAACATGTCCTTCATCAGCCATCTGATGGAGAACATATTGTATCCCTGCTTCAGCCCTTAACGTGGAATCTTTTGAAAATCCAAGTTTTTCAGCAATTCCGTCCGCAATCACGAAACCAATCCCGAAGATGTCTGCTGCAAGCCGATATGGATTCTCCTGGACCACGGCTATTGACTGGTTTCCATACTGCCTGAATATCTTTGTTGCATAACCTGAACTTACGCCGTATGTTTGCAGAAACAGCATTACATCCCGGATTTCTTTCTGCTCATCCCAGGCTGTCCTGATCATTTCTATCCGCTTCTTTCCAATACCATCTACCTGAGCTAATTTCTCAATTTCATTTTCTATTATGTCCAGCGAATTTTCCCCGAATTTCTTTACGATTCGGCCCGCCATTACTGGGCCTATGCCCTTTATAAGCCCGGAACCAAGATATCTCTGGATTCCATAAAGTGTTGCAGGTACGGCTGTTCTATAACTCACAAGCTTGAACTGTTCACCATATTTGGGATGAGTAGTCCACTCCCCCTGCATTTTTATGATCTCTCCGGGCATTGGAGACATAAGATTTCCAACCACTGTTACCAGATCTCTCCGGCCGGGCACTTTAACCCTTGCGATTGTAAATCCGTTTTCTTCATTAGAATAAGTTATTCGTTCAATCTGACCGGTAAGATTATCAAGCATAAATTTCTCTATACAATATTTTTATAATTGATGATATACAGAAATTTACAAACTCGTAACACTTCAGCTTTTTGAAACAAACCAGATACGCGTGAACTTCAGGTGTGATACATTCAAAACAGGAAACTGTTTGAGCGTATTAGATATCGTTAAGAAAGAATCCGGTTATATTTCAAAGCGCTAAAGTGTTACGTAAATTTCTGATCATAAAAAAAGGAAACAAATGGTAATTATTGACGGATCTGTTGGCGAAGGTGGGGGTCAAATATTAAGGACATCGCTCGCCTTATCTTTGTGTTTAGGCATTCCTTTTAAAATAACAAACATTCGTGCGCACAGAAAAAAACCCGGGCTCAGGCGACAGCACCTTGTGTGCGTGAATGCTGCTGCCCAAATAGGCAAAGCCAAAGTTAAAGGAGCAAAACAGGGGCATCAGGAATTGACATTTATTCCTGCGGACATAGCCCCGGGCAATTATCACTTTGACATAGGTACAGCAGGGAGCACAACCCTTGTGCTGCAAACCATACTTCCTGCCTTGATGATAGCAAAAGGGCCATCGACATTGATACTCGAAGGAGGCACGCATAACCCTTTTGCACCCACTTTTGACTTTATACAGCGGGTCTTCATTCCCGTGATTAACAGCATGGGGCCGAAAATCAATGCCCAACTGAAACGTCCAGGGTACTATCCCAAAGGAGGCGGCAGACTGAATATAACAATTCAGCCTGCTGACAAACTTCGGACATTTCATATCAACCAGCGCGGAGAAATTAGTAAATGTACCGCTAAGGCCGTTGTTGCCGGCCTGCCACGTCATATAGCCGAACGGGAACTCGGAGTAATTAAACAAAAGCTGGGATGGAATAATGAATGTCTCCAAGTTATTGAACAACCTGCCGATATGGGGCCCGGCAACGTCGTCTGCATTGAAATTAAAAGCAAACATATTACAGAAATATTTACCGGTTTTGGCAAAAAAGGCGTGAGAGCGGAAGATGTGGCAAAAATTGCCGCCAATGCAGCCATTCGCTATCTGGAAGCCGGGGTCCCTGTTGGCAAATATCTGGCGGATCAGCTCTTATTGCCTTTAGCGCTCTCAGGTGGCGGATCTTACACAACACTAAAGCCTACTCTGCATACAAAAACAAATTCCGACGTAATTAAGCTTTTTTTGGATATTAATATAAATATAAATCAAACCAGCGAAGATGTCTGGAGCATTTCTACTTCAACCTAAACTTAGGAACGGGGCGAAAACTCAAAATACCTGAAATTATAGTCAGTTAGATTCTATTCTCAAATCGAAAATTTTTAGCAGTCAGCAGTTAGCTTTTAGCAATTAACCTACAAGCCTGTATTTCCGTGTCTTTCTTTTTGTCTTGAATTCCAGAGCCTTTACTTTAAATTTATCAGTAATTTCCTTTAGAAACTCCTGTTTCCATTTGTCATGTTCTTTGAAATGCTTTCCTTTAGGTTCGATAACTATCTGATAGGTGAGCATATTGCCATAGGAACGTATCTCTTTTGTCTTGACACACAATCCGCTTCTTGCCATATGTATATATTTCAAAAGCAAGTTCCTGTTTGTATCTGTAAAACCAAATACCGTGAACAGATAAAACGTGCCAGGCAAGATCAATCTGAGGCAAAAAGGGGAGGTTTTTACAATGGGAACCAGGCTCGCAACCGGGTTGAGCAAGGCCAAAAAAAGCGCTGTAGCGGCTAAAGAAGCTGTCATGATGGCAAAGGAGAAATTGGAAGGAGGTCGAGTTGATCTGTCCATGGTGTATGCCTCCACTGAATACGACTACAGGGAAGTAGTGGATACTGTGAGAAAAGCCACAAACAATACGCCACTGATCGGAGCTTCTTCTACAGGAGAGTTTACTGAGGAACGGGTTGAAAGGGGAAGTGTGGCCGTTGGTTTGCTCTCGTCGGACGACATTAAGGTCTTTACTGCTCTGGCAAAAGGGGTAAAAGAAGAACCTGAGGCAGCAATGAGAAAAGTTGCAGCCGGTCTCCGCCATAAGCTTGAAGGCTATCCCCATCTGACTGCCATTATCCTGGTTGATGGTCTGTCCGGTGTAGGAGAAGAAATTGCCTTAATGACTTCATATCTTCCCGCTCGCAAACTCAAAGCTGTCGGAGGCATGGCCGGCGATGATTTCAAGATGGAAAAGACCTTTGTCTTTTCTGATGATAAAGTGTGTACGAATGCGCTCAGCGTCTGCCTTCTTGCCTCAAAAATGCCTTTATTTACCGGTATGAAACCTGGACACACCCCTCTGAGCGGAAAGTTGAGGGCAAGCAGGACAGAAGGTAATGTATTGTATGAAATAAATGGCAGACCGGCGTGGGAGATATGGAAAAAAGAGACAGCCCATGCAGCGCTAAAGAGGGGTATAGATGTGGAACAACTCAAAACGCCCACAGAAATTGCATGGTTCTTCACTAATTACATGCTTGGCCTGTCTACAGGAAAAGAAGATCAATATAAGATAAGATGGCCTGAAAGTCTGAACCAAGACGGCTCTCTCAATTTTACGTGCGGTATTATTCAAGGGTCGGTTTTTCGTATTATGGATGGAGGTAATCTGGAAAACCAGATCAATGCGCTTGAGAAGGCCGCCGGCATGGCCAGGGAATCTGCAAAAAATGCAGGTTATTCTGAATTTGCCGGTATTATCGTCTTTGACTGCGCTCACAGGCAATTGATGCTGGGTGACAGGTTCTCCGAGGCCGTGGACCGGTTCAAAAAAACATTTCCGGCTGTTCCAGTGTTGGGCTGGGAGACGTATGGTGAAATCAGCATAGAGCCGGGGGAGTTCAGCGGATTTCATAACACCACTTCTGTGGTCTTATTGCTGCCGAGCAGCACAGCAAAAGAGGTTTACATTGCAAATAAAAAAGGATGAGTTGATAGGCGCCTATGCTCAAAGTATCGGAATAGAAACAGCGAGAGAACTCATTGACAAGAAAATAGCCGACTCAGCATTGGAAAACAGGGAAATTTACTCCAGCGAAGAGGCAGCCAGGATATGCGGTGAATTGGCGAATGAAGAGGGGCTAATCCGAATACTCGCACAGAATTTCCTGCTTCAATTGGAGCGAAACAGGGCGGAAGAGCAGGAGCTATTACTCGACAATATAGAGGCCCAAGTCTGGTATTTGACGGACGTGGAGACCTACGGCATCGTAAACAAAGCCATGGCAGACTTTTGGGGGATGCAAAAGGAGAATTTGGAAGGTAAGAAGTTACGGGACATACTTAGTAAAGAAGAAGCCAGGGCTTGCATTACCTTTAACAAAGAAATATTTCGGGGAAAAAAACAGATCCGGACCGAGCAGTGGTTGAAGAACGGCAAAGAAGAGCCCCATGCATTCTATGTTGTAAGAACACCTAAATTGGACAACAACGGGAATATCGAATACGTGGTCTGTACAGCACATGACATCACCGAACGTAAACGAATGGAAAAAGAAAAAAAGAAACTCGAAGCCCGGCTCCGGCAAGCCCAAAAGATGGAAGCTATCGGCACACTTGCTGGAGGCATTGCCCATGATTTTAATAATATCCTCTTCCCTATTCTTGGATATTCAGAAATGCTGATGAATGATGCTCCTGATAACAGCGACCTCAAGCGTGATTTGAGTATGATTTTCAATGGGACGAAACGCGCCAGGGATCTGGTCAAACAGATACTCGCTTTTAGTCGTCAACGGGAATATGACTTAAAACCGATTAAAGTGCATCTTGTTGTCAAAGAAACTTTAAAACTGATTAGGTCTTCAATACCTGCCACTATTGATATCATGCAGAATATCATAGATTGCGAATTAGTTATGGCGGATTACACCCAAATTCATCAAGTTGCTATGAATCTGCTCACCAATGCCTATCATGCCATGGAAAAAAAAGGCGGCAAGCTCAAGGTGACCTTAAAAGAGGTTGATTTGAGGGCTGATGATTTAAAAGGTATGCCACCTGGAACATATGTTCGTCTTACGATAAGCGACACAGGCATTGGTATGGATCAGAGTACAATAGACCGCATATTCGACCCCTATTTTACAACTAAAAAAGAGGGTAAAGGCACTGGTTTGGGACTTGCGGTTGTCCACGGCATTATTAAAAGTCATGGCGGACATATCAGCGTGTATAGCGAACTTGGCAAGGGATCTGAATTTCATGTTTACCTGCCTGTGATAAAAGCCCAACAGGAAACAAAGCAAATTGAAATACAGCCCATTAAAAAAAGCAATGAACGTATCCTTGTTGTTGATGATGAAAAAATGGTTGTTGAAATTCAACAGAAAATGTTAAAGCGGCTCGGATATGATGTTACATCCTGTACCAGCAGCGTTGAAGCGCTAAAGGCATTCCAGGCAAATCCGGATAATTTTGATCTTATCATCACCGATATGACCATGCCCAACATGACCGGTGATCAATTGGCTCAAAAAATAATGGAAATCAGAACCGATATTCCGATTATTCTTTGCAGCGGATTCAGCGAGAAGATGTCGAACGAAAAGGCAAAATCCTTAGGTATTAAAAAATTTTTAATGAAGCCTGTATTGATAAAAGATCTTTCAATTACTATTCGTAGAGCACTTGATAGTAAATAATGCTGATTCAAGTATATAGACTTTCAGATAAATAATTTCATTGCGTTATCAGTCAAAATCTTCAACGACTTACAACTTAGCACGACTTACTCAGATTTTTCCTTCTATCCTTGTGAAATGAATTATCTGAAAGTCTATAATTGAGCGATTTTTTTACTCGACTTGCACCAATCTCTTGCGCATGAGCGCAAGTTGAGCAACCGTGAACTCTTCCAGTTTGCCGTTAAGATAGATTGTTAATGTTGCCTGATCATTTTCAAGACGCTTGAGTAATATTCTTGTGGTTTTACAATCAAAGAGTCCGGCAGTCCATGCGGCAAGCCCGCGGAGATTCGCATCTTCAGATTCCATGTATGGGAGAAGAAAAAGCGCAGAATCCTCAACAAGTTGCGGCCTTGCATGGGCAAGTCTTCCAACACCCCATAAAACACCCCTTTGCAAAATTTCATGTTCAAGATAATTCCCGTCAGGCATGATGTAGGATACAAGTATTTTATGGTATTCTCCCGCAAGCCTTCCGTGCCTGGCCATGATTTCGCCCATTGCTTCAGGCGAACCCCAGCCTATTCCGCCGGATTCATCATTGAGATTCCACATTAGACGGCGCATTATAACCCGCGCCGATTCCATATCATAATCAGCAAGGTTTGAAACAACTGCGCCCATTGCGGCAACAGCCCGCCATTTTACAAGCTCATCGCTATTATAAAAAAAAGAAAAAAGCGGGTTTACTGCCTTCCTGGCTGGTAGTTTACGGATCTTCCCCAGGCTCTTTTCAAAATCTTTATGGCTTAAGAGTTCAAGTATTTCCTTTTTAAGTTGCCTGACACCCATTATTCAACGCTAACCCTCTCCCCAAGATATACAATCCTCAGGACAATATTTTATAGCTTCTTCAACACAGAGTTCAGAATAATCCGAAAGTTCGGCAATTTCTATGAAACCTGTTTCATTCAGTCTGAAAACCAAAGGGCATACTTCGACACATCCTTCACACAGACTGCATTGACCGATATCAACAACCGGCCTTTTCATAACAGGCTTTTCCTTTTATTCTTCCTTTTCAAACTCATCCTTTGAAGCTCCGCACACCGGGCACTCCCAGTCATCAGGCACATCTTTCCATTTTGTTCCCGGCTCAACACCATTGTCAGGATCTCCCTGCTCAGGATCATAAACATAGCCGCACACTGTGCATACATATTTGTCCATTTTGCCCTCCTCTATCTTATCAGTTCCCTTTTAAATTTTACGTCAGACCTAAGTTGAGCAATTTTTTGCGAAGAAATGTGCTAAGATTTTGATGCAGCAAGATTTGCGAAAAGCGCAGGCATACCAATGGATATGTCGAGACTTTTCGCAAGTCCTTGATACGCAAGAGATTGGTGCAAGTCGAGTAAAAAATCGCTCAATTTAGGTCAGAGCAACCAGTTCTTTGCTGAGAAGTTTTATATGGGTCATCTCCTCCTTGATAATTGCATCAATTTTTGCTTTACCTAAATTTTCAGGAACCATTTCTTTCATGCCCAGATAAAATACTATAGAATCCTTTTCGGCTAATATAGCCTCTTTAAGGATATCTTTGATTGATGAGGTATCAATCTTTTTTTCAAAAAATATCCTGATATCAGCTAATGCGCGAAGATAGAGTGAAATCTCACCTTCAGGATCGAATACGGTTGTAACTTTTTCTTTTTCAGACAGGCCTGCTCTTAAATCGGCAAATGTTTTTTCATGTTCATCTTCCATTGCGGCAATATCGAGCAAAAGCTTTTTTGCAGCAGGATCGGCAATCAATTCTGCCGATTTTCTGTAAAAGGACGCCCCATTCCTTTCAATCTGCTCGGCCATTTCAAATATTTCATCTGCATTAAAATCGTAACCCATTTTATGCTATCCTTTTTTTGTTTTTAATGTAATAACACAAAGTCATTAATTTAAACAGGAAGATTTTTAAAATAGTAAGTCAAGTTGCGTGCCCTTATTTTCTATCAATATCAAAGCGGTAAAGGGTCGAATAAATATCCGGGTTAGGAGGCTATATGAACGAAGTAAAGGTAGATGACAATGCCGAGGTGAAATTTAAACCTTTTCTCGATGTTGTATTAAACAATTACAAGGATAAAATCCATTCAATTCACATTGTCGGCAGCGCTTTGACCGAAGATTTCAATCTTAAAACTTCGGATATCAATTCCATCCTTGTTCTCAAAAGGTTTGATTTGAAATTCCTTGAAGATTTTGCGCCTCTTGGCAAGAAATTCGGTAAAAAACAGATTTCATCCCCCCTTATTATGACCCCTGAATATGTCTTAAATTCCCTTGATGTCTTCCCGATCGAATTTCTGACAATAAAAATCCTCCATAAAACCATTTTTGGGGAGGATGTTTTCAATGATCTTAAAATCAAAAAATCCGACCTCAGACATCAGTG
>JAUWFS010000127.1:0-9761 GCA_030606805.1 Deltaproteobacteria bacterium
TTCTATGCTTGATTTATACATAAACCCACCACCTTACACATCAAGCCTTAATGCTTTCCTTTAAGGTTTTTGCAGCATCTTGTATCTTTTTTGTGTCTATTCCACCAGGGATATAACTAACACCCGTTTCTTTTATGTATATAAGCTGCAAACACGACAGCTCGTCCATTTTCCGCCGAATTGTTTTTTTTAATCTTTCAAGGTCTTTGTCAGTCATTAATCACCCGTTTCCGTCCGATCTGGAGGAGGTAAAAATCCCTTCCATTCATATATCCCTCTCAGCCAATCGATCTCATCTTCAACCTCCCTAATTCTACCGTCCAGATGCGTATAAGCCCTTTCTGTTACCAACAGGGCTTTGGTTGCAGAGGTTAATATTTTTAAATGCGCTTGTCTTTTGATATATCGAGCATCAATTTCGTTCTTCATCTCGCATCCTTTCCATTTCCGCACCTACGGCCATATTCACCCGCATTAACGTAAAATGCAGGCACGTCACCTTGTCGGGGTGTCCTTCTTCCTCGTCAGACAGTTCGAGGATCAAAGATATAATCTTATCGAGTTTGTTCATATGCTTTCTTCATAGTAATTTCATTGGGACTAAACTCAATCTTTTCACCAGCACGGATAGGACAGGTCGGGACCTTGCCTTCTTTGAGTTGCTGCCGGAGATATTCTTTTGTCGTTAATTTTTCTATGTTTTTTATCAGGGGTTACGCCTCCTTCCCGCCAAAGCCTCTCCCAGCAACGTTACAGCAACATGCGATACCGGCAGGGACAAATCAACAGCCATACGATAAACAGCATCCCGGATCTGCGGATATTGTTCTAAGTTTATGTTGATTGTTGTTAGGCAAATATCGTCAGTGGTAGTCATAGGGGCCGAATTCATCTCAGTGGCAACTTTATCCAATGCTTTTGATGGGGTATTTTTGAGCCCGAACTCTCCAACAACCGGATGCTGTATATCGCCCTCTCGCCATCTCTTGTAATGCTGGTCGCACAGATTCCTTTTGTTGCCTACTTTTTCGCAACCAGGAATCAGACACAAACCCATTTTTTTCAACCGTGACTGTTGCAGCTCTGGCACTGTCATCCTATGAAAAGTACCTAAATCCGGATGAAGGATGTCTCCCCTCCTCCACCGCGGGTCCGGTTCTTCAACGACGGATTTATGTCCGTAGCCCTGTAGGGTTAGTCTTTTTTTCCAGCTTGTTTCGGGCTCTATATGTTTTACTGGTCCAGGTATTTTCTCTATGTCTGTTTCTATTTCTTCGGACTCGTCATCAGTCTCCTCAAACTCCAAATTGATACGGTTAACATCAACAGTACCAGTGAACCCAGTATCCAATTCACCATTTTCTGTATCTTCCACTAAATCCTTTCCTTCCGGCACAATAAAAACCTCTTCTTTTGTCCAGTCACGGTTAGACCTATACGCCTTTAGGCGTTGGCAAGTATCTAAGCACAACCTTTTATCAATCCCGCTCAGATGATTGGGGCAATCTGTGCAAGGAGATAATGGTTCTAACATTTAGAGACCTCTTTTTTATTATTTCTTAACAGTGTTAATTGATCTAGCGTAAGGTCAATCTGGTGGCCTTCGTCATAATAATATTTTTGGCCACAGTTAGGACATGTGCCTTCGCCATAATCCTCAATTTTAAAAACTTTATGACATATCCAACATTGCATTTTTATAACCTTTTAAAACAATTCCTTTTGAGGGATGCGTAAAATTTTAGATAAATTTTGTTTTTCTTCTACGGTTGGCCTTAA
Organism: Deltaproteobacteria bacterium; assembly: GCA_030606805.1. Taxonomy (GTDB): domain Bacteria; phylum Desulfobacterota; class Desulfobacteria; order Desulfobacterales; family ETH-SRB1; genus B13-G4. The sequence continues at coordinate 1,780 of JAUWFS010000127.1, forward strand.
TTTCTGGTTAACGATCCGACAAAAACGAGTTCTCTCTATTCCCGCTTTTTTGGCAAGCTCATATGCCCGCCATCCCTTAAGTTTGTAAGCAATTAATAATTTTGCATTTAAAGTACGCATAGTATATTTATCTCCCATAAATTGTGATATAAATTAAACCAATCCTAAAGTCAAGAAAAAAATTGAAATAAAAAATGCACAAAATTGCAAAAAAAGCTTGACACCTTTTTTAAGCTATGCTAAAAAGCGACATGACTAAAAATAAAAACAAACAACACAATAAGATCAGAGCCAAAAAGTCTCGACAAGCCCGTAGGAAAAATCGAAGGAAAAAATAAATGTCTGACGTATTCATAATAAATGATGGTAGCGCAGCTACAGAAATCATTACTGGAACGGCGGATACTATTTTGTTTCAAGAGTATATAACCAGTATGAATAAAACCAAACATAAAATTGAACAATTATCTTTACCAAAAAAACGGAATAAAAGAAGACGGCATAAATCATATTTTGGCAAGTCTTATGAGCAGGAATAGGCGATTGGGCAGAAATCAGAAAATTAAGCACAAATTCATAGACGGGGTTGAGCTAAAATGGTGTGGCCCATGCAAGCGTTGGCTTCTATTGGATAAATTTCCTAAAAACATATCACGATGGGACGGGCTTCGCTTTGAATGTAGAAACTGTAGTAAGGATTATGAGAATAATAAAATCGCAAAGCAAAAAAAAAGGATCCGAGGCAAGAAGTGGCGTCTGGATAATCCAGGATATAGTGGAAAACATTATCGTGCTAATCTTAAAAAAGCAAGAGCATATCATAAACAGTGGAAAATAAATAATCCAGAAAAATTCAAAGAAATGGCGAGAAAAAGTGACAGGAAGCGTTATTCTACCCTACAAGGAAGGCTCGCTTGTATCATGAGGAATGCGCTGAACATGTGCCTTAAAAAGGGCAAGGAAAGAAAACCTACTTTCGAGATTTTGGGTTATACTGCCGAGCAATTAATAAGACGCTTAACAAAAACCATGCCCAATGGCTATGTATGGGACGATTATATGACAGGAAAATTACACCTTGATCATATTGTTCCAATCTCGGTATTTAATTTTCAAAAACCAGAAGATAATGACTTTAAACGATGTTGGGCATTGAAAAATTTGCAATTGCTTCCAGCGCAAGAAAACAGAATAAAACACAACAAAATAAATAAACATTTCCAGCCGTCGTTAATCTTTAGTTGAACAAAAACCAGTAACGAAATGAGACAACACGTTCACAAAAAAGCCGAAAAATATAGAATCAAAACCGGCCAAATGGGTTCGACCAGGGCCGACGGTAACAACGGAACCTTCAAGATTCCTTCACCGGTTCGAAAGCAGGATATCCTTTACGTTGTCGCTTCAGACGGTGGAGCGTGGGATCACTGTTCAGTTTCTCTTAAAATACGAACGCCTACATGGAAAGAGCTGTGCTTCATAAAAGATCTGTTTTGGGAACCGGAAGAAACGGTTATCCAATATCATCCGCCTGCATCAAAATATATTAATCAACATTATTTTGTGCTACATCTCTGGAGACCGCAGAAAATAGATATACCGATGCCGCCGATAAACTTTGTATGAGGATGGCCATGTCGAATAAAAGCCACAAAATTATATTAAACTGCAAAAGATGTAAGGGGTCTGGGATTATCAATAAGAAAATATGCCCCGAATGCGACGGGAAGGGATACCGCACCATGGACAAGCAGGTATATTATCGGCAGCTAATAATGGAGCAGAAGGCAAGAAAGGAGTTAGAAAAGTGAAAATTGCAAACGATTATAAAAAGATTTTTCTTGGGGAAAATGCACAAATCGAAGGCTTAATAAAAATAACCATAGAGGGGCTTGCCGCTGATAAAGTTTCTGTAAGGGTTGACCTGATCGACAACGACGGAATAGAACTTGTTCGTTTCGGGCCAGCAAAAGTGGATATTGGTGGGAACCTGACATTGGAACATGTAAAAATGGTAAGCGATATTAAAATTGAAAGACCAGGGTTTTAGGGGGACTAAAAATGGATAGTAAATATAAGAAATGGTGGCTTTATTTTTGGCACCCGAACAGTGGGCTACTGGGTGGTATGCTTACGGGGATAATTGTTTTTATTTTTTTATGGAGCATTATTTTTTTATTGCGATAGTGAATTACAGGAAAGGGAATAGAGATATGAGCAAACAGGAAGGTAATTCAATAAGTAAAGAACTGGAGCTTGCTAAAAAGCAAGGCGCTAATTTATTAATGCCGACAACCAGCATACACGGACTGTCTGAGTTTATGTCTCCAGTCGTTGAGTCTGTATATCTCTCCGTAAGGCCTGAAGACGGAGATGTGTATGCTGAAAAATCAGCCGCCGACACTAAATTCAGGGTTACAGCCCAAGGACTTCGCAAGCTGGCTGTATGCGCAGGAATTATCTGGCACCCCACCGCTTGCCATCGTACCGACAATCGTAATGACAGAGATTATGTATCTTACCAAAGCGTCGGTGGTATAAAGAAAAACGATGGGAGTCTTGTGTATTGGAAGGGGGAGTATGACCTTGACTTCGAGGTAGTGGAAGAAGAGTTGAGAGAACTCCATTATAACAAGTCAAAAAACTGGCACAAATCGGATGAAGAAAAACAGGCGTACATTGAATCAAGCGTACGTCGCGACATGATATTCAAGCGCAAACACAAAATAAAGCTGGCCGAAACCGGAGCGGCAAATCGTGTCATTCGAGCAATCCTTGGACTTAAGTCAGCATACACAAAGGCTGAACTGGCTAAACCATTTACGCTTATACGCATTGTGTTTAAGCCAGACTATAACGATCCTGAAGTTAAGCGACAAGTTACAGCCGCAGCTATCAGCGCGATGACTGGTATTTATGGCAATCAGCCTTCGCCATTAGCACCACCCATAGATATACCGCCAGAGGATTTCCACGAAGTCCCGCCCGACGACGGAGATCCGCCTCCGCCCGATGATGATCAAACACCGGAAGAGGAGGAAGAGCCGGAATCCCCGACCGCCAAGGAAGTTTTTAAAGACTTATCCGCAAAAGAACAAGTCGAAACATTAACACAGATGGCGGTTAAGAAGGGCTATGAACCCAAACAGCCTATAAAGAACTTGGGGCCGAAGGATAGGTTGAGTTTTTTCGCAGCGCTGGAACAAATGCCGGATGTTGAGTCTACGCCGGAAGAAGATATACCTTTTTGATATGAGATGCCCAAAATGCGGTCACGAAAAACAAAAGGTATATGACACCCGTCCTTTTGGAGAAGAGACATATCGGCGGCGGTTGTGCCTGGGGTGCGGACTCAAGTTTATAACCTACGAGAGGGCTGAAGAGGCTGGTAGTAATAGGGTGTTTGTCAGAAAGCGTCGAAAGAGAAAGGAAACAGCAACATGAAGGTTTTAGCCACTGCCGACTGGCATGTAAGAGATAAAGATATTCATGAACTTGAGAAATGCCTCAATTTTATAGTTGCGGCCGCCGAGGAAGAGCAACCAGACCTAATATTTCATTGCGGAGACGTTTTCGATGCAGCGATTCGGGCTGATAGCCTCTCGGCAAAACTTGCATTTAGAATCTTTAAAGAATTAGCAGAGATAGCACCCGTTGTCGCTATTTTGGGGACTCCCAGCCATGACTTTACTACAAGCTCCATCCTTAAATACATAAACGCTCGATTCAAAGTCCATGTTGCGACTTCCCCTGAACAATTATACTTCGCAGGTGCACATGGTGCGGGCGTCTTGGTATCAATGTGTCCAGCACCCACCAAGCAACACTTCGCAACAGACTCAGACATTAAAGGGACGGACTCAGAAATAGCTCAGGCAATGTCACTTATGTTCTCTGGATTTGCAGCACAAGCTGAATCATATAAAGACGTTCCACATGTTTTGGCCGGCCATTGGAACATCACAGGCTCTTTAATATCGGAAACACAGACATTGACCGGCGTAGATATCGAACTATCAAAAGAACAAATGGCACTCAGCAATGCAGACATATGTCTTATGGGTCATATTCATAAGACGCAAAAACTCGAACCTAATATTTTTTATTCGGGCAGTATCACTGGCTTAAATTATGGAGAACTCGAAGACAAGGGCTTTTACATTCACACCTTAGAAGGTAAAAATCTCATAGAATCAAAATTCATCAAAACTCCGTCCAGAAAATTGATAAAGCTATCAGAAGACCTTACAGGATCTCAAGACCTCACAGATCTGTCAGGCATCCCGCTTATGGAAATGCTTCTTGCTGGGGATGCACCAGTCGATGTCAAGAATGCAGTCGTCAGGGTCGAATTCAAGGTGTTTCAAGATGAAGCTGCAAAAATTAATTTAGATGAAATTAAGGCATCTCTTATGTCGAGCGGGGCTAAAGAGGCCGACATAAGGATTATTAGAGTTCCGAGAGAGAACATACGAAGCCAGAAGATATTGAAACTAACCAGCCTTCGGGACAAGCTATGCGAAATGGCAAAGCTCAAAAACGAGATCGTACCGCCTTCGATTCTTGAAAAAGCAGATTTGTTAGAATCCGAAAAATCCGATAAAATAATAACGAGGATTGGAACATGATACAAAGGCACAGACTTATACATGACGCAGACCTACCTCCGGCGTTGCTGAAACCACTTGTTTTTGGGGATAAAAAGCAAATAGAAGCCCTGAACGATCTGGAAGGAAAAATAAAACGACAAATGACTAAAAAAGCCGCTATCGCAAATGGAGAGATGAAATATTTCAATGTCACTGTAGAATATAGTGGGACAGAATATATTAAGGTTTTAGCAATTGACGAGGCCGATGCTAAAGAAAAAGCAAGAGAAGAAGCTTGTCTTGACGATATTGAAATAGATCATGTTAGCGCTACAGAGGCGTTGAAATAATCGGGGATAAGCAGATTCCGCAATGCATGGCTAAGGCATGGGAAATGCTTTATCATCAAGCTAAAAAGGAGTTATAAATATGTCAGGCATTAACAAGGTAATACTAATCGGACATTTAGGCAAAGATCCAGAAATGCGTCAGGCTTCAAGTGGTGATGCTATCGCAAATTTCAGCATAGCCACATCGGAAGAATGGAAAGATAAAACCACCGGAGAGAAAAAGCAAAAAACAGAATGGCATCGGATAATTGCGTTCAAACGGCTTGCAGAAATATGCGGCGAATACCTCTCAAAAGGCAGCCAGGTCTATGTTGAAGGCCGCTTACAGACAAGATCGTGGGAGGACAAGGAGGGGGTTAAGAAATATACCACTGAAATTATTGCCTCTACTGTCCAATTTTTAGGTGGAAAGGATTCCGCGAGTTCGAGCGGGGATGATTTTTTAAGTCAGCCGGATGCTCAAAAACCAAAGTCGGATGCAATGGATGATATCCCCTTCTAAAAAGGAATATTCTTGACTATTCCTCCATAGAAACGAATTGGAGGAGTGGCGAAATTGGCAAACGCACCTAACGGTAGGGTGTTTCAACTCCATTAGTCACCGGTGTGCATATGCAGGTTCAAGTCCTGTCTCCTCCAACCAATGAATAGTAATTCAAAGGAGAAAATTATTATGAAAACAAGCAAAACATTATTATTGACACTAATATTTAGTTTAGTTTGGATCGGAGTAGTACAAGCAGTACCTATTAACAATAGTTATTTGTTTCAAAACAAGAAGGTTATCGATTTTTCCACTCTTGGCTTTTACAGAGGACAGGGACCAATTCAAGTAGGAACTCCTAACGATGACAACATCATATGGAGTTCTGGGTATTATCATTCTGTTATTAAAACAAAAGATGGTGGTGGGGGCACCACAGGATTTCTCGATAATGGGGCTTGGGACTATGATATGGATGGTTTTATTAGTCTCAATACTGGAAGAGGGACTATGGCTTTTAAATTTACAGAACCTCTCAAAGCTGTCGGAGGATTTCTTAATGAATATCGGCGTTATAGTTATCCATATCCTGCATATATTTCTGTTTTTAATATTCAGGGAAAAACTCTTGAAACGCTATACCCCAGTATAAATACTTTTAATGGAGTAAATGCAGGAGAATTTTGGGGATTTGCAAGAGAAGAAAATGATATTTATGGTTTCCGGTTATCTAATGCTGGTATTTCCATAGACAATTTAACATATTCTAAGGTCTATAATCCTGTACCAGAGCCAGCCACCATGCTTCTCTTCGGAACGGGCATAGTCGGCTTGGTTGGAGCGAAACTCAGAAAAAGGAGATATAATCATGGCAAGTAACCGAAAACTATACAAGGACGCAGTAAGCACATTCGGACACGGCCCACAAATTGACGTAGCGGTCAGAGAAGCAGCAAGCCTGATCGGAGAAATCCAGAAGCATAAACTTATGAGGCCACACAACATTCCGCAGGCTATCGCGGATCTTGAGATAATGTGCTCCCAACTCAGGTTGATTTTTCCCGGCGTGTCGGAGGTAAAGAAAAAACGATTGATCCGGCTTCAGGGGTTGATTGACGAGCGGAATATGGACAAATGACCCTTGGCAAAAAGATATACCGCACAGGATGCAACGTTTATCTCGGCATTATTCGGGATGCAAGGCTTCGGAAGGGGATTAAGTTTTTGTGCAAGAATTGCGAGACCAAACGGATAGCGTTGGAGCTACAAAGGAAAACAGGGGGCTCCGGTATGGAGAAATTATTTGGGGGATTGTTTAAATGAAAAATTTATGTCCACTGTGTTTGTGGAATTCTACATTTCCTAATGGAAAGTGTCATTATTGCGGGTTTTCAGTGGCAGGGCTTTCAATTAAATTAAAAACACTTATTTCTTTGATATGCCCTGATGGAAAAACAAGGGAATTTTCCCCTGATTTATTTGAAATTCAAGGCGGAATATTCTCAAATATGGAGCATCATTGCAGGAATGTGTGCCATTTTGCATGCAATAGATACCCTCTGCATATTAATCATTTATTAAACAATAGCAGTAACATGGCAAGGCTCAAATGGCCGGAAGATACTACTATTAAGAGGCAAAAATGAAAATTCTTAATTTACGGCTCAAGAAATTCATAGGAATATTTAAAGGGCTTGGGCTGGATGAAGTAACCATTGATTTTTCTGCTCTCACTGGCCTCGTAGCCCTTTCTGGTCAAAATGGAGCTGGTAAAAGCACCGTCCTCGATTGCTGTCAGCCTTACAGCCGCTTGGCTTCACGGAAAGGCACACTTCAACAGCACACATACGGCAGGGATGCAGAGAAGGAGTTATCCTTCGAGTTCCAGGGAAATACGTTTAAGACCCTCATCAAAATTGATGCAGAGGGTGGCCGATCTCCAGAGGGATATATTTGGAAAAATGGTGTCTCAGAGATAGACGGCAAGATATCAAATTATAATCGTTACATCGTGAAACTTTTTGGCTCCCCAGAATTATTTTTTGCCTCGGTATTTTGCAGCCAAGGCTCTAAAAAGCTAAGTGATATGACGACCGGCGATCTTAAAAAACTCTTTTCGGAATTCTTGCGGCTTGACAAATTGATAGCTTACGAAGACGCCGCCAAACAATGCAACAACCTGCTATCCAGCAAAGCATCAAGTCTCGAACGTGACATCGAAAGCCTGAAGATATTAACCGACGGATATGCTGAAGCAGGAACCTTGCTGGCTCGTGCCAAGGAGGAAAAGGCAGGGCTCAAGCAAAACCTCCTTGAGTTATCCAAAGACTTGGAAAAATCCGAAGCCGAACTCGCGACTGTCCATGCCGATATACAAAAAAACGAGTTAATAAAAACAGAACTTGCGGGGTTGCAAGATACTCAAGGCCGCCTGTCTTCCGAAATCGAAGAGGACCAAAAGCAATCCAAGATTGAACTTGATAAGCTACGAGAAAAATATAGAAATTTTGAGCTCGATGTAGTCAACCTGAACAGCCTCTTGGCGAACGAAACAGAGAT
>JAUWFS010000072.1:0-13946 GCA_030606805.1 Deltaproteobacteria bacterium
TCAAATATGAGATTAACCAGAGGCAGCGGGCAATTAAATTTAAGAACGTCTGAAACTCGCGCATAAGTGAGCCTAAAGAAAAAAGAGTATTAATATCAGTTAGAAAAATTAAACGTTATGGCTTGAGTTTATCCTTTTAACAAAAATATACAAAAGTGCTTTTTTTTTCTTAATGCTCACTAATACGCTCAAACAGTCAGCCGTTTTAAATTTAAATGCCCGCCACCTCTAATTGTTAACAAGTTACTTTTGAGTTTTCAAATTTCTGATATTAAAAAGGGAGGGAAAAATTGAAAAAGATAAATTCTATTATCGTAATGGCGATTGCCGGCTTGTTTTTTATTGCTACAAATCCTGCACAGGCCGGGAATCTTGTAATTAAGGGCTCAACCACGGTTTTGCCGATTGCCCAGAAAGCTGTTGAAGCCTATATGAAAGAGAACCCTGATATAAAAATATCTCTTTCCGGCGGTGGTTCAAGCAACGGAATAAAGGCGCTTATTGATGGGAGCACGGATATTGCAACTACCTCACGTTTTATCAAGGATAAAGAGGTAAGGTTGGCTGTTGAGAAAAATGTGTTTCCTGTTGCTTTTGCCATAGCCTATGACAGCATCATTCCTGTCGTACATCCCAGCAATAATATTAACAACCTTACTCTTGATCAGCTTAAAGCCATTTACAAGGGCGAGATAAAAAACTGGAAAGAGTTGGGAGGCCCTGACTTGCAGATTGTTATTAACTCTCGCGATACTTCATCAGGCACTTTTGAAACCTGGGAAAAGAAAGTAATGAAAAAAGAAAGAATTACTCCCAGGGCTCAGGTCATGGCTTCTAACGGGGCAATAGTCCAGGCTGTTTCAAACAATAAATATGCCATGGGATATGTTGGTATTGGTTATTTATCCCCAGGCGTAAAGGCGCTTAGAGTAAATGGAATTAAAGGAACAGAAGAGACAACTTTGAACGGGTCATTTCCAATAAGCAGACCTCTCTTTATGTTTACTAATGGCTGGCCAAAAGGCGAAACGCTTGACTTTATTAATTATGTTATTAACCCCCAAAAGGGCCAAAACCACGTTGCCGCCAGTGGTTATGTCCGCTTGTATTAACAATAAGTTCACGGTTCACGGTTCACGGTTAGAGAGCGATCAAGATGCCTCGTTCCCATACTCCAGCGTGGGAACGAGAAAAAAATCCAATGCTGCAAGAGTTATCCACTCCTTGCGCATTGATGGTTTAAGCCCCTTTGGTTTTGTTGAGTTTCCGTTCAGGCACTATATAAAATGGCAGAATTCCTTAACTTTAGGCACTTTAACATACTTTAGGCACTTTAGCTCACTTTAGCTTTAGCAATAGGGAAATCGAGATGTCCAATAAACGCCGGATAACAGAGCGAACTATGCATACACTCTTTTTTGTTGTAGCATCAGCTTCGATAGTGATTCTTTTCATGATTATGGTTTTTCTTTTCATGGAAGGAATGCCAATTTTTAATGAAGTTTCTGTTAAAGATTTTATTTTCGGAAAATACTGGTATCCCACTTCAGAACCCCCGGATTTTGGAATTCTGTCACTTATTGTAGCATCATTGTCAGTTACTTTGTTATCTGCCCTAATATCAATTCCACTCGGGATACTCACTGCAATCTATATTGCAGAGATAGCATCAAAAAAAGTCAGCGAGATTATCAAGCCCATGGTTGAGCTTTTAGCGGCTCTTCCATCCGTTGTTATTGGTTTTTTTGGGATGGTTCTTGTAGCGCCTTTTTTACAGAATGTTTTTAATATCCCAACTGGTTTGAACCTTTTTAACGCGTCATTAATGCTGGCTTTTATGTCTATCCCTACTATTTGCAGTATTTCTGAGGATGCAATTCACAGTGTTCCGAATTCTCTTAGAGAAGCCTCTTTGGCATTGGGCGCAACACATTTGGAGACTATTTTAAAGGTTATTCTTCCTGCCTCTCTTTCAGGTATCAGCACGGCAGTAATTCTGGGTATGTCCAGGGCTATTGGTGAGACTATGGTAGTGCTTATGGTAGCGGGAGGGGCCGCTTTTATACCGGAATCTATATTTGATCCGGTAAGGCCGATGCCGGCCAGCATTGCCTCAGAGATGGCGGAAGCCCCATTCCGCAGCGCTCATTATCATGCTCTCTTTGCAACAGGGATAGTACTTTTTATCTTCACGCTTCTTTTTAATATTATAGCAGATCATATTGCTTATAAATATAAACAGGTAGGAGAGGCAACGCTTTAACCCGTATTTCTCATGAACAACTCATAAAACAATGCATAATATAATTGTATTATTGAAAGTTATAACTACCTTTGTCTGCTGAGCTGTTTAACGCTATGTTTATGGAATTTATAACAAATTTCTTTATGATTTGTTCACCCTTCGGGCAAGCCGATTTCACCGCATCCGCTGTGTTGCAGGCCATTCGCAGTGAAGCGCCACGGCTTCATGGCCTGTGCCTTGCGTATGCGGCAAACTCGGCTTGTGAGAAACACGGGTTAATAAATTAAAAGGTGGCTAAAATGTCTGTATCTGTGCCCTCTCTGCAACGTCGCAGAAATCTTTTGCAGAAAATTGTGTTTAATGTTTTTCGTTTTGCAGCTTTAATTAACGGGCTTGCTTTGTTTATTATTGTATATTTTATGATTGCTAATGGATGGAAAGCCATAAACTGGACATTTTTAACACAGCCACCAATGGATTCAATGACAAAGGGCGGCATCCTTCCATGTATTGTGGGAACCTTGTGTCTTAGTATAGGAGCCATATTGATTGCTATGCCCATTGGCGTTGCATCTGCAATATACTTAAATGAATATGCCAGTCATGGTCGTGTAATAAGATTGATAAAACTCGGAATAAATAATCTGGCGGGTGTTCCATCAATAGTATTTGGTCTATTCGGTCTGGCGGTTTTTGTTGTCTGGCTAAAAATGGGAGTAAGTATAATCGCAGGGTCGCTTACTTTAGGAGCGATGACATTACCTGTTATGATAGGGTCAACTGAAGAAGCATTACGTGCTGTGCCTGATACTTATAGAGAAGCTTCGCTTGGACTTGGCGCTACTAAATGGCAGACGATTTACCGTGTTGTATTGCCAACGGCTTTGCCGGGAATACTTACAGGAACTATTCTGGGAATTAGCAGGGCAGCAGGAGAAACAGCTCCTATTATGTTTACTGCCGCGGTGTTCTTTACACCCAGTTTGCCGGTATCTATATTTGATGAAGTAATGGCATTGCCATACCATATTTATGTTCTTGCTACAGCCGGGACAGAGATCGAAGCAACGCGTCATCTGCAATACGGTACAGCACTCGTGCTGATATTTCTTGTTCTAGGTATGAATCTTATCGCAATAATTTATCGTTCCAATCTCAGAAAGCGTATGCAGTAATTATAGACTGTCACATATTAAATTTCACTGCGTTATCGGTCGTCGGCGTATTACAATACAGCCTTCTCCCTCTAGCCTTGTGCAATTTAATATGTGACAGTCTATAGTGCCTGAAGTTCAAGCCACCTTCTCTGGGGAAAGTGTTAGGTAAAAGGAAATTCGTGTGGATAAACCTGTAAAAATAGAAGTAAAAAATCTGAATTTTTATTATGGTAAGTTTCAAGCGCTGCATAATAATTCTCTTAATTTTCATATAAATGAGGTGTCTGCTCTTATTGGGCCGTCAGGCTGTGGTAAAAGTACTTTTTTGCGCTGTTTGAACCGGATGAACGATTTGATTTCAATAAGCAGAGTGGAAGGTAATATTCTATTAGACGGCCTCGATATTTATGATCCTTCAGTTGACGTGGTAATGCTTAGAAGCCGGATCGGCATGGTATTCCAAAAGCCGAATCCCTTTCCTAAAACAATTTTTGAGAATGTGGCTTATGGCCTGAGAGTTAAAGGTATTAAAGATAAGGCTTTTATTGAACAACGTGTAGGGGAGAGTCTTAAGCTGGCGGCTATCTGGGATGAAGTTAAAGATAGAATGCATGAGTCAGCCCTTGGACTTTCAGGAGGACAGCAGCAGCGACTGTGTATAGCCAGGGCACTGGCGGTGGAACCCGAAATATTGCTAATGGATGAACCTTGCTCGGCTCTTGATCCTATTGCTACGCAAAAAATAGAAGAATTAATTTATCAATTAAAAAAATCGTTTACCATTATAATTGTAACTCATAACATACAGCAGGCGGCCAGAGTTTCAGATATTACTGCTTTTTTTTATATGGGAAAGCTAATAGAGGCAGGTAAGACAGATACCATTTTTACCAGGCCCAATCTAAAACAGACGCAAGATTATATAACAGGCCGTTTTGGATAAGCAGAAATTTATTCGATCACACCTGAAGCTCACCTGCAGCCGGTTAATATTACCAGAAATTTGAAAACTCAATTATGAGATTAACCTGAGGCAGCGGACAATTAAATTTAAGAACGTCTGAAACTCGCGCATAAGTGAGCCTAAAGAAAAAAGAGTATTAATATCACTTAGAAAAATTGATCTTTATGACTTGAATTTATCCTTTTAACAAGAATATACAAAAGCGCCTCTTTTTTCTTAATGCTCACTAATACGCTCAAACAGTCAGCCGTTTTAAATTTAAGTGCCCGCCACCTCTGGTTGTTAACAAGTTGCTTTTGAGTTTTCAAATTTCTGATTACATAAAAATGAGTTTGTAAATTTCTGATAAAGGAAAGATAAATGTTATGGCTAAACATTTTTTTAGAGAACTGGAAAAAATAAAAAAAAGAATTCTTTCACTTGGAGCTATGGTGGAGGAACGTGTTCGCTTGGTAATAAGGTCTTTAGAGACAAGAGATGGTGATGCTGCAAAGAAAATTATAATTTCAGACCATGAGATCGATGAGATGGAAGTAGAAATAGAAGAAGAATGTCTGAAAATTTTGGCCTTGTATCAGCCGGTTGCTATTGATCTGAGATTTCTTGCAGCGGTAATTAAGATAAACAATGATCTGGAAAGGGTTGCTGATGAGGCGGTGAACATCGCAGAACGGGTACAGGTTATTGCCAGACGGCAAAGGCTTGATATCCCTTTCAATCATTCTTCGATGGCTGAAAAAAGCGAATTCATGCTCAAGAAGAGCCTGGATGCCTTTGTAAACATGGACGTGGACATCGCTTTGCGTGTTTGCACCTTAGACGATGAGGTGGATAATATGATGAATGAAGCCTATGACGTGGTCAAACATGCTATTGGCGAGCACCCCGATCGTGTGAGTTATCTGATTAACCTGCTTTTGGTTTCCCGCCACCTTGAGCGGATAGCAGACCATGCCACAAATATCGCAGAAGAAGTAATCTACCTTGTAGAAGGAGAGATTGTCCGGCACGGGAACTATTTATGAAGTACAGCCCGTTCGATATAGTTCTTGATCTCCTGAGAATGAGACCTTTGCAAAACGCCCCCTTTTGCCCAATCTCGGTGTCAGGCTCAAATTTTAATCCTCACTCCTCGCAATGACCACTCGGAACAAGGGGTTTTCGGTCAGCCACGAATTAACACTTTAAACTCTGATAGTTTCCTGTTACATAAAGATATTGGTAACCGTTTACGGCTTGAAACTTGAAATTGGAAATTGGGAAGAACAGTACTAAAGCATGAAGGCCAAATTTCCAATTTCTATTTTATAACGACTCAGGTGGATAGGCTGAAGGCTGAAGTATATCCACCTGATACAAAGTCGTCATATTTAATATTTGAAATTACCTTATCAAATATGAAATCAGCAAATGATATCCCGGAAGAACTGGCAGAAGAAGCAAAGAATAAGCTGGATTCTTTTATAGCTGCAGCGGAGAATGCAAAGGTCAAAATCGGGCATTATCCTGAGATATTTGCTGTTATGAAAAAGGTTTTTGCTTTCAGTGATTTTGTTGCCAGAAGCTGCATACGTAATCCACAGATGCCGGCTGATCTTATTATAAGCGGCGATATTAAAAGACGGTACGCAAAGGGTGAATACAATAATAAGCTTAAAATCCTTCTTTCTGAGGCAAAAGAAAATAATAATATTTCCAGTACGCTGCGTCGTTTCAGACTTCGTGAGAAAGTAAGAATTGCCTGGCGGGATCTTGCCGGCTGGGCAGATCTTTTTGAAACCATGGCTGATCTTTCAAACTTTGCAGATGCATGTTTAGAAGAGGCTCTTTCAATTCTTTATAAATCTCTCTGTTCTGAATATGGCAATCCTACAGGAGCTGACGGCTCTCAAGAATATCTTGTGGTTTTTGGTATGGGTAAACTTGGAGCAAGTGAGCTTAATTTTTCTTCTGATATTGATTTGATTTTTGCATATACTGAAGCCGGGAGAACAAAAGGTAAATCAAAGTCGATCAGCAATGAAGAATTCTTTGTGCTCCTTTGCAGACGTCTTGTAAATGTGATTGGCACAACTACTCCGGATGGACTTGTTTTTCGTGTTGATATGCGACTTCGGCCTTTTGGCGAAAGCGGGCCTTTGGTTATGAGTTTTGACAACATGGAAGATTATTATCAGAGACAGGGTAGGGAATGGGAACGTTATGCCTGGATCAAGGCAAGGGTGTTGGCAGGTGACAAAGAAGCAGGTAGAAGACTTTTGGACAGACTTAAGCCCTTTGTTTTTCGTAGATACCTTGATTTTGGAGTTTATGAATCTTTAAGGGATATGAAGCACAAAATATCTCTTGAAGTACGTCATAAGGGAATGGATGGGGATGTTAAGGTTGGTGCCGGAGGTATAAGAGAGATAGAATTTTTCGGACAGATATTTCAGCTTATACGTGGAGGAGTAGTGCCTGTTCTTCAGGAGCGTAGTATTCTGAATGTGTTAAAAATTCTTGCGAATAGAAAGTACATTCCACAGGATGTTTGCAATGATCTTACAGAGGCATATGAGTTTTTACGAAATACAGAGCACCGGCTTCAGGAATTTTCTGATCAGCAGACCCATAAAATTCCGTCAGATTCTGTTGGGAAAGCACGTCTTGCCGCATCAATGGGCTTTGATAAATGGGAGTTTTTTGCTTTAGAGCTTAAACGGCACATGGGAAGTGTCCACTATCATTTTAATAAATTGCTTGCCACTGAAGATTTTGAGACAAAAGGCGAAAAAATTGATAGTGAATTGAAAAATGTATGGCTTGATCTGATAGAAAACGACCATAGCAATAAAGTGCTTTTTAATGCTGGATTTGACGGGCCGGATGAAGCATTGCGTTTGTTGGAACATCTTCGTAATGATCCGGGAACACGGTTACTGAGTAATGAAGGGCGAAAATGGCTCGATAAGCTTATCCCGCTTGTGTTGAAGGAAGTCGGAAAATCCGAACAACCATATCTTGTTTTAAACCGTATAATTGATTTGATCAAAGTAATAGAAAGGCGAACCTGTTATATAGCTCTTCTTTTGGAGAATCCTGATGCTCTTGTTCATCTGGTTAGACTTTCAAATGCAAGTCCATGGATAGTTTCTTTGCTGGCGCTCCACCCTGTACTTCTGGATGAATTGCTTGATGCCCGCACCCTATATATACCACCTGAAAAATCTGATATTATAAATGAGATAAGAAAAAAACTGAAGCACATACCTGCTCAGGATCTTGAATATCAAATTGAAGAATTGTGTATTTTCAAACAGATCAATATATTGCGTGTCGCTGCAGCGGATGTTACAAACGCCCTTCCTCTTATGAGGGTCAGCGACCATCTTACGGACATTGCCGAGACAATAATTAATGAGGTTCTTGAACTTTCCTGGAATCATTTAATTAAAAAACATGGAAAGCCTACCTGCCTTTTTGACGGAAAAATAAGCGAAAGGGGTTTTGTTGTTATAGCCTATGGCAAGCTGGGTGGTATTGAACTCGGTTATGGCGGCGATCTTGATCTGGTTTTTCTTCATGCAGGGACTAATGGACAAACAAAAGGCGGAATACGTCCAATGGATAACGCTCAATTTTTTGCACGCCTGGGGCAAAGAGTTATTCATATTCTAACCGCGCATACTTCTGCAGGAAGCCTGTATGAAACAGATATGAGGTTGCGCCCAAGCGGAAGCTCCGGTCCTCTGGTTTGTCACATCGAAGCATTTAAAGAATATCAGGTTGAAAAAGCCTGGACGTGGGAACATCAGGCCCTCGTTAAGGCAAGAGCTGTAAGCGGAGATATTAATCTGGCGAGGTATTTTGAACAGATACGCAAGGATGTGCTTACTCTTTCACGCAGCAAAACCAGGCTTCAACAGGAGGTCATGGAAATGCGGGAACGTATGCGCAAGGAGCTTTTAAGCCCGGAGCCAGGGTTTTTTGATCTAAAGCAGGACCAGGGAGGTATGGTTGATATTGAGTTTATAGTTCAGTATCTTGTACTTTTGAAATCCAGCGAATATAATGAACTTGCCGGATGGACAGACATTGTGCGCCTTTTGGAAACATTGATTGAGACAAAGATAGTGGATGATTCTACGGCGCGTTTTCTTAAAGAGGCCTATCTGGAATATAGAGCATCCGCTCACAGGCTCAGTCTTCAGGAAAAACCCGCTAAAGTACCTGATAGTGAATTTATTGATCTGCGTGAGAATGTAAAGAAAATCTGGAAGACTTTTGTTGAGAATGACCAATGACTAACATCAAAGGTAAAGTAAAATTTTGCTTCCTTCAAAAGACATAAAAGTCCGGCATGAAAGCCCTTCGGAGAAGTTGCAGAAAAAGAAAAAGCATCTTGTTTCGGATTTCATTAGCGGAAAAGAACGAAGTTTTATGGAACGCCATAGCCGGATTTTAAACGATTATTTTATGGAAAAATTCAAAAGCAGCATGGTTGATCCTGAAATAATTGACAAAAATCCTTATGCCATAATCGCTCTGGGTGGCTATGGAAGGGAAGAACAGTGCATTCACTCGGATGTTGATCTTCTTTTTCTTTTTGAAAAAAATGTTCCGGATGAAGCCGAGGATATTATACAGGAAATAGTGTATCCGCTGTGGGATATAGGTTTAGAGGTGGGGCATTCAACCAGGTCGCTAAAAGAATGTGTAAGCCTTTCAGGAGAAGATTTTGTTGTTTTGAATTCAGTTCTGGATGCGCGTTTTATATGTGGGATGTCTATTTTGTATTCAGAGCTGATGAGACAAATTCGGGAAAAGGTAATAAGGGACAAATCCGACAAAATTATAAAATGGCTTGTTCAAAGCGGTATTAAGCGTCATGGTCGTTTTGGAGACTCTGCATATTTGCTTGAACCAAATATTAAGGAAGGGCAGGGGGGATTGAGAGATTACCACACAATGCTGTGGATTGCCCGAATTAAATATAACATTAAACAGCCAAGAGATCTTGAGTATTATGGTCTCCTTTCTCATAGCGAGTTCCGGATTTTAAAAGAGGCGCTTTCGTTTATATGGAATGTAAGAAACCGATTGCATTATATAGCCGGCAGAAAATGTGATCAACTGCATTTTGAGTATCAGACAGAACTGGCCAATGCCCTGAATCTCAGAAAACAAAACGGGCTGCAGCCAGTAGAAAGATTTCTATCAAAATTGCACAGCCGGATGGAGGTTTTGAAGCAGCAATACTTGATGTTTATTGGTGAACAAGGGTACACAGAAAAGTCAAAGCTGTCAAAAAAACTCAATACACAAACTCAAATAAATGGTCTCGAAATTAAGAGGGTTATGCTTAATTTTGTTTCTTCCGAGGCTATACTGGATTCTCCGGATTTGCTGATAAAAATATTTGAAGAAAGCGCTCGCCTGCAAGTTCCATTAAGTTCTGAAGCAAAACGGCAGTTAAAAGAATTTATATATTTGATTGATGATGATTTCAGAAACGCTTCATTTGCTTTAAAATCTTTTGAAAGGATTTTATTTGCTCCTTCCACAACAATTGATGTTTTGAATGATATGTTAAGTACAGGATTTTTAGTGCGGTTTATACCTGAATTTAAAAATATTGTTAATCGAATTCAGTATGATGAGTATCATATCTATCCTGTTGCAAGGCATTCATTGCTTACAGTGCAGACAATAAAAAAATTCGGTATGCCTGATGAAGATAAAGCTGGAAACCAATTGTGTGGAAGTCTGTATAAAGAGCTTTCCAGTAAGAGATTACTGCTTTGGGCAGCTCTTTTCCATGATATTGGGAAAGGAGAACCGACTGGGGGGCATTCACAGAAAGGAGCAAAAATCGTTAACGATATACTTAAAAAAAGAGGTTTCAAAAAAAGCGATATAGAAACCATAATATTTTTAATAAATGAACATTTACTTCTTATCAAGACTGCGTCCAGAAGAGATCTAAATGATGAGGGGACAGTTATTGCCTGTGCCAGAAAGATAAAGGATATAGAACGTTTAATAATGCTTTACCTTCTGACTGTTTCAGATTCAATTTCTACCGGTCCAAAGGCCTGGAATGAATGGACATCAGCACTTTTAAGAAACCTTTTTCTTACAGTGCTGAACATTTTGAAAAAAGGTGAGCTGGCAACAGGAGAAGCTGTTGAGACAGTTAATAAGAAAAAAGAGGAAATTTTATTATCTGCATCTTTGCTGCAGGAAAAACAGAAATTAGAGCGGTTTTTCGAGGTAATGTCGCCGAGATATCTTCTGTACACTTCGGCAAAAGATATATTGGAACATATCAGGCTTTACAAAAAACTTGGGGATACCGATTTTGTCTGGAAAGTAACCCGGACTTCAGATTCCAACACAAGGGTTGTAACGATTTGTGCAATAGATCGTCCCGGGCTCTTTTCAAAGATATCAGGAGTATTTACATTAAACAGTATTGATATTCTGGATACTCAGGCATATACTTGGCGAAATAATATAGCCCTTGATATTTTTAAAGTTAAGCCGCCCCTTGATCAGATTTTTGAAACCGAGCGATGGGATAAAGCAGAAGCAAACCTTAAATCCGCTCTTGCGGGTGAGTTGGATCTTACTGAAGCTCTAAAGGAAAAGATGTTGGCTTATCAATCCCTTAGGCCACGCGCATCAAAAAGGCCCAACCGGATCGTTGTTGATAATGAAAGCTCCAGTTTTTTTACAATCATTGAAGTTTTTGCATATGACTTTCCGGGGCTGCTTTTCAGCATTACCGACGCTCTTTTCAGGTGCGGGCTGGATGTATGGGTCTCAAAAATTTCTACTAAAGTTGATCAGGTTGTAGATGTTTTTTACGTCAGAGATTTTGATGGCCAAAAGGTTGATGTGCCGGACCGGGTGCTTGCAATAAAAAAGGCGTTATCAGATGTTCTGCCGGGAACAGGGATATAACGGTTTACGGTTGTCGGTTCACGGTTTCTTTAATGAATTATGCGACGGCTGAAGCATGTTAATCTGTGCGTTTAGCCATTAGCATTGAAAAGGAGTGGGAATGAGAGATTTTAGAAAACTTAATCAACAGATCAATGAGGTAAAGAGGATGTTAAATAGTTTTATCCAAAAGCTAACTGCTAATGGCTAAAAGCTAACCGCACAGGTTGAAGCATTTTAACCGTGAACCGTCAACCGTGAACCGTAAACCGTTACTAAGGAGGAATCATAATGAGTTTGAAGAAGATTGAGGCGATTATAAAGCCTTTTAAATTAGATGATGTAAAGGAAGCATTAAATGAAATAGGCATACAGGGAATGACAACCTCAGAGGTCAAGGGGTATGGACGCCAAAAAGGCCACAAGGAAATCTACAGGGGAGCCGAATATGTGGTGGACTTTATCCCAAAAATCAGGATCGAAATAGTTGTTGATTCTGAGTTGGCAGATCAGGTGGTTGAAACAATTATACAGGCTTCAAACACGGGCAAAATAGGCGATGGAAAGATTTTTGTGTTTTCTGTTGAAGAAGCAATAAGGGTTCGTACCGGAGAAAGAGGAAAGGATGCGATTTAATGACACCAAAAAATGCGTTAGCAATGGCAAAAGAGAAAGGAGCCAGGGCGGTAGACATACGTTTTCTGGATTTTCCTGGAGTATGGCAGCATTTTACCGTGCCTGTGAGCGAGTTGGACGAGTCTTCATTTGAAGATGGTTTTGGATTTGATGGATCCAGCATAAGGGGCTGGCAGCCCATTCACGCCAGTGATATGTTAGTGATACCGGATCCTGCAACAGCCAGGATGGATCCATTTTTTGAAGTGCCGACACTTGTTCTTATAGGGAACATAGCAGACCCGCTCACCCGTGAGTCATACTCACGAGATCCCCGTTACATTGCCCAGAAGGCTGAGGCTTATCTTAAAGGCACCGGGATAGGGGACACAGCATATTTTGGTCCTGAGGCAGAGTTTTTCATATTTGATGATGTTCGTTTTGAGTCATCCAGGAACAAGTCGTTTTATCAGGTTGACTCAATAGAAGGGATTTGGAATGCAGGTAGAGCGGAGAATCCTAATTTGGGATATAAGACCAGGCATAAGGAGGGATATTTCCCAGTTCCACCCATGGACAAGTTTCAGGATATTCGTACCGAGATGCTGCTTACTTTAGAGGATTTAGGTATAGATGTTGAATGTCAGCATCATGAAGTAGCTACAGCCGGTCAGGCAGAGATAGATATGCGTTTTAAGCCTTTGGTGCAGATGGGTGATCAGCTAATGTGGTTTAAATACGTACTAAAGAACGTGGCCTGTCGTCACAACCGTACGGTTACCTTTATGCCCAAGCCATTATTCGGGGATAACGGTACAGGGATGCATACGCATGTAAGCATATGGAAAGAAGGGCAGCCTCTTTTTGCAGGAGACAAATATGCCGGTGTATCGCAGGAGGCTTTATATGCCATAGGCGGCATACTGAAGCACTGCAAAGCATTGTGTGCTTTTACCAATCCGACAACAAATTCTTACAAGAGACTTGTGCCAGGATTTGAAGCGCCGGTTAATCTGGCATATTCCAGCCGCAACCGCAGTGCAGCTATAAGAATACCTATGTACTCAGCATCACCCAAAGCTAAACGAATAGAGTTCAGGACACCTGATCCGTCCTGCAATGGATATCTGGCGTTTTCAGCCATACTAATGGCGGTATTAGACGGCATAGAGAACAGGATTGATCCGGGTGAGCCGTTAGACAAAGACATATACGGACTTGCACCAGAGGAGCTTGCCAACATACCTTCGGCTCCTGGTTCTTTAGATGAAGCGCTTTCAGCATTAAAAGAAGATAATAAATTTTTGCTCAAGGGTGATGTGTTTACGGAAGATGTAATAGATATGTGGATAGAATACAAGACAGAGAAAGAGGTAAATGCCGTAAAACTTCGTCCCCATCCGCATGAGTTCTTTTTGTACTATGATATTTAAATTTTAAATAGCGTTTTAGGCTGAAGTCTGAAGGCTAAAGCTTCCCAAGAGTTTTCGGTCTTCAGCCTATTTACCTTATATGCCCTAAAAGCCTTCCGCCTTCAGTCTATAAAGTATTTGTCAATATAAGATTCCGACTCCTAAACCCTCAATTGTCTGAGCATGAATATAATATAGAAAATATGTTGTATTTTATATTTATCTTGCACAACTGCATGATTTATTATATGGATATGCCCCAATGGACTTCAAACTGGAACTACTTCCGAAATTATACTGATTCTCTAATTTTCTAAAGACCGATACTACTTGCTCAGCTCCAACTCAATTATCGAACACCTGAATAGCTGACTGATTTTTATAAATCGTTTGCCAAAAATTATGGTAAAAACTATATGGTGGCTGTAGCCGAAGTCCGATAAAAGGTTTCGACAAATGGCAACGAATTCGACATCTAGTCATAATGTCAATAATTTTTATAGGGCAAAATCGCACGATAAAACCCCCTACTGTGGGTTTTATCGTGCAAAATTACCTTATAATCCTTTATTCGCAGGCCATAATGCACGAAAACAAATCGGGCTTTTAGGCCCGCTACATCAAAGTTA
>JAUWFS010000145.1:0-8712 GCA_030606805.1 Deltaproteobacteria bacterium
CTTTCATTCTCTCGCTCAAGTTCAATGACGCGATGGGCTGATGGATCGAGCCTTTTATATTTAGGCCCTCGCTTCTTGGGAGATAGGGCTTTTAATGTCCCCTTTTTAAACTGCTGTCTCCATGCATTGAGATTGGATGAATAAAGTCCTTCTCGACGTAGCATGGCGCCAATTTGGCCATGTTCCGTAGAAGATCCCGCTTCCTTGAGGATACGAAGTTTATGCTCTGCCGTGAATTTTCGACGAACTGCCTTCTCTCGCACTTCGGGATCAGGCACAGTTCTAATACCTTGAATGTTTTTTGTTTCTTTGCTAACCTGAGTTGCCATTGATGCATTCTCTAACATTTTATTTCTCCTTCCCACCCTCTATAATATACACTAAATTATAGGTTGGGAAGTGTCTCACTTATATTGGCACAGAGGGGTTGAAGACTTTAGAGCACTTTAGGCACTTCGAACTTATTTTGCAGACCTTGTTTTAACTTCAGCCTTATTCTCGTAGAATTCAGAGGCATAGCTGCCTTTGCCGGTTGATTTTCCGGTTAGTGTTACTCCTCTTGTTCTTGCACCGATGTCCTTTGCCTTTGTCGTAACAAAATAGACTCCCCCCTGAGTGTGAAGGTCAATCTCGCCCAGCGGTGATGTGCTTGCATATACAGTTATATTTTCCTCGCCGAATGGAGGGCTTATCTCCAGATCAAACCTGTCATTGCCGGACGGTATTTCATAGATAACCCCGCCCTGGAAATAATTTTCATTTCTGTAAGGATTGGGCAGTATCTGAACCATTTCCCCGGCAGCATCCTTGTATATAACACGGGCATAAAAGGGCTTGTTGCCTTTTATGTAAATCCTCATTTTCTCGCCGCTTTTATATTCCTTTTTATCCGTCCAGAGCCGGACATGGAGCGGGGCAGACGGATCGTCGGCAACATCCTTTCTTTTAGAGACTTTATCCATTGCCTTTTTATCAGGTATCACCTCGACCTTAATTTTTACCCTGAAACAATCCCCTGCATTCGCATCTCTGTACCAGCCCTTCTCGAGTTCCTTAATGATTTTCACTGTGGCATTGGCGTATGCAGATACCAGATCCTTCTCAAGCTCAAAGTCCTTGATATGCGTTTCGCTTGTCATGTAGGTCGATGCAAACTCTATTGCGTTTCTTTTTGCAGCTTCCAGCGCAGCCAGTTCCGTCTGTCTCCTTGACCTGTCTTCACCCATGCAGGCATAGCCCTCGGCCTCTGTAATGGTAGATTGCGAAGCATAGGCATACGAAGACGATATAATAAACAGAAACACCAGCGCAGCTATTCTTGCCACATTCATCTTTCCTGTTTTTGATCTAATGGCTAACATACAATGCGTTCTCCTTTCCAAGATTATTGAGCGAAACGCTCAATGTAGGATATAATAAAAGAATTTGCAGAAAAGATAATTCCATACAATCCGAAACACCCCCCTGGCCCCCTGTGTTACCATAAGTTTGACCCCGCTGTGTTACCTTGGGCAACGAAAATAAGTTGCAGTAACGGCTATTCAATAATCACCTCATGATAGGCATCAGACCATGTCAGTTTAGGGGTAGTGGTTATGATCACTTTAATACCTCGGATGGCCTTGGTCGGTTCTAGGAGATTGACGAAAATTTGTTTGCCTTCCCACACCCTCGTATTTATCAGATTGACATTTTCAAGAGTAGCAATGGCCTTCAACCTTTCAAATCCTCTGGGTTCACCTACGGTGATGGAAAATGTGTGATGCAGTCCTGGTATGGAATAGACTTTACCTGCCTTTATGTAATTATCCGCTGTATAAAGATTCGGGAATAGGATATAAAACTTTCCGCTGGTGGTCATATCGATCAGTGTAAGGTAACAATCCTTTTCAGAACGGAAATAAATGATAAGTTTTTCGCCGATTCTGTATCTTTTCTTATCTGTCCAGAGTTCTATTTTAAAGGGAGGATTCAGGTGGATCAATTCAGTTAAATTTCTGATGGCAACTTTCTGTTTTACATAATCTGATATTTTGCCGGACAGGATGGTTACCATTGCTGGAAAATCGGAGAGCTCCCCTGAGCTGAACCATTCATTGACTGCCCGCCCTGACTCCGTATCAACCATTTGCACATTCAATTTGTAGATAGGAGTTTCTCCAAGTTCTGTCTGGATAATATCACCATAAAGCAACCCCTGAACACCCAAAAGCTTCCCAATACGGTTGGCCAGGGATTCCTTATCCTTTATTGGCTGTTGAAGCATCATATCTTTAAGCACTTCATTAAATGTTTTTCTTTCAACTATTTCAATGTCTTTAATAAGGCGAAGTTTTTCAATTAACCTGTCTGGCAGTTCTTCTCTGAGAAAATCCAGTTTTTGATCACCAGTATTGTTTTTAAAAGAGGGGATAGCAATCCTCATGGGACCAGCCCAACTCGTGCCTGTTCCTAAAAAAAAGAAGAAAAAAAGGATCATCGTTATTTGGAAGTAACGCCTCATATGCTGCCCCTTAATTCGATGTTTTTGACAGGACAAACAGGATTGACATGATTTTAAAATTTCTGCTTATCCTATTACCCGGCCAAAGATTTAACCCTTTTATTGATAATCCCCTGTCAAACAAAATGGCGCCCAATAGAAGGGATGGGGATATTTCTTCATCAACTCTAATTGTGCAGCCCTTAAGGCATCTATCTTTGACTGATTTTTGAAATGCTCGTAAAAACTGGTCATCAACTCCGCAGTAGACTGGTCGTTGACACTCCAGAGGGTCGTGATAATAGAGGGTGTCCCTGCATAAATGAAGGCTCTGGTGAGACCGGTGATTTCATCTCCTGAACTTCGTTTACCCATACCAGTCTGGCAGGCGCTCAAGACAACCAAATTAGGTTTTAGGTCAAGATCAAAGATTTCATGCACCTCTAATCGTCCGTCCTCACTTTTTGATGGAGCTAATCTGAGATTTGAGAGTAACGGGGCATCGGACTTGTATTCCCCATGACAGGCTAAATGGATCAATTCCTCTTTTCCCGCCATTTTTTTGAACCGTTCCTCATTTGCTTTTTCTCGACAAAATATTTCTGAATCGAGAAAATTGGAACTGATTTCCTCCACTTCCTTTTGTGCAAATGGAAGATCATATGATGCCTTTTCTAACTTTGGATTGCCCATGCCAAAAAACTGGTTCTTACCAGACCTGTGTTTATCAAAACAATATTTCAAGACCGTGGCGCTGGGGTTGTAAAAGATGGTGTAATCTTCAACCACATATTTTGAACCATCATAAAGAGCAGAAAAAGGAAGATAATGGAGGATATCATGGGGAACAATGCATATACGCCTGTTTGTAATGTGATCTTTCAGGGGTTCGAATAAAAAATCATAAAGTTCTTTTGCTATTTTTTTCGGGTCCTGTGCAATCTTTTCTGTCTGTTCCAGAACAAGATCCCGATTCGTGCCTTTTTCCATAACATTCATGCGGTAAATCCTGACAAGTCTTTCCAGCTTTTCTTGTGACACTGGTATCCTGACACCGGTCATTTTATCTTTATCAATGACCCATACATATGTGCACTCATCCGTTACAAAAAAGCTTATCAGGCTTACTGGTCCAAGAAGCAACTTCTTGACCTCCGCTAAACTTAAAGGCTCAACCATGGTCGTGGACATAAATTCAAAGTTTGCCTTCTTAAGATTTCTTATTTCTTCCTCCAGACTTTTTTCTTTCTCTATAATATCTCTGGTGGAAGTGAGGTTTAGCTCGCGCATGGTTTCACTATCTTTAGCTAAGGCTATCTCCCCTTTCATTTGTTTCAATTCTTCCCTCAGCTCGTTGATAGTGTTGTTCATGGCCAGAATGGTCTCATCCTTTGGCTTAAGCTTTCGATTACCTAACAGATCGACAAATGCACGGCCCCTGGCCAATTCAGCGTAATTAAATGCCTCATCATATCTTTTCATTTGAAACAGGAGAGACACAATATCATGATATACGGTTTCTCGTTGAACCATAGCTACCATTTTGTATTCATGTGACCCTAAATGTCGCCATGTCCTCTCGATGATTTCTATGGCCTTTTTAAGGTGTTCAAGGGCTTTTTCCTCCTGTCCCATTTCCTTGTAAATCTGCGCAAAAAGCGCCTGACGCCGCCATGTAATTGCGGTAATCTGAGTGGCATCTGCTTTTAATATTTCTAAAGCCTTTTCGTAATTCTTTTCAAGGATATAGGCCATTGCCAGACCTAACTGATTACAACTTATAATATAGGGGACAAAACTCCCTGAAAGGGTTGAGACACCCAATTGTCTGTTGGATTTTTGAAAATATTCTTTAGCAGGAATAGTTTTTTCTTGATAAACTGACAAATACCCTTTGAGACAACAGCCTACGGCCGGACAAAAATTCTCATAGTCACCGCTAATGCCTATTACTTTGTCGGCGAAAATCGAGGACTGTTTATAATTGCCACTGTAAAAATGTGCCTGTCCCAATATCATCCATGCCCGATGGAGGGGATTCCTTTTTTTCGCTAATCTTGAGAAAAAATTATCATATCTTTCGATAATGCGGTTGGCCTGGCAAATTGCTTTCTCAAAATCTCCTATTTCTATAAAAGTATATGAAGAGAGAATGATGCACAAGCTTTCTATATGCTTATAACCTTCTTTTTTTGCAATTTCTGAAGCTTTTTGAAAAAAAACAATTGCTTTATTATATAATCCAATATTGTGGTAATACCTTCCAATAGAACAATAACAAAAACCCAGACTTTTGTGTTTGGGAAGTTTTTGACTAATATTTTTGATCACTTCTAAATATTCTGTTTTGAAAAAGAGCGTCTCCTGATCATCCCCTGTCAATTGATCTAAAAATGGCTGTTTTTTAAGAGCCAGACGCATAGTATCAAGCGCCTTTTTTTTAAAGAAGGAAGACGCTTCCCTTTTGTGAGGAGTTTTCTGCTTCGATAATAAATAAACACGATAATAGTCCTTACCCAGATCAAACAGGTCTTCCCGTGTTATTTCCTTTTTTCTTATTCTGAAAGTAATGTTACGCTTCAAGGATTCAATAGCTTTTGCATTACCCTTTTTAGCCAAAACATTAAATGCCACTTTACTTTTCTGGTTGGCTAAAAGGCTCCTAATGCGAGGATTATCAGGATATACCCTGAATAATTCTTCAAGTCCGGTAAGGATGAACTCCGGGTCGTCTTTTTTCCAGATAAGGATATCAATAATAAATTCCCCGTAAAAATATTTATAATAAGATGTTTCTCTCTTGGGTTTCCCTTTGATATCCCATTCACCGTGTTTATATCCTATAAAAAAATTTCCCCCTTCTTCCGTCCCCTTGACCAGAAACTTTCCTGTGTTATTTGGTCTAAGAAGCTTGAAAATATCCCCTTCCTTACCTATCCTACCGAATAGCCTCATCGAAGGATCCAGGTTATGACCTCCTATGTTATGCTCAAAGCCAACTTTTCCAGTAACAGACATTTGCACAAAATTGCCAGGTTCCAAATACAATCCTGTATTGATCCAGGGTCCTACCATGGTGTGATAGACCTTCTTGTAATCTTTGAGGTAAATCGAAAGGTTGGGGGGTAAAGACTCTGTTTTTGATAATGGCTTTGATAATGGCTTTGTTTTAGTTGTCACACAACCATAAACAAACATGCAAAGTGTCAAGATTGTGAACAAACAAATAAGTTTAAGAAAGGATTTATGCTTTCTCATGATAATTTCTTTATCCTTTGTTATGGATTAATCGTATCCTTCGTTCACTTCCCCTGATAATAATGTCCCAAATAGTACCTGACGTATCGATTTTAGTTTTCGTTGTATATAAGAAATTGCGGTATATATCAACCATTCGACAACTTTTCTGAGTTTACGAGAGGTTTGAAAAACTCGTTAGATTTCCAATTTTATGATTGTCGTTTACCACAAATTGCAATGAAATAGATCACATCATAGATATGAAATTCACTACACTATCAGGTATGCCCTAAATTAAAAAATTTTGCTTTTCAGGTGAGATATGTCTAATATCTGGATTTTGCTTTCCTCAGTTAGTATCAGACCTTGTTCCCGTAGTGATTTAAGCTCCTTATTAATACTTTCCCGTGTTGCTCCGACCATATCGCCAAGCTCTTTTTGTGTTAAGGAAAGGTCTATATGGATAATATTTCCATCTTTCCTGCCATGCGATTCTGCAAGCTCTGTCAGTTTTTTTGCAAGCCTTGCTGAAATATTCAAAAAGCAGGTGTCTTCCAACATGTCATCGGTTCTCCGCAGTCTTTTCGAAAGCAGGGAAAGAATCGACTTAATAGCATTAACATTGGATTGTAGAAATGAAAGGAAATTGTTTCTGCTGAGAACGAACACTTCAGAGGGTTCTATTGCCACAGCATCTGCAGATCTGGGCTCTCCGTCCAGCAGGGCCATTTCTCCAAAAAAATCCCCTTCTGAAAACATTGTAACGATAATTTCATCACCCCCTATTGACGGAAGTACAATTTTAATTGTCCCCTTTTTTACGATATACAGAGCGGTTCCTTCATCACCCTTCCAGAAAAGGGTCTGCCCCTGTTTCAAGGATTTCAGACGAAGCGAACTGATAAGATCATTTAGATCATAATCGCTCAATGTTTTAAAAATCGGGATCTGTTTTATTATTTCATATGGTTGCATTGGCGGCAGTCAACACTTTAAAATTAAAGTCCTTTTGTGCCTTTGTGACTTAGTGGCTGAACTCTTACGAATTATTGGCTTCTCAGAGCCACTATTTTAACAGATTGATAATAATGCTTTAAAATATCCTGATAGCCGAACCCTTCCCTGGCCATCATATTGGCGCCCCATTGACTCATACCGACTCCATGACCGTAACCTTTGCCGGTAAAAAGAATGCCGTCATGATCGGGAGTTATTTTTAGAAGTGTGCTTTTTAACATGGTTGCTCCAACCTTTATTCTGAAATTATTGCTTTTTAGTTCAGTCGTCCCGTTCTTTGCAATAACCCTTACCCTTAGTAAACGTCCGGATCGAGACTTGCCGGCAGCATTGAGCCCCCTGATCTGTCCTATATTCAGGCCATATTGGTTCAAACAATTTTGCATATCATTATATGAAACAAAAAATCTCCATTCGCCATTTGGAATATTTGCGCTAAAACTGTCAGGGATCCCTTTAAGATACGGCAAATCTGCGCTCCAGACATTTTTTGAATCTTCGGTATATCCTCCGCTGCTTGAATGAAAATAGGCGACAATAAGTCTTCCATCAAAGGTAATTACCTGGCCACGTGTCTCATCAACCGCCAGGTTAGACTCCTCTTTTTCAGAGTCAAATCCTCCATATACCTGGGATGTCGTGGTTGATTCCACATCGTACGGCTTGTCGGCACTTTTATCCTTAATATAAAGAGCATATGTTCTTGCAGCCACTGCCTGAGCTTTCAGGGCTTCCTTTGCCCAGGTATGCGGCATTTCTCTGGGCACTACACCATAAAGATACTGTTCAACCGGAATGTTATTAATAACAGACAGCGATTTTGAATCCGCTAATATAGTAAGATCGCCCCTGAATCTGCGATTATCAACCATAATAGTTTTGCCGTCGGTTTTGACCGTACATATATGGATATCAAGCTTTTGCCCATTTGCCACAAGCTGGTTCCCCTGTTTTGTGAAGGTTACAGGCCCGGGGCCACGATAAATCATTTTCTTTGAAAATGGATTATATAATGAGCTGTTTTGCTCTGAATGAATGGTAATTTTTTCAGCTTTGTTTTTAATCAAAACCCTTATAATTATATCTTCAACATACCTCTTATACAAAGGAGGTGCGGTAATCTCTTCAGGTTCCCGGATTTGTGACATCTGATCCTTTGCGCTGTCAGCCCATACTTCCGCCGATTGCCTGCGCAAGCCATAAGGATATTTTTCCAGGTACTTTTTAAAAAAAGCATATGCTCTTTTAGATTTTCCTGTTTCATATAATACCATACCGCTGTTAAAAATAGCATCAGATGCTGCAGGGCTGGTCGGATAGGTTTTAATAATTTTGTCAAATTGTTTCAGGGCAGCATTATACTGATCAAGATAAAGGCTGTAAACGGTTCCCATGAACAATAATGCCCGCGCTCTGTTGTCCTGTTTATCCGAATAAATTGAAATCTCCTGGTATATGCTTAACGCTTCAAGATACATTCCATTGTTAAGCAGTTTGGCGGCTGTTTTAAAGCCTCTAATATCATTATATGCGCTAATAGCCGTTTTTTCCATATAAAGAAAAAACAGGCAAAATAAGCAAAGAAAAAAGATTGAAACCGGTTTTTTTAACATGATCATTTTTTCCACAACTTTAGTACTTTGATTCGTAAATACAGTGATGTAATTAATAAGTAGGTGTCACCCATGATTGGTTGAAGACTTATAAGTGCCTAAAGTGAGCTAAAGTGCCTAAAATGCCTAAAGTTGTGGTACGCCTTCGGCGTGCTATAGATTTTCAGGGCTTGGTTATAAGTTCATATAGAAACAAAGTGAGCAAAGTTGTACAGTAAAAAAAATTAAAATTGGTAGCGCTGAAGGCGCATTCCTTAACTTTAGGCACTTTAATATACTTTAGCTCACTTTAGGCACTCATACCTTGTAAGGTGTGCATTTAATTCAAAGAATACAAGAAAAAATAGCGAAGCATTTGAT
>JAUWFS010000232.1:0-4620 GCA_030606805.1 Deltaproteobacteria bacterium
CGTTATGTTGTAGACTGCGTGTAGACTGCGGGACGTCCATAATTAAGTAAATAACTCGCTATCCAATTGATATTTATGCTATTTTAAAACCTCTTTTTTCTGTCAGATGTGGTTTATTTTTGGATTTGCGGGACAACGTAGCTCAGTTTATAAGTTTATATCGTCAGGAAGGAACCCCACGGGAACAGCCATTGAAAAATAAGGGGGAATATACGGGACATTAGTTTATAAGTTGACAGGGTAATTAAAAATGGGGTCAAGTCTATGGTTGACCCTTGCTCAAATTAATAAGGGTCAAAGGCAGACTCGACCCCTTTTCTTTCCAAATATCTGCATAAGTCCCAATTCCTTGCTGCTCTAACGCTTCGGCAAAAAGTGCTTTCAGGCTGGCATAAGCTTGTTCAGTGCTGGGTATACGAATACGGCAAGCTTCACGAATCCTATCAGCACATGCATGAGCGTCATCCATCAACAACGTGCCAACAGATTCAGATTTTCGGTTAAGACCGAAACGTGTAAGTCCGTTGAACAGTTTCTGCACTGAGGTGACGAGAATCCTATCGCCATTCAAAAACTCATCCGGCAGGTCGGGATCGGCCATACACGTTGCGATACCAAACTGTTTTGCTTGTTCACATGTTTGGGAAAGGAGGAAATTGTCAGGACATAGATAAAGTGCGGATCCCTTATGGTCGTTCAGTCTTGCTTGAAGTAAGAGCAGGCCGACCAATGTCTTTCCCTGGCCAGTGTGCAATTTTACAATAACGTCACGAGACGCTCGATAGTTATTAAACCATTCGGTGAGAACTGACAGTTGAGCTGGCCGCAAAGGGCCTTTGTCATGGGCGCGGTCGAGAGTGTCATAGAGTTTTACTGGGTCAACCGGTTTTACCGTCTTTTTTCCTGCTAAGCGTTTTTTGAAATCGACCATGTTGGCTCCCTCTCCGCGTTATTTTGTGATAATACAATGATGTTTGGGATGGGGTTGGCCATCACAAGTCTTTGCAATCAGTAGTCTTCATATCGGTAGTGCTGACACCCAACGCCCCGGTTCACCTGGCGCAGGGGATTCCAGAAGCATCTAAATATCGAGGCATTTCGCAAACCGAAAACTTTGAAAGCAGCTCGGCCCCTGCGATCTGGTGAAACCGGATGTTAAGCCAGTTTTAGTTTTTGCATTTTCTTTAGATTCAATCCCCTAATTTGGGCCTCCTCCAAGAAATGAGTCCATCCTTCCATGAATTGCGCTACTTTTTCAAAAGGTAGTTTATGACCGTCCTTGAGTAAATGTGGAGTCATGAAAGACAATAGTCTGGCACCATGAACTAGCACGGCCTCATCGGACAAGGAATTGAGATAGCGTTTATTTCGATACTGCTTTCGCCAAAGTTCATGCCTCAGCATACGACCTTGATCTTCCTTTTCTAATTCGGAAAGGCGAATAAAGTCAGAGTCGGCAATCTTCTTGGCCTCTCCGGTGACAAATGGAACCCCATTGAATGCTGCCCAGTTGCTCTGCAAATTGTTCATGATATTAGTGAGTTCTGGTTTGCCATCGGCACTAGGGCCGTCAATGACAATTGATGGAAGCAGTTTGTGCCCCTCTTTTGTTTTCAGGGAGAAGTTTTCTAAGATGAACCAGACAGATGTTATGTTCCGGTAGTGAGGACTGCCATCATCTTCTGTTTTTGCAAGGAGCTGACTTACTCTGTATGATATTATCTCTGGAGACAGAACCGAAATATCCTCGTTCAGTAACACAAGAAGGCCAATTGAGTCGGGACAGTTAAATATGTCCTTCGTGTCACGGATCTGTTTGTCTGCTTCTCTGAATGACTGCTCGATCGAACGAGAGATCTTATATAACATTTTCTTCTGTATTTCCACACCGTCCGGCAGGTGTTTGAGGATTTTCGATAGCTCCAACTCACCGTAGAAAAGCGGATATTCATCTCTGTCTTGATGGTTCTTAAGTTCGGTGTGTATTTTGTGCTCTGGATCAGATTCTAACGACTTGAGCTCGATGATGGCTTTTCGATTATCTATCAAGAAATCGGCGCGCTTTGAGTCGTCAAATTCTGGGGGTAGCTCCAGTTCATCAATCGCTTCTGCAAAGGGCAACCGAGTGAGAAAAGTTTTAAACCGATCATTGAGTGATGTTGTCATGTCTTGTCAGGGCTTAACGTAGAGCTGAGTGGCTGGGCAACGATAACCGAAAAACTATGATAAAGGTAAAAACTACCGGTCAAATGCTGCCTTTCAAAAACGGCACGGCTTTGCCCAGTCCATCTCCAGCGCCTGGTTATGTGTTTTTTTCAAGGTACAATTTCAATTCTTTAGCTAAATTTTCCGCTTCATCTTTTGAAAGGTAGGGTACTTTAATAGTTCTCGCCCAAAAGAAGCTTTTTCCTGTAATCTCAGAAACTTTCTTGAATGGCATAGCCTTCATCGTTTCCCCTTTTCTGGGTATTGGGGTAATAAAATCCACATCTCTATACAATGTACCCTTGTCAGGTGCTTTAATATCTCCTTTACTAACCCTTGCAGCGGCGACAAGACCAGCCCATTTATGAGAAAAGAAGACGATATCACCTGAATAAACATATTCAATGAATCTTTTTGCATCTCCGAAAGCTGCAACACGACGGTTTTCCATCATGTACCAAATTGAATCTTCATCCCCACTTCTGTTGGTATCAAACAACACTCCTTTGATGTCACTTGGATTTTTGTGCTTATCATATGGCAAAGCAAAGAACTCAAAATATTTTTCTTTGCCTAATTCATAGATACGATAAGGCAAGAACTCAATTGAAATACCCTGTCTTTTCCAATAGTCAATTGCATTAATGAGGCTTTCATCTGCCGCACTGCCTATAACAAGAAGGTGCTGTTTATTATTTACTTCTTTTGCATCTAACGCATGTTCAAGATTAAACGCCTCCTGATGTGCTTGTGTTAATTCTACCTCTGTGTTTGTGTATTTTTGATATTTTTCTTGTAGTTTTGAATAACTCCATTGACCTGCATCTTGAGCATAGCGCAAAGCTTGATGAACTGCTTCTTCTCCGGCAGAGCCACGCTTTAGCTCAAAAATTATTAATTCAGCTTTTTCATTTAGAGCATAAATATCTGCCTCCGCTTGGTATTGGCGCTCTTGAAATATCGGCATCAGACTTGAATCTTCAAACAGGATATCAAGTATGCTTTTTGCAACTAATTCTTCTAAATCTTTTTCAAGGTTTCCGAAACTTGCAAAATCCTTGAATGTGACTGGCTCAATCTTGTCGAATTTTCCATTCGATGAACCTAATTTATACAACATACTTTAATACTCCTTTTACACATAACTTTGATATAGCGGGCCTAAAACCCGATTTGTTTTCGTGTATTATTGCATGCGAAAAAGAAAAATAGGGCAATTTTGCACGATAAAATCCTCAGCAGGGGGTTTTATCGTGTGATTTCGCCGAATAAAAAAGCCTTGTGATATTATTTTAGGAAGACTGTGTTTTTTAAAAGATATGATGTCTCTATACATAAAATTTATATTCCGACGATAAAGGCCAAAATGCCTTGAGTGTTTAGATTACTATCAAAAATTCAGGGTAAATAGCGATTTTACAGATGTCCGCAGTAGAGAAAGAAAAGTAATTTAAGATATACAATTATATTTTGTATAATAAAAATATATAAAAAAGTCAATGAATTAATAGAGATATGGAGGAAAGATGTTTAAGATGTGTCAAACTCAGCTTGTGAAAATGCGGGTTAGCTGATGGAAAAAAGTGGCTCTTGAATCTGCTGACTACGGCAGATTGGACATTTTCCTGGTTTATTCAGTCGTTCCCTCTTTTTGAACCTGAATCCGCATTTTTTACATTCAGCAGGGATTATCATCAGGCGCTCTTTGCTTTTGCGAACTGCTATCCGGATATGCCCGAGATGATCGACAACCTCTTTTTCAGAAATTCCGACTTCTGCGGATATCTCGCGCGCTGACAGGCTTCGCTCCGTTAGAACAGAAATTATTTCCTGACGGAACGTGTCATGCTTTTCTTGCGGAACAAAAGGTTCCTTAAGTTTAATTTTCATTTAACCCGCATTTCTCATGAACAACTCATAATCTGTCCCGCTATATCGGGATTGCAGGAGGAAATGTTCTGCACCGTTTAGGCCTGACTTTATAGATTAAGGGAAATGCCGTTTCCTTAAGGAGAAAACCCTTCAAATTCCCCCCTTGACACCGATTTTTACGGATTATCCTATTTAATTGTGTTCGGCAACCTATATGATCAAAAAATTGCATCTGACCGGCCAGGCGCTTGACTGCTCCTGATTTTTACCATAAGATAAAAAAATTATGAATGGTAAAAATCGTGTGAATATAAAATCCGGGTTGTCGGTTTTGATTGTATTAAAGAAAGACCAACGATCGGGAAATCTCACTAAAGGTATTGTGAAAGACATTTTGACAAAATCTCCCCATCACTTCCACGGCATTAAAGTCCGTTTGGAAAGCGGCGAAGTTGGGCGGGTGAAGGAAATATGCGTCTGAACCGTAAATCCTTTTCTTAATGAACAATTATTCTCTCTTTACCGATGCAAGTCTGAACCCTA
>JAUWFS010000115.1:0-10523 GCA_030606805.1 Deltaproteobacteria bacterium
AAATACGAATGACCAAAATCCAAAATTCTAAACGTGCCGAGCCCAGAAGATATTGGATAACTGTCTGAAATGTTTTGGTCATTTGATATTCGAAATTAGATATTGTTTCGAGTTTCGATATTCGGATTTCGAATTTTGAAGTCCCCAGAAACTCCTAATATTAAAGCTTTAGCACCGACTTTGATGTTTCCCTAAACTACTCAGGTTGTTGGTTGCCATATTAGTATATTATATGTTATCCTAAATCAACGTAAACAAAATGTAACTACTCAGGTTCAAGGTTCAAGAGTGATGAAAAAAATATGCCTGATGAAAAATACCATCCAAGAGTATGCATGGGGATCCCATACCGCTATTGCTGATCTTCTGGGCAATCAGTCTCCTTCAACAAAACCCCAGGCAGAACTGTGGATGGGTGCGCACCCAAAGTCACCTTCTTTAGTTCAATATGGCGGCAAGTGGCTATCTTTACTTGAATTGATAAAACAATCCCCTGCAGATATTCTCGGAAAAGAAATAGCTGCAAAATTTGACAACAAACTTCCATATCTCTTCAAAGTCCTTGCTGCATCAAAACCTCTTTCCATACAAGCTCATCCAGACATTAAACAGGCAGAACAAGGCTTTGAAAGAGAAAACAGGCTGAAAATATCGTTAGATTCTCCAAACAGAAACTATAAAGATGAAAACCACAAGCCCGAGTGTATTTGTGCTTTGACTCCTTTTGTGGCTCTATGTGGTTTTCGCAAAATTTCAGAAATTATTTCTCTTATGGAGAAAATCTGCCTGAAAGTTTTGTACAAAGAACTTAATAATCTTAAAAGACAACCAAATTCAGAAGGCCTGAAAAGTTTTTTTCGCTCTATTTTAACAATAAACGGCCGGATAAAAAAACAAATCTTAGAACATGCAATTACAAATGCACAAAAACTATCCGAAGATAATCCCGGCTTTAAATGGATGATAAATCTTTACAAAGAGTATCCTGATGATATGGGAGTTTTTGCACCGATTCTTTTGAACTTAATTTCTCTTAAACCAGGTCAGGCGCTTTTTCTCCATTCTGGAGAGCTTCACGCATATCTCGATGGCCTTGGGATAGAATTGATGGCAAATTCAGACAACGTACTTAGGGGCGGGCTGACAAAAAAACACATCGATGTTCCGGAACTTTTAAACGTACTTAACTTTGAAGAAACGGATGTTAATATTCTTTTATCGCAAAAGAATAAAAATTGTGAAAAAGTTTACCACAGTATGGCCGAAGAATTTGTTCTGTCTGTAATTTCTGATAAAAAAAACATATCATATACAAGCCCTGAAAAAAGAAGTGTTGAAATAATTCTTTGTACTGACGGAAAGGCTTCCATTACAGATATCAGTTTAAATGAAAATATACTTCTGAAAAAGGGGACATCGGTTATTATCCCCTCTTCGGTTAACAAGTATAGAATCGAAGGTAAAGCCACACTTTACAAAGCCTCAGTACCTGTTTAAATTAAAAAAACTCTTGACATACAAATTTTGATAATATAAATACGAGCGGTCAAAGTGAAAAAGCAATTATAATTTAGGAGATTTTAGTGGTGTACAAGCATTCAGGCAACTGTTATCGGTATTTTTTTTATTGCTATTTTTTTAGTACCGGCCTGCCTGCCTGGATGCGCTGAGACAAAATAAATTTAATAAGCGCAACAAGCCGTGGGTAGACTTTAAAACTCACGGTTTTTTAGAGGCCGTGGAGAAAACTTCGCGGCCTTTTTTGGTTTAAAAGGGGGTTAAAAAGGAGGAGAATATCATGACAATCTTAGGCAAACATATCCGTATGGAACGTATAATAAACCGGAATACAGGGAAAACCATAATTGTTCCTATGGATCACGGTATCTCTGTGGGCCCTATTGACGGCCTGCAGGATATGAAGAGTATTATACACAAGGTGGCTGAAGGGGGCGCTAACGCCATTGTTGAACACAAAGGGCTTGTTGGTGAAGGCCATCGCGGCAAAGGTAATGATGTAGGCCTCATAATACATCTGTCCGGCTCAACATCCCTATCCCCTTATCCCAATGCAAAAACTCTTGTCTGCTCAGTAGAAGAAGCTGTCAAACTCGGTGCAGATGCTGTTTCCATACATGTAAACCTGGGTGATGCCGGTGAAAAGGAAATGCTGAATGATTTCGGCAAAGTCGCCTATGAGGCACGCACATGGGGCATGCCCCTTCTTGCGATGATCTATCCCAGGGGCGAAAAGATAAAGGACGAGTATGACGTTAAAGTCATCAAACACGCTGCCAGAGTAGGAAATGAGATGGGAGCGGATATCGTTAAGGTTTCGTACACAGGTTCAACAGATAGTTTCAAAGAAGTTGTTGAAGGATGTTCTGTACCTGTGGTAATTGCAGGTGGAGCCAAAATGGACTCGGATCAGGAAATACTGGAAATGGTAAAAGGTTCAATTGATGCCGGAGGCTCCGGTGTTTCCATAGGTCGAAATGTTTTTCAGCATAGAGATCCAAAACAAATGGTGCAAGCTATTTCAGCCATTGTAAATGATAAGAGCAGCGTGGAAGATGCCTTGAAAATTTTGGAATAATTTTATTGGGGGAAGATAATGCGAAAAATATGGGTAAAGGTGGATCCCTGGGATAAAAAAATGGTAACAACCGCCCTTGAGGGCGGGGCTGACGGCATAATGGTACCAAAGGGATTTACCGATAAAGTAAAAGAACTGGGCAGAATTCAGACAATTTCAGAGGACGGCGACTTAAAGACAGGCGAAGATGTAATATTTTTTACAATTAAAAGCGGAAAAGACGAAGAAGAAATAGTAAAGCTCAGTCAGAATAAAAAAGTTATTCTTCAATGCAGTGACTGGACAATAATACCTCTGGAAAACTTAATAGCAAAAGGAGCTGAGGTTATTGCTCAGGTTAACAGTTTTGAAGATGCCCAAACCGCCTTCGGCATTCTGGAAAAAGGTGTAAATCATATCCTTTTTCATACAAAAGACCCGCTTGAATTGAAAAAGGCTCTTTCTCAACTGAGATCGCTGGAAGACAAAACTCCTCTTGAAACAGCCAGAATTGTGGAAGTAATTTCTGTCGGAATGGGTGACAGAGTATGTGTTGACACATGCACATCAATGACTTCCGGGCAGGGAATGCTGATTGGGAACAGCAGCAGTGCATTGTTTCTGGTACATTCGGAAAGTATTTCCAATCCTTATGTATCCCCCAGGCCTTTCAGGGTAAATGCAGGGCCGGTTCATGCATATACAAGGGTTCCTGGCGACAAGACCAAGTATCTTTCGGATCTTTCAGCAGGAGATCAGGTAATAATCGTCGATTTCAAGGGCAACACGACAGTTGGTATTGTGGGTCGCCTGAAAATTGAGAAACGTCCATTAATGCTGGTTAAGGCGGTTGTTGGTGACAAGCAGATATCTACTATTCTTCAGAATGCGGAAACAATTCGCTTGACTGATCCTGAAGGAAAAGCAGTATCAGTTGTAGCCCTGAAACCAGGAGATGAAGTTCTTGTAGCGATCGAGGAAGGCGGCAGGCATTTCGGACATAAAATTGAAGAAACAATTACGGAAAAGTAATATCATGGCAAATTCCGAAAATACTAAAAACAATGACTCGACTCCAAAAATTGATACACTGCGGAAATCCATAGATGATATTGACGACAATATTCTTGATCTTATCAACAGAAGGCTTCTGCTTGCAAAGGCCATTGGACAAATC
The DNA here is from genome assembly GCA_030606805.1 of Deltaproteobacteria bacterium. Taxonomy (GTDB): domain Bacteria; phylum Desulfobacterota; class Desulfobacteria; order Desulfobacterales; family ETH-SRB1; genus B13-G4. Next base: position 3,753 of record JAUWFS010000115.1, read on the forward strand.
AAGGGACTAAGCAATGAGCCGATTTTAGACAGCGCACGTGAAACAACAATTATCAAGAGGCTTTCAAGTATCAACAAAGGCCCCCTGATTAATAGTACACTCAGGCATATATTCACCGAGATATTTGCGTCGGCCCGTGAAATTCAAAAGCCGCAGATAGTAACATATCTTGGGCCTGAAGCTACATTCACCCATATTGCCGCTATTAAGCATTTCGGACACAGTGTGTCATTTGTTCCACAGTCGAGTATCCGGGACATATTTTCCGAAGTTGAAAAAGGTGCATGCAATTACGGTGTTACACCTGTTGAAAACTCCATAGAGGGGGCTGTCAATTATACCCTGGACCTCTTCTTTGAATCCAATCTAAAAATATGTGCTGAATTATATCTTAATATATCTTTGGATCTTTTATCTAAAACAGGGAACTTGGATGATATCAAGGTAATATATTCACACCCTCAACCAATTGGGCAGTGTCGAGGATGGCTCAGAAAAAATTTGCCTGAAATTGCGCAGGAAGAATGTAGCAGCACGGCTTATGCAGCACAAAAAGCCGCTGAAAATTCAGAAACAGCCGCAATTGCAAGTAGTGAAGCCGCAAGGTTGTATAATTTGCAAATAGTTGCATCTAAAATTGAGGATTTTTCAAGAAATATAACCAGATTTCTGGTAATTGGGCAAGATGAAATCCACATGACAGGAAATGATAAAACATCAATTATGTTCGCAACTTCTCACGTTCCAGGAGCTCTCTACAGAGTCCTGGAGCCAATTGCAAAATCTGGAATAAATATGCTTAAGCTTGAGTCGAGACCGACCAAACACGAAAACTGGAGTTACTTTTTCTTTGTTGATTTAGAGGGACATATCGAAGATCCAAAAGTTCAAGATACAGTATCAAAAATGAAAAATCTCTGCCAGTACCTTAAATTGCTTGGTTCATATCCGACGTTTCAGGATTTGGATGGACATAAGTGCCTAAAGTGAGCTAAAGTATATTAAAGTGCCTAAAGTTAAGGAATGCGCCTTCGGTGCTGCCAATTTTAACTTTTTTACCATACAACTTTGCTCACTTTATTTCCGGCTGAGGTTATAATCAAGCTCTGAAAATAGATAACACGCCGAAGGCGTACCACAACTTTAGGCATTTTAGGCACTTTAGCTCACTTTAGGCACTTTTCACTCATCTATCTTATCATATCGAATTCATTAGGTATAAAATGGAAATTTCTATACTATTATAAAGGAACTGTCAATTATGGATATTGATGCGAACACTTCACTTTTTTGCGTTATTGGAGATCCCATATCTCACAGTCTTAGTCCTGTTATGCATAACAGCGCATTTGCCGATACAGGATATAAAGGAGTTTATCTTGCGTTTAATGTTAAAGACGTGGCTTCAGCCGTTGCTGGAATAAGGGGACTTGGCATTAAAGGCGTTAGTGTCACTATACCGCACAAGCTGACTGTAATGGAATTTTTAGATGAAATAGATGAAAGCGCTATAAAGATTGGCGCTGTTAATACTATAGTTAACAGACAGGGTAAACTTTTTGGTAGTAATACCGACTATCTCGGCGCCACAAACGCTCTACTGGAAAAAACAGGCATCAAAGACAAAGATGTTATAATGATAGGAGCCGGCGGCGCTGCACGTGCTATTGGGTATGGCATATTATCAGAAGGCGGCAGGTTAACCATTGTAAACATATTAGAAGATGAAGGGAAGCAACTGGCAAGAGATCTTGGTGTGGAATATTATCCATTGCAGGAGTATAAAGATTATGACTGCCAAATACTTATTAATGCGACACCTATTGGGATGGATCCAAATATTGACGAAATGCCAATAAAAAAAGAGTATCTGCAAAAAGATATGGTTGTAATGGATATTGTTTACAATCCCCTGAAAACCCGGCTTTTAAAAGAGGCTGAAGATATCGGCTGCATTACAATAGGCGGAGTTTCTATGTTTGTTCACCAGGGTGTCGCTCAGTTTGAATTATGGACGGGAAAGAAAGCTCCTGTGGATGTTATGAGAAAAACCGTGCTGGATGCTCTTCAAAAAAACTGATTTATGAGTAAAAGTTCACCACGGAACAACACGGAGTTTCACTGAAAATTATAAACAATTAGTAAGTATAACAACCTGAGCAGTTACGATAATTCAGTGTAGTTCCGTGAAAATCCGTGGTAAGATATTATATTTATGATTGAAATTAAGACACAAAAAATAAAAAACAGTGAAGTTAATGTTCCAGGGTCAAAGAGTTATACACACAGGATTCTTATAGCGGCAGGTCTTTCCGATGGAGTCTGCAATATAATAAACTGCTTAAAAAGTGAAGACACCCTGCTCACCCTGAACGCCCTGAAGCAATTAGGCATAAGAATAGATGAAGACGAAAAGAAAGTTGTAGTACATGGCTCTAAAGGATTGCTGAAACCCTGTAAGGATCCAATCTATCTTGCTAATTCCGGAACGTCGATGCGTCTTTTAACCGGAATTGTTGCAATCGGGGATGGCACATATACACTTACAGGCACAAAACGTATGTTTGAAAGGCCGATACAAGATCTTTTAGACGGTCTTAATCAGGCAGGAGTTGAAGCATTTGCCGTCAATGCCAATGGATGCCCTCCAATAAAAATCAAGGGAGGCAAAATAGATGGCGGTCATGTGGACATTAATTGCAGTATAAGCAGTCAGTATCTTTCTTCACTGCTCTTAATGGCACCATATACTGATAAAGGTCTTGAAATAACAGTAACCAGAGGACCGGTTTCCAGACCTTATATTGATATGACTGTCGATATTATGACGAGGCTCGGGGTTAAGGTTGTTCGAGACGGATACAGCAGCTTTAATGTCCCTGGAAATCAAATATACAAGGCAGGCAATTATTATGTTGAACCGGATTGTTCCCAGGCTGGATACTTCTGGGCTGCCGCTGCTATAACCGGTGCAAAGATAAAAGTTAAAGGAATATCAAAAAACTCAAGTCAGGGCGATGTGCGTTTTGCAGATGTTCTGGAAGAAATGGGTTGTAGGGTATTTCATGAAAATGACGGCATTTCCGTGTACGGGGATAAACTCTCGGCCATTGAGGTTGATATGGCCAACATGCCGGATATAGTCCCTACCCTTGCTGTTGTGGCGGCTTTTGCCAAAGGAAGAACCATTATAAAAAATGTTGCACATTTAAGAGAAAAAGAATGCGATCGTCTAAGTTCTGTAGCAACAGAACTTTCAAAGATGGGAATTGAAGCAAATACAACTGAAAATGGTTTGGTTATAATAGGTGAAAAGCCGGTTGGAGCAGAAATTAACACATACAATGATCATCGGATAGCCATGAGTTTTGCTGTTGCGGGCCTTGTGGTTCCCGGCATCAAAATAAAAGATGAAAAATGTGTAGAAAAATCTTTTCCTGAATTCTGGAAGGTCTTTGAAGGACTTTATAAATAATGAATATATATTTAATAGGATACAGGTGTACCGGAAAGTCTTCAGTAGGAAAATCTCTTGCTAAAATACTCGGATGGTCTTTTCTGGATGCCGATGTTGAACTTGTTAAAGAATACAAGATAACTATTTCCGAAATTGTGGCTACAGAGGGCTGGAAATCATTTCGAAAAAAAGAAAAGCATGTATTGAAAAGACTTAGTTCTCTTGACAAACACGTGATAGCAACAGGAGGCGGAGCTATCCTTGATGAAGAAAATGTAAAAAATATGAAAAAAAGCGGAGTCAGTATCTGGTTAAGAGCAACACCTGAAACTGTCAAGGACAGGATTTTAAAGGATGAAACTACGGAAGATTCACGCCCATCTTTAACATCAAAAGGGCTTATGGAAGAAATCGAAGAAACCCTTATATACCGCAATCCCTTTTATGAAAAGGCAATGGACTTTTCTGTGGATACAGATAATATTGATATAGAAAATATATGTGTTACCATACAAAAAAAACTTAATAGTATGGATGCATTGTAGAACTTTGGGTTTAAGGAATTCCATCAATTTTAGTAATAGTTCACCACGGATTTTCACGGAACTGCACTGAATTATCGTAACTACTCATTGTTTATAATTTTCAGTGAAACTCCGTGTTGTTCCGTGGTAAATTTTTATCAAAATCGAAAAAGGTAGCAAATATGCCTGGTAACACTTTCGGAAAGATGTTTAAAATAACGACATGGGGTGAATCTCATGGGGAAGCTGTCGGCGTTGTAATTGATGGTTGCCCTCCAAAGATTCCTCTTGATGAGGGAATCATTCAGGCAATGCTGAACCGCAGACGTCCTGGCATGTCGGTTGCGAGTACAAGTCGAAAGGAACCTGATTCAGCTATTATTATGTCGGGCGTATTTGACGGCTTTACAACCGGTACTCCTATTATGATTATGGTTAAAAACAAGGACGCTGATTCAAAGGCTTACGAGCCTTATGCGGATCTCTTTCGTCCCGGGCATGGAGATATAACATATCTGGCGAAATATGGCATACGCGACTGGCGGGGAGGCGGCCGTGCCTCTGCACGAGAAACTGTTGGAAGGGTAGCGGCAGGAGCAGTTGCAAAAACTCTTCTGGAGAGAGACAATGTCAGGATTCATGCATACACTGTGGAACTTGGCGGGATAAAAGCAGAAAAACGCGATATAAAAGTAATGGATAAAAACATGTTTTTCTGCCCGGATATGGATGCTGCTGAAAATATGGAAAAACGAGTTAAAAGTGTCCTGAAAAAAGGTGATTCACTCGGAGGTATTGTAGAAATAAAGGCCGAAGGCATTCCAAGGGGTTTGGGTGATCCGGTATTTGACAAACTTGATGCAGATCTGGCAAAGGCAATAATGAGTATAGGTGCGGTAAAGGGAGTGGAGATCGGCTCCGGCTTTGAGGCTGCCGCAAAGCTTGGCTCTGAAAACAATGATCCAATAGCTCCTGATGGCTTTATAACAAATAATTCCGGAGGTATCCTTGCCGGAATATCCAACGGCGATAATATTGTAATACGCGCAGCAGTTAAACCTATACCTTCAATTGCAATTGAACAAAACACAATTGACCGGTTTGAAAATCAAAGAACAATTTCCACAAAAGGACGTCATGATATATCGGCCATACCACGCATCAATGTTGTATGTGAAGCAATGACATGCATTGTTCTTGCAGACCATTTATTAAGACAAAAAGCAATATCATAGTTTAGCTTTTTGGTAAGCATCACGGAACATTTTTGAAACAAACCGGCTGCGCGAATATATTTTCATATTATCTAAAGTATTACTAAACGATATCATGGACAGATTAAACATAGGTATAATTGGCGGGACAGGAGGCATGGGCCGCTGGTTTAAGAATTTTTTCTCTGAATCCGGCCACAATGTTTTAATTTCCGGCAGAAAAACGGAAATTACATATGAAGATGTTACCAAAAAGTGCGATGTAGTAATTCTAAGCGTGCCTCTTGATGCAGCCATATCTATTTCCAAGGAAATTGGCCCTGTGATGAGTCAAAATCAGCTTCTTATGGATTTTTGCTCCCTTAAAGAAAGTATTCTAAAAAATATGCTTTCCTCTACATCAGCTCAGGTAACAGGAACACATCCCCTTTTCGGCCCTTTTACTGATTCCATAACGGGGCAAAATATAATCGTATGCCATGGAAGAGGAACTAAATGGCTTGAATGGCTTGAAGATGAATTTACAAAAAAAGGGGCAATTGTTACGCACATGGATCCGGTTACACACGACCGGAATATGGCTGTTGTCCAGGGACTAACCCATCTTTTAACAATCTGTCTTGGCAGAACTCTCCAAAAGTTGAACATGGCCCCTTCCGATGCCGTCTTGTATTCAACCCCTGTGTTCAGGTTAAAAATCGATCTGCTGGCACGTCTGTTTGCGCAGGATCTTGGCCTGTATGCAAATCTTATAGGTAAAAACACACATGTTAAAGATACTGTAGATACTTTTCTATCTGCCATGGATGAAGCGAAGAAATGCCTGTTATCCGGTCAGGAGGAAAATGCAATATCTTTTATGGAAAATATTCGAGACTTTCTCGGAGATTATTGCCAGGACGGCCTTGAAGAAAGCAATAAAATATTAACTGCTCTTTATTCGGAAAAGAACAATTCTCATTCATAATTCATTACATAACCTTCAAAATCCTTTTCCAGAAGAAAACGCGATATCATTTCACTGACCTTGTCCGCAGTATCAACTCGATAAACCCCTTTCTCATCACGACCAGCCTTTTTTTTAGCATTTTCAACTATTGTCTGAAGAGATCTGGTAGTCATTTCAACATTGGCATTTACAACAATTGTATCTTTAGAAGCATTCATTATGTGTTTATCTCCTTTTCTATAGACTTTCAGATAATTAATTTCACTGTGTTATCAGTCGTCGACGTATAACTAATACGACTTCCTCCTTCTGGCCTTGTGAAATTAATTATCTGAAAGTCTATATAGTTCCAATTCCAAAACGTATAATATCCACTAACTCGGCGATCCAGCCGTTGACATCTTCCTCACTGCATTTGAAAAGAGTGTACCCTTTTTGCGTTTTCTATGTTTTATGCTGCCTTTTTCTCGCAGTAGTCGTCAGCATAATCCTCTGCTTTCAATATGTTACCGTATAAGGAGTTTTTCTCCATCCGCCTATGTGCTTTCCAGTAATCGTTCCAGTCGTTATTCGTGTATATAGACCTCAAGAGTAATGTAGATTCCGCGCCTTCTATTGACCAGCGAC
>JAUWFS010000139.1:0-8911 GCA_030606805.1 Deltaproteobacteria bacterium
ACGCCAAGGGAAATGCGAGGCTGGACCCAGGACCATGCTGCTATGACCGAAAAGGCAGCGGAAATTAGAGAACAAAAGTCCAAAACAGATGCGCTGCAAAAAAGCATCGACAAGCGCCGCAACGCATTGGAGCAATCCCTTTATTCTCTCTCTGAACCTCGTACAGTTAGAGATGAATTATTGGCTGATTTAATCAAAAGGGCACGAATGGTTATCGAACGGCAGGAAGAATTGATAAATATCAGAAAACAGTTTCAGGGTGAAAAAAAACAAAAGGAAAAAGAATTAGCTGAGGCAAAAGCCCGCGTTGAGCAAAGTGAAAAAGACCTTTCTCAATGGAAGAAGGAATGGGAGCCGGCAGTCCGGCCCCTTGGACTTGTTGTTGACTCTAAGCCCTCCCAGGCGAATGCGGTAATGGACGATCTATCAAGCCTCTTTGAAAAGCTCAAGGAAGCGGAAACTCTTCAAAAACGCATCAAAGGGATCGACCTGGATTCAACGGAATTTACTGATAAGGTCACCAGCCTGGTAAAAACAGTAGCCGAAGAACTGGCGGATTTGCCTGTGGATCAGGCTGCTACTGAACTCAACGCTCGATTGAACCGGGCACGAGCGAACCAGACAAAGCTGCATGCCTTTGAAAAGCAATTGAGCAAGGAACAGAAGCGAGATAACCAGACAAACAAAGAGATGACCAGGATTAAAACTCGACTCAAAGGCATGTGTGAAGAAGCCGGCTGCAAAAGTTACGAGGGCCTCCCGGAGGCCGAACGCTGTTCCGAAAAACGCCGCATGATCGAATCCGACTTAAAAAGTCTCGACAAACAACTACTAAAGCTGAGCGCCGGCGATACCATTGATGATTTTGTTAAAGAAGCGTTAAACGAGGATCCGGATGGGATAGATACGGAAATTGAACGGCTGGCAGAAGAGATTGATAAGTTAATTGCTGAAAGATCTGCTCAAGATAAGACTATTGGCAGAGAAGAAAATGAGCTCAGTAAGATGGACGGCAGCGCGCAAGCGGCAGACATAGCCGAACAAACCCAAATGCTTCTGGGACGACTTGAAAACGACGTCGAGCAATACGCCCGGCTGCGTATTGCCTCTGCTGTTTTAAGCCAGGCGATTGAAATGTATCGTGAAAAAAACCAGGGTCCAATCCTAAAACGTGCCAACACATTTTTTGCGCAGCTTACCCAAGGCTCATTTGAGGGAATTCGGGCGGATTATGACAATCAAGGTCTGCCTGTACTTGTGGGTGTCCGCCCGGGCGGCAAAGAGGTAGTGGGCGTGGAGGGCATGAGTGAGGGCACTGCGGATCAGCTCTATCTTGTCCTTCGATTGGCCGGCCTGGAGGAATATCTGGAGCAAAACGAACCGATTCCATTCATCGTGGACGACATTTTGATAAAATTCGACGACGACCGCTCTGCAGCGGCCTTGAAAGCCCTGGCGCAGTTATCCACCAGGACCCAGGTCATATTCTTTACGCATCATCGGCACCTGATGGAACTGGCAGAGGAGAATATCGATCCTTCGGTTTTGATTAAGCATACTTTGTAGGGGCACGATGCATCGTGCCCCTACAATGGCAATCAACGGTGAAAATATGAAATACAATCCTGATATTCATCACCGCCGTTCCATTCGATTAAAGGGATATGATTATTCACAGGCAGGATTATATTTCATCACCATTTGCACGCAAAACCGATTGTGTTTATTTGGGGAAATTGAAAATGGGGGAGTGCAATTAAACGATGCAGGAATCATGATTGAACACCAATGGCAGGAATTGATATATCGTTTTGATAATATCAAATTACATGAATTTATTGTCATGCCCAATCATTTTCATGGAATCATTGAATTCGTAGGGGTGCCCCTTGTGGGTACCCAAAATGTGGAACAACCGCCAACAACAGGGCAACCACAAGGGATTGCCCCTACGGTTGGTGATGCGGTAGGGGCATTTAAATCATTGACCACCAATGAATATATTCGGGGTGTGAAAAATAATGGTTGGTCACGGTTTAATAAAAAATTATGGCAACGCAATTATTACGAACACATTATCCGTGATGAAAAATCCTGTTATCAAATATGGGAATACGTACAAACAAATCCCCTGAAATGGCAGGATGATAAATATTATGTCTAAAATCACCGAATCCGCTATCGAGGTAGGGGCACGATGCATCGTGCCCTGAATGGCTGTTAGCTTCGAGTATAATTGTTTTATTACGTTCATTGATATCTGCACGCGTTTTTTCAATCATTGATCGTGTTATTCGAATATATTCTTCGAATGGTACATCATTGGTAAACTTAAAACAGGTATTTACTTCAGATTGTTGAAGGCGAAGGGGGGTTGCTCGACATCCGATAAATATTGCGATGATAAATATTATACTGAAGGCAACTGACCTGGAAGGTTTTTCAGTATAGTTACTTAAATCTGCCATAAAAGAGCCGGCAATAGGAAATGCGATACAATAAAAAAAGGAGAGGCACAAATGCCACGCCTTTTTAGATGGTATTTTTTATGAATTTTATTTTTGAATTTCAACGAGGTATACCTCGGAAGGTCACAAATTGCGCTTTTTTCGGTGAGCAATGAGCATCAAGAGCAAGGCGCGAAGGCGCGGAATAGCAGGCTATTGCAAGTCTGAGCAACGCTGCTATTGATGTTTATGGCCAGCGAAAAATCGTTCTTTGTGGCCTTTCGAGGTATCAATTAATAAGTTAAAAATAGTCGTCCCATATTTCTTCATCCCACAAATTGTCATACATATCATCCCAAGTTATAACTTCATCAAAAATACTTTTTAAACCGAATCTGTTATGTGTAGATTCATAATCATAATCAGATTCGAATCCATTTCCATCGAAGTATAATTTTTCAAGATCAGGCATAGCCTCCTCCATTTTATAGAAAATTAGGATATTATGATATTGAAAATAACCAGGTGAGCAGCAAAAAGATACTACAATGGAAGTTTTATTTATTCTACATTAATGCTTATCTGTTTAGGCTTTTTTTCCTCAGGCTTTGGTACTTCTATTTCAAGAACCCCGTTTTTGAAATTTGCCTTAATTGCTTCAGGATTTACCGCATCCGGCAAAGTGAAAGACCTCTGGAATTTACCAAAACTCCTCTCTTTTCTGTAGTAATTTTCTTCCTTGGTTTCTTTATCAAAAAAACGCTCCCCTTTAATTATTAACACATTGCCTTTAACATCTATGGATACATCATCTTTTTTTATGCCAGGGAGTTCTGCTTTTATGACGATTGCATTATCGGTGTCAAAAATATCTACTACTGGTCTCCAGGCGGATATACCGACCTCGTCTTCAAAGTCCGTTGAACCGGCAAATGCTTCATTAAACATACGGTTTATGCGGTCTTGCAGGGTCGTTACGTTTCTCAAAGGATCCCATCTTATAATAGTCATATTAACATACTCCTTAAATCCAGCGTATTAAATATTCTTTTTTCTTGAACCATTTAAAATCAAGTGTCAAGATAAAAATAACGGTAAATTTACAACTTTAAAAAATTTATTTTTTATTAGTAGTTTTGATTTATTAGCTATACAATACCTTGTGGTTGGTATTGATAATAAGCTATTTAGGAGAAATACAGGTTAAAAATATTTCAGAAAATATCCGCAATATTTTTTTGGGTGCAATGTAGTATAATGCGAAAATTATTTGCAGGCTTGGGTAGTTCTTGAAATTAGCAGGGTGAAACCTTTGAACTAAATTGAGCTATAGACTTTCAGATAATTCATTTCACAAGGCTATAAGGAAAAATCTGAGTAAGTCGTGCTTATGTGTACGTCGTCGAAGATTTTGACTGATAACGCAGTAAAATTATTTATCTGAAAGTCTATATACTCAATCAGCCGGAGGCTGACAAAAAGAATGTATGATGGATGAAAAACCAACACTCAATGAACTTAATCAAAATGAGATGTCGTCGAAAGCCTATTTAGTACAGTGGCAGACTACCTTTGATGCCATTAATGACGCTGTCTGTCTTTTGGACATGAATGGAAAGATTTTACGATGCAACAAGGCAATGGAAAGCCTTCTGCAAAAATCCTCCAAAGAAATAATCGGCGGCACCTGCTGGAAACTTGTACATGGAACGGATAAACCTATAAAAGGTTGCCCAATTGTGCGTATGAAAAAAACTCTCTGCAGAGAAACCCTCGTTTTGGAAGTTGATGACAAATGGCTTAATGTCACTGTCGATCCTGTAATAGACGAAACAGGAAATCTTACCAGCGCTGTTCACATTATAAGCGATATAACTCAACACAAGCAGGCAGAGAAGGCTTTGAAACGTTTAAATGAAGAACTTTTGAAAGAGCATAATCAAAGGAAGATATTATCCAAGAGCCTTATAGATCTTCTGGAAAAAGACCGCCGGCAGATCGCCATGGAACTTCATGACCACATTGGCCAAATCCTGACCTCCATCAAGCTGAACCTTGAAATGATTCATGAGAAATTGAAGCCTGGCGGTATGGAGTTGGGATCCCAGATAGCAGCCGTTCAAGAAAGAACGATTCAAGCGATAAAGGATATTAAGAATGTCTCTCGCGGGCTGAGGCCCGCCATGATAGAGTCTCTGGGCGTAGTCTCTTCCCTTCGGGAGCTATTCAACGAAATTCAGCAGCAGACGGATATTGAAATCCGTTTTTTCAGTCGAGGTATTCCTAAACGATTTGAAGAAGCAAAGGAACTTGCCGTTTACCGTATTGCACAGGAGGCATTAACCAATATCATCAGACATGCCGGAGCTAAGAATATTTTTGTGAATCTGGTCAAGAAAGACAAAAAGCTTTTATTGAGCGTGGAAGATAACGGCGTTGGTTTTGATCAGGACAAGGTAATGAAGCCCTCAAAAAGAAAGAAATCACTCGGACTCCTCATTATGAGGGAGAGAGCAGTACAACTTGATGGAGAGTTCACCATAGAGTCACAGCCCGGCAAAGGAACACACTTATTGGTGGAAATACCGATTTAAATTTGGGGACTGGGTACCCAATACCTAAAAACGAAACGGAGTTTGTTATGCCTGCAACAAATATTCTTATCGCAGATGATCATCGGGTGGTAATTGAAGGGATCAAGAGTGCCCTGCAAGAGCATCCGGAATTTGAGGTGGTGGCCGAAGCTGTTGATGGACTTGAGGCCGTGGAATTTGCCAAGTCTTTAAAGCCCAATATAGTAATAATGGATATTTCGATGCCAAATCTCAGCGGCATAGAGGCCACCAGACAAATAAAGGCATTAAACCCTGGAAATCAGATCGTCATTTATACCATGCATTCTGATAAAGAGTTTGTTATCGATCTTTTCAAGGCGGGGATATCTGCTTATGTCCTGAAAGAGGATCCTCTATCAGATCTGATTTTAGCATTAAAGGCTGTCGAGGGCGGAGGAACATATTTCAGCACAATGGCCCCCACGATTTTAGCCAGGCATATGGAGGAAATGGAAGAGAAATCTACGAATAAAAATTCTTTTGATACCTTGAGTCAGCGCGAGATGGAAGTTTTTCAGCTACTGGCCGAAGGAAAGAGAATCAAGGAAATAGCCAACCAGTTGTTTATAAGCCCTAAAACAGTGGAATCCCATAAATACAATATCATGGAAAAACTGCAAGCAGCATCAGTAATTGATCTCACCAAAATCGCTATCAGAAAAAACCTGATTAAAGTATAGGGATTTTCCTGATCAATGGACTTCAAACCAAAACCACATTATTTAGTGCTTATAATAGTAGTATTATACAAGATATTGTAATCTGAAAACCACAGGATAAAGCTTATCCATACCCCCAGAATTTTTGTACCCATTTTTCTTTGCAATAACAGTCAGTTGCCCTCCCCCTAAATGATAGACCTTTTATTTTCCAAGAATTCCCCATAAAAAAGCATAACTCTCCTGATTTACAATCTTTAACTGCCTATAATATCCTGCCAAATAGGGAAATGTATTGGGTACTGGCTACTTGGTATATGGAGATTTTACCTAAGAAATTAAATGCTTATATAAGCTCTATAAAAAAGGCACATGCTAAATACTAATCAATAACAAGTACCCATTATCCAACAACCAATACCCATTATCCAATACCCAATACCCAATACCCAATTATCAATATCCAATTACCAATTGCCAATTGCCAATAACCAATTAGCAATTACCAAATAACCCGGAGTTTTCCATGAACGAAAAAATATTAATCATTGATCGTGAACCGGATATTCGGAAAGCCCTTGAAACCCTTTTGAGAAAAGAGGGGTATCAGGTCCGGAAGGCCTCAATGGGCGAGAAGGCGATTGACACTCTTAAATCCGACTCATTTGACCTAGTTATTATGGATATCAATATACCGAGTACAAATGGACTTCAGGTCATGAGGAATATTAAGGAACTGGAAAAAGCCATAGAAGTCATTGTCCTCACCGGTCTTAACAGCATTAATAATGCAGTGCAGGCATTGAGAGCTGAAGGAGCCTTTGATTTTCTTATTAAACCGCTGGAAAACTATGATCAACTGCTCATCAGCGTAAAACAGGCATTGGAAAAACGCAGGTTGAACATAGAAAAGAACGTATTTGTCAGGAAGATGGATAACCATGAGCCTGCGGGGAAAAAGATTCTTATTGTCGATGATGATCCCAAGATTCTGGAACTGCTTAGAGAAATGCTCTCAGCTCTTCAGCACGAAACAGAAGTTGCATCAAGCGGTTTTGAAGCAGGGGCCAAGGTTATGAAGTTTAAGCCGTGCCTTGTTATTCTGGATCTTATCATGCCGGAAATTAACGGATTTAAGGTATGCAGATCGATAAAGGAAAATCCGGATACCTCTCACATAAAAGTATTGGCCTTCACAGGTTATGATACCAAAGAGAACAGGGACAGAATCATGAAGGCGGGCGCTGATGATTATCTGGCAAAACCTGTGGCGCTGGAGACGTTGCTTCAACATGTAGAAAACCTTTTGAATAACGATACGTATTTCACGATGAATAAAACAGGGTGAAAACAAGCAAAAAAAATACGAACAACAATACGATTTATTGTCCTCCTCAGAAGGTATTCACGACCTATGATAACAATACCTATAGACTTTCAGATAAATAATTTCACTGTGTTATCAGTCGTTGACGTATAACTAATACGCCTTCCTCCTTCTGGCCTTGTGAAATTAATTATCTGAAAGTCTATAAGGCCTGATAACACAGATAATTTACATATCAGGTTACACGGCTGATGCCATTGTTCATCATGGAATTTTAAGACAGGATATAAACTTCATCGAAAAGCCCTTTTCGCCGGAAAGCCTGGGTAAAAAAGTACGATAGGTGCTGGATAATATTAAATAGGAAACGAACCATGGAAATGATGACATTACAGCTATTAATTCTCGAAGATAACCAGGATGATGCTGAATTGGCAGTAAAGGAACTCGAACGTAAAGGGTTTAAGGTGAAATGGACCAGGGTGGATACAAAAAAAGGCTTTATAGAAGCGCTTGCCGAAAAACCCGATCTGCTCCTGGCTGATTATTTTGTACCGTCTTTTGATGCTATGGCTGCATTGCAGATGTACAGACAGCTCAAACTTGAGATTCCGCTGATCGTTTATTCAGGCAAAATCAGCGAGGAAATAGCTGTTGAATGTATGAAATCCGGCGCAACAGATTACGTTTTTAAAAACAACCTCTCCCGTCTGGGTCCTGTTGTAAAACGGGCGCTTGAGGAAATAAAAATATACCGGAAAAGCAGGCAGTCAGAGGAGGCGCTGCGGGAAAGCGAGGAAAAATATAGAACTCTTTACGATTCTTCCAGAGATGCCATTATGATTCTTAGCACGGACAAAGTGTTTCTCAACGGAAATCCTGCTTGCGTAAAAATGTTTGGATGTCGGGATGAGGATGAATTTATTTCTCTAACCCCAACGGCTTTATCTCCGGAATATCAGATGGATGGAGCCTTATCAGTTGAAAAGTCTCAAAAGATGATTTCAATTGCCATGGAACAAGGCAGTCATTTTTTTGAATGGAAACACAAACGAGTAAATGGAGAAGAATTTTATGCTAGAGTTTTATTAGCAAGTATAAAATTATCTGGCAAGAAAATCTTACAAGCAACAGTCCGCGACATTACCGAGCACAAAAAACTCGAAGCCCAACTCCGTCAGTCCCAAAAAATGGAAGCCATCGGCATTCTGGCCGGCGGCGTTGCTCATGATTTCAATAATATACTGACTACCATCATCGGAAATGCCGAGCTTGCATTAATGAATGTTATCAAGGATAAATCCCTACGCAAGGGAATAAAAGAGATCAAGAAAGCCGGGGAAAGGGCAGCCTCTTTGACACGTCAGCTTCTTGCCTTCAGCCGCAAGCAGATTGTCCAGCCTAAAATCCTGGATATTAATGAATTATTAACAGATATGGAAAAGATGCTTGGACGCCTTATTGGAGAGGATATTGAGTTGTTGACGATTCCGGCCCCTGCATTGTGGCAGGTGGAAATAGACCCAGGCCAGATTGAGCAGGTGATCATGAACCTTGCCATCAATGCCAAAGACGCCATGCCCTGTGGAGGCAAGCTCACTATTGAGACAGCCAATGCTGATTTGGACGAAAATTATTCTCACGAGCACGGCATTGAAGAAAAAAAGTCAGGCCCTTATGTGATGCTGGCTGTAAGCGATACCGGCATCGGGATGGACAAAGAAACCCATGAACATATCTTCGAGCCTTTCTTTACCACAAAGAAAGTCGGCAAGGGCACGGGGTTGGGTCTGGCCACGGTCTATGGCATTGTCAAACAGAACAATGGCTTTATCTGGGTTTACAGCGAACCTAAACAGGGAG
>JAUWFS010000149.1:0-8624 GCA_030606805.1 Deltaproteobacteria bacterium
ATACTTTAGAAGCATTACTGTCTCAGGTAAAGGAAGAACCGGCAGAAGAAATTTCATGGGGCAAACCTGAAGGGGGGGAAGTTTGGTAAGCTATACCCCAAATAGTGTTGATTTCATTTATCTCAACTTTGATCCTCAAGCAGGCCATGAACAGATGGAAAATTGGCCTGCTTGAGTTGTCAGTCACAGATCGTTTAATCAAAAAATGGGATTTATTTTTGTTTGTCCTGTCAGTAATACTCAACGTAAAAACCCATTTTATGTAACCATTCCAATTGGAATGAAGATTACAGGAAAAATAATGGCAGATCAACTACGTTCTTTAGATTATAGAGCAAGAAAAGCCTTTTTCATCAGCGAATGTTCAGAGGATTTACTAGAAGAAGTGTTGATGCGAATAGAACCAATTATGTTTTAATTTTTTTAGGGTTTAATTCCCAGCAGCTTGCTGCGGGGCAGTTCATTTATCTTAGACGGGATAAGTGCGCTAATCAAGATGACACCCAAGCTCATTTACTTCGATCTCAAAAAGGGAATTCTTATCATTTAAATAATAGTTATATTGTAAGGAGGTAATAACAATGAAAAAAAGAAGTATGACAAAATTGATTTTGGCTGTATGCAGTGTTTTTTTGGCTGCAGGTATGCTTTGCACCTTAGCACTGGCTGAAGATGAAATAAATATATGGATTGAACCTTATATGATTAGTTTGAATGCTAATGATGAACGCAAAGCAGATAATGAAATTGTGGTGACTTTAGGTTGTAATTTAAACGGAATGAGGATAACTGATGAAGATATAAAATTTATGATTAGCGATGATGATGTTGCTGTGGCAGTAAGTGCTCGTGTGACACGAACGGGTTTAGTCCAGGTATATTTTGACTGGGCAGAAATCCAGGAATATGCAATAAATAACAATCTTAAGGAGGAGGTTGTTGTAACTGTCAGCGGTTCTTATACATATGAGCCAATTGGTGGTGGAGACCCATATGGTACTTTAACGTTTACAGGAGATGGCGTTGTCTTTTTCAGATAAAAGACAGGATTGACCTGATTTTTTTATTTTCAACTGAGCCGAAAACCGCCATATTCATCTAAATCCATTGTGTGAAAACATTTAAAGAGAAGATGAATAAAGATAAAAAGGTGAAAAACCAATTTGAAAAAATTAATTCGCAATTTAAGCTTTGACACCAATTTATTGCTGCGAACGGGAACCACAACAATTTCAAAAACAAATCCATGCACTTCATGCTTTTCAGACGTCTTTTTCAACAAAACAACCCATCATTGTTCCTGTAAAGACATTATTATCTCAATTGGTGTAAAAGAAGGGAGCTTCCCAGGCTGTGTGCGGACTTGCGGGACGTGTTTAGTCGTTAGGAAATGAATATTTCCCCTTGACTAAATATCGGATATCAATTATATGGCTTTTTAGGAAATAAATGGGATTCAGAAATTATGGGAATACAGGAAAGGAAAGAACGGGAGAAAGGAAGAAGGCGGCAGCAGATAATGATAGCCGCAAAAAGGGTGTTTTCTCTAAAGGGCTTTAACAAGGCTACAATGGAAGATATTGCCAATGAAGCTGAGTTAAGTCCAGGCACCCTTTATCTTTATTTTAAAAACAAAGATGAGCTATGTGCTTCCCTTTCTCTCAGGATACTACAATATCTAAATATTAAATTAAAACATGTACGCAGTGAAAAGGAGTTAGATCCGAAACAGAAAATAAAAGCATTAAAAGAAGCCATGTATGACGTTTATGAATTTGATCCTTTAATACTTATCAACATGTTTCATCTACAATCAGGCGAAAGCCTTAAAAATTTATCCCCTCAGCTAGTTTCAGACATAAAAGAATTGTCAAATAATTCAATCAAGGAAATGGCTGATATATTTGAAGAGGGAATAAAGAAAAATGTTTTTATAGACAAGAAACCGGTCGTTTTTGCAGAAGCACTTTGGGCTCTTTTTTGCGGTGCCGTACTTCGCGAAGAAAGCAAAAGGGTTATTAATAACGATAAGAACTATTTGAAACTAACTCTTGAAGACGATTTTGAAATATTTGCCAGGGGAATAAAAAAATAAAGCAAATATATATAGACAAAGATGTTGTTGATTCCATTCAAGTTGCTTCAATTCTATCACGCTTGAAAGTTCCTGCCGTAGTTGTAAATAATGCCCGTGAAGTCTATGATGCGGTTTCCTGTGCAGATGATCCTGTCCATGAAGGGAAAAAAATACTTTTCCTGACCAGAAATAAAGGTGATTTTATCAGGAAATGTCCCGGCACTCGATATTACACATGCTGTGATTATAAGATTCTACATATAGGGACATTCTGCACTATGGATTGTTCATACTGTATAATGCAGTCTTACTTTCATCCGCCTGTGCTTCAGTACTTTGTCAACAGGAACGACCTTGAGGCTGAGCTGAATAATCTGTTTGCGAAAAAAAGTATATCCAGAATCGGTACTGGAGAATTTACAGACAGTATGATCTGGGAAATGTGGACAGACCTCTCGGCTTTTCTTGTTCCAAAGTTCTCAAGGCAATCATATGCTGTTTTGGAGTTAAAAACCAAAACAACAGCTATCGAAAAGTTAAAACCTCTCCGGCATAATCGCAAAACAATTGTTGCCTGGTCACTCAATACAATTAGAGTCATAGGGAATGAAGAACTTCGTACCACATCACTTGCCGCAAGGCTCAAAGCAGCGGCAAAGTGTGAGGAATGGGGTTATCCTCTTGCCTTCCATTTTGATCCAATGATCATATATGACGGTTGTGAAGAAGATTACAGAAAAGTAATTGAACAGCTTTTTTCCCATGTATCTTCAGAGAATATTGTCTGGATAAGTCTTGGCACATTTCGTTTTATGCCGTCCTTAAAATCAATTATAAAGAAACGCTTTCCTGATTCAAAAATTATATATGGAGAATTTATTACAGGCATTGACGGCAAGATGAGGTATTTCAAGCCGCTTCGTATCGAACTTTATAAAAAAATAGTCTCTTATATAAGGAGTGTGGCACCTGATGTGCTTATATACTTTTGTATGGAAGATGATGAAGTATGGAAAAAGTCTCTTGGATTTATTCCATCTGAACGTGGTGGGCTGCCGAAAATGCTTGATGAAAGCGCAGCGCGACATTGCCGGCTGGCCATGTAAACCGTAAAAAAGAGGCAACTAAATGAAAAAGTATAGTATTGTTTATTAGTAGCCGTTCACGGTTTACAGTTATCGGTTCACGGTTGAAAAAACAGAAGGTTTATAAATATTGCGCAATTTGAAATCAATATCCAAAATGCTTCAATCGTTGCATAGTTCATTGAAAAAAACTGTGAACTGTGAACCGACAACCGTGAACAGTTACTTTTATTATATCTTTTGCTCCTTGTTTATCCTTTTAATCTGTTCTGTTGGTCAATCATTTGCTGAAAACCGACACAGTGTTAAGTGGGTCGATGATGGTGATACAATTGTTCTTATGGATGGCAGGCGCGTACGATACATAGGGATAAATGCTCCTGAAATAGATCATAAGGGCAAAAAAGCAGAGCCATTCGGATATAGTGCTAAAAATTATAATAAGAATATGGTGTTATCAAAGAAAGTGCGTTTAGAATTTGATAAGGAAAAACATGATCAGTATGGACGATTGCTTGCCTATGTATTTTTGGAAGATGGTACATTTGTTAACAAGGTCATGATAAAACAGGGATATGCCTATTACCTTTACCGGAATCCTAATAAAAGATACAATAAAAAATTATTTAAGGCTCAAAGGGATGCGATGACAGCTAAAAAGGGGATATGGAAGAATTGGAAAGAAGAAAAGAACAGGTACTTAGGCAATAAAAAATCAAAACGATTTCATCTTGGAACATGCACTTTCGGAAAAAGAACGGGCTTAAAAAACAGAATCTTTTTTTCAAGCAAATGGGATGCGTTCTGGGAGGGATTTGCGCCATGTAAGCGATGTATTGAATAGATTTAATCTCTCTTATCCCAAATTTCTATTTTCTACTTTCAAGTTTCAAGCCGTGAACGGCTATCATTTATAAAATGCTTCTTGTTTCTTAAGGCAATGTATATTAGTAACTACCTTCAGCCTATCCACCTGAATTACATAATATAAAGAGAAGGGCAATAAATATGAGTATCTGGGATCGAAAAAAACCTTCATTTGGCTTTATTTCTACAAGATTTATGGGGCTGGACGGAGTTTCACTTGAAAGTAAGAAATGGGCGCAAGTCCTTACATCAAAGGGTTGCTCAGTGTGTTATATGGCAGGAGAGCTTGATACGGATCCTTCAATTTCTTACCTGGTGCCTAAAGCTCATTTTAAACACGAAGAAATTTTAAAATTATACCAAGCCATATTTGTTGAAAAAAAACGAACTTCTGAAATCAGCAGGAAAATTCAGCAAATAAAAGAAGAACTGAAGGAGGAGATTAAAAATTATCATTCTAAGTTTGGATTTGAAATTCTCATAGTTCAAAATGCTTTGGCAATACCTCTAAATATTCCATTGGGTCTCGCAATAACTGAGTTCATTATAGAAACTGAAATTCCAACGATTGCCCACCATCATGATTTTTTCTGGGAAAGAGATAGATTTAGCAGCCCTGTTGCTTCAGATTATTTAAGATCCGCTTTTCCACCTGTTCATCCTAAGATTCAACATGTGGTAATCAATTCAATTGCAGGACATAAGCTTGCTAGTTTTACAGGAGCAAGCTGGACATTAATACCAAATATTGTTGATTTTAAAATACTGCCTCCGGAAATAGATGATTTCAACAGAGACCTGAAAAAAGAAATCGGCCTTGATGATGAAACTTTTCTTGTTCTTCAACCAACAAGAGTTGTTTCAAGAAAAGGAATAGAAATGTCATTAGAGCTTGTAAAAAGGCTTGATTATCCTAAGGCTTCTCTTGTGATAACTCACAAAGCCGAAGATGAAGGGCAAGATTATTTGATGCGGATAGAAGAATTCGTAAAACTAATAGATGTTGACCTTAAAATAATCTCGGACAGGATAGGCTTTAAAAGAGGTTTTGACGAAAATGGCAGGAAAATCTTTACATTATGGGATGTTTATCAACATGCGGATCTTATAACTTATCCCTCAGTATATGAAGGTTACGGCAATGCATTCGTCGAATCAATCTATTTCAGAAAACCTATAGTGATTAACAGGTATTCAATTTTTGTGGCTGACATTGAACCAAAAGGTTTTGATGTTATTTCTTTTGATAGCTATATAACAAAACAGACAATAAAGAAAATTAATGATCTTCTAAACGATTCTGAGCAAATGGCTCAGGTGGCTGAAAAAAATTATATGCTGGGATGGCGTTATCTTTCATATGAAATGTTCGAAGAAAAGATAGAACAGTTATTAATTAATCATTATGGTTCATAAGCCCTTCGGGCGAACTCTTAGCTTATAGCTAAAAAGACTTTACAGCCTCTTCTTTTGTGTCAAAGATTTCAATTATTCGATCAATTCGAACAAGCTCAAACAGCATGCGGACCGGTTCTTGTACTCTGCACAGCTTGAGTTTTCCATTTGAACTCTTCAACTGCCTGAGGTAAGATAGCAGGGTTCCGCATCCGGAACTGTCCATAAATTTTATTTGACTCATTTCAAACACAACCTTGTTGTTTTCTTCAAGTATGGGAGCTGTGGCTATTTTAAATTCTTCAGCATTGCTTGCATCCAGAACTTCTGTCAGCACTGTTACAACTGTCACATCGCCAAATTTTTCCGTGCTTAATTTCATGTTAATCTCCTCTGGTTAGATTAATTTTCAGGCAGGCGCAATTTCTCCCTTTTTTATCACGTGAGTATACCACTTCATCTACGGTATGAGAAATGATATGAAGACCGAATCCACCACTTTGTGATCCGTCAAATAGCGGGAGTGGAACCGACTTTGGATTAAACTCTTTGCCCCAATCGTAAAATTGAAGAACAATTTTGTCATCCAATAGCAGGGCATTTATTTGAATTTGTTCACCAGTATGTTCACCATATGCGTGTTTAATGATGTTGGCCGTAACTTCGGTAACAGCTAATTCGATCAAGTTTATGCGGTTGTTATCAAGAGGAAGATCAGGGACACCTTCACAAAAATTCCGAACAAAGTCTCGAACTCGTGCCAGTTCTGTCAGATCGTTCTTAATTTCGAGTTTTGCTTTATCTAACGGAGCCTGACTCGTAGATTTTTTCTCAATACCGACCAACACGCACGTGAGGTCATCATCAAAAATGTCGGATTGTGAAAATGCAACAACATCTTTTCGGATAATATTTATAAGCTCTTCGGGTTCAATTATTGCGTTTTTTTGCACAAAATCGACCAGACGTTTCTCGCCATACAAAATACCATCCTGATTTTTGGCTTCTGTCAGGCCGTCCGAGTAAAAGACAAAGAGGTCTCCTGGTTTGAAAGACACCAAAGTCTGTTTGAAAGGTTCCTGCTCAGGAAAGCCCAGTGGCATGTTTACTCCTCGAAGCAGACTGCATCTGTTTGAATCAGCATGAAAGTGGATAGTTCGCATATGGCCGCAATCAACAAAACTAAGCAGATATTTTGCCATATCAAATCGAGCATAGCATAAGGTAACAAAAGTTTCGATATCTTCCAGTTGATCAATCATGCTGGAATGGACTGATGAAATAATTTTTTCAGGATCGGGAAATTCTTTTTTGTCAGTCAAGCGAATCAGTTCATTTAGGACGCGTAAAAAATGACTTTTTATGGCTGCTCCCAACAAAGCTGCCGGAATTCCCTTGCCCATGACATCGCCAACCACGAGATCAAAACACTGGTTGTTAAGTTTAAAAAAGTCATAGAAATCGCCATCGACCTTTTGTGAAGGAATCGTCAACTGAGCTATCTGTATTCCATTAATATCGCGTGGGGGTTGACCAAGCAGAAGAGTTTTCTGGATTTTGGAGGCGATATATATCTCATGCTCACGCGCCTTTTTTAAAGACAGATGTGTTTTGACCCTTGCTTTTACTTCTGCTGTATGAAAAGGCTTGGTGATGTAATCCAGAGCGCCTGCTTCAAACGCTCTTGTTTTGTGCGCTGTTTCAGTCATTGCAGTGATAAAAATTACTGGAATATCTTTTGTTCGAGTGGCTGTTTTCAGTCTGCCACATACCTCGTATCCATTCATCCCGGGCATCATGATGTCCAGGAGGATCAGATCCGGCAGGTGCTTTTCTGTGTAATCAAGCGCTTTCTGTCCATTTTTGGCAACACCCAGCCGGTAGTCGTTCTTTAATGTGTCTACCAATAGATCGATATTTGTTGAGTTGTCGTCAACAATCAAAACCAGAGGCTTAATTTTTTCCACTGTTGTCACCTTAAATATACCGTTTACGGTTGTCGGTTCACAGTTCACAGTTGGAAATTATGAATACTCTTTCTTTAGCTTCTTTCCGCCAAAATTTTTTCCAAACTTCTAAAATCTTCAAAAGATGACCCCATAATTCTCCTCTATCTTCTTTTTTTCAACCGTGAACCGATAACTGTAAACCGTGAACCGTTATTAGACACTTTCTTCTCCATTTTTTCCATAATCCCTTTGAGCGTTTCCAGAGCCCTGTCATATTCATAGTCATTTACCTGGTCTTCAAGATTCCGGAAGACTGACATATCGAGATATTTCCTGACGGCTTCCATATGTTTTTCAATCTCTTCGGGCTCAGCAAGATCCAGGGCATCGGCAAGCTGTTTCAGTACTGGTATGACTTGCGCCGGATCTACACCAGGACCCATACCACGCTCTTTGCCGGGTAGAGGCTCAGTTTTTGAGGTATCAGCAAGCATTCGCAGCGATTCCAAAACCTGGTTCAGAGCGGTTTCAACTCTGTCGAGCAAAGCAGATGTCGGTGCTCCCTCTCTGCCGGCAGTTTCAAGTTCCCGGGCTGCTTTATACAGCTCATCTGCTCCGATACTACCGGCGCTGCCTTTTAGACTGTGGGCGAGTTGCACAAGTGATTCCCAGTCCTTTTTGTCAAAAGCGTTTCTTATTTTGTTTGCACTCTCTTTATTGTTTTTTAGAAATCCTATGAGTATGTGTTTGAAAACAGCCTTGTCTATATTCAGGGCCCTTAAGGCATCCTGAATGTTGATTCCCGGGAGTCTTTCAGGGAAACCTTCGGTTTCTACAACCGTAACATCTCTATCTTTCGGGGCTTCCGGCTCTTTGTAATATGGCACTTTTTTCTCATGTTCCATTGATTTCCATATAGTATGAAATAGTCTGTCCTGACTGATGGGTTTGGAGACGTAACCGTCCATTCCTGCTTCCAGGCACTTTTCTTCATCGCCTTTCATGGCATGAGCGGTCATGGCGATGATGGGAAGGGATTTAAACTTAGGGTCTTTCCGAATTATTCTTGTTGCCTCATATCCATCCATTTCAGTCATCTGGATGTCCATGAGCACAGCATCGAAACGACTTCTCTGTAAAGCCTCGACCGCCTTTTTTCCATTATTGGCAATTTCGACAACAATCCCTGCTCCTTCTAATATCGCCAATGCAATCTCCTGATTGGTGAGGTTGTCTTCCGCCACAAGAATG
>JAUWFS010000216.1:0-5345 GCA_030606805.1 Deltaproteobacteria bacterium
AAGGGACTGATGATATATAACAGGAGGAGAATAATCAGCAGGATTTTAAGATAACCCGGCATCCTAACACCCTAAAATCGCAGGTTTATTATCTCGACGTAAGAAGCATAAGCCGAATGACCGTCCTCTACCAACTTCAGACGAGAATGCCCAATCTTCCGGGCCGTGATTAAACATAGAAATAACCTTCCAGCTTTTACAACAACAGAATCCCTGGTGGTTCCGGGAAGAAATTATTTTATCTGATATAGCTCATTGTTCTTTTTTTTATACTGTTTGCCAGCCTTGGAAAAAACCCGTCAGACATCCATTGACGATGCCCTATTCTGCTGTGACGCTTCTTGCCGATCTGGACAGTTTCATATCCTTTGTTCTGAATCTTTTTTGAAAAAGCAATCTCAGCAGCAATGGCCTCATGGTAATCATCAACAATAATATATCCGTCAACTTCTTCCAAAACTTTACGCGAAGTAAAATGAACAACAGAAGTCAGATGGCTGGCTGTTTCGCCCTTTGGTATTCCCCATTTCCGCAAGGTTTCAATATAGAATCCAGCCCGTTCTCTCTTTTTATCGGAAACCTTATGCTTGCCGTCAGCACCGGTTAGTTTCGTCCATGGCATGTCCCAGCTCCTGTTTAAATACTCGCCTGCCAGGCCGCAATGATCTATTGAATAGAAACATTGAATAAAATCCTGGAGCCAGTTATTTTTTTTTATATAGCAGTCATCCTGCATAAAAAGGTAATTTTCATATTGCGGAAGAAGCCGCCACGCATAGTCCCAGGCTCCAAGATTAAAACCGGTATCTTCACGAACAAAAATCTTTGTAAAACTGTTTAAAACATTCGGTGGCGCTTGATAGGATTCGCCATTGGCGCAAAGGTAAAGATCATGTGGGGCTCCGGCATTATATCGTTTTAAGGAATCAACAAGGCTGCAAATACAATCAGCAGGATTGCCGACCCAGGTCGATACAACAACCGCGGTATCAGGAATACTTGGTTCTACTTCATTCAATCTAATTGTCCTTTTACACCAGAGAATTTAAAGACTCAGACATTTTTCTAAAGGTCTCATCAACAGAAAAACACTCAATAACGCGTTTTTGACCTGCTTTTCCCATGTTATTTCTAAGGACAGGATCACGGAATAGTTTATCTATTGATTTCCGCCAGTCATCTGGATTTTCAGCAAAAAAGCCGGTTTTGCCATGCTGAACGATTTCACGATTAACTCCTGCCGGCGACGAAATAACAGGCAAACCGGCAGACATATATTGCAAAACTTTAAGCCCGCATTTGCCTTTTGTCCAGGAATTATCGGACATAGGCGCAATGCCGACATGAGCTGATGCCAGCGCCTCTGCCTCCACTTCGTCACTCCAGGGCACAGCGACAGTTTTCAGCCGTTTAGTCGGCAGATCAAAATCAGCCACGATTTTCAAACGCAGGTTGGGTATAATCTCTGATAAAGATTCAAGTAAAGGAAGGCTTTCCTTAAGATATTTTTGTGTAGAACGGCTGCCAATCCACACAAGGTCAAAATGCTTCGGGTTTTTCTCCACCTCAAGCAGGTACTTGCGGTAATCCAGAGAAGTAGGCAAAATCTTTACCGCTTCATTATATTGTCTTGCTCTGTCAGCAAGATAAAGATTTCCCGCCCAGACCTGCTCGCAAATACTTGTTACTTTCTCAAAGCTCATTTGACGGGATTTCGAAGGCTCTCCGTCACTCCTGCAAAAAACTGCGTCATCAAGGTCGAATACAAGATTTTTAGAGCACAGACTTAGCAGACGCAGAAATGACAAGCTGAAGGTCTTCCGAAGAATAACTACGACTTCTGCCTGTTTAGCTATGCCAAGCAGTTTAATGCGAGGGAGAAGACCGTGAGCTGTTATGTGCAATGGCTCCCAGCCGTTAGCTCTCAAGGGTTCAAAATAGGAAAGCGCTCTATAACGAGTGGATGCCGAGTTCTCCCCTTTTGATATAAACAGGATTTGCTTATCTTTCAATCAATCCCCTTTGTCTTCTTTCTTTTCTTCCGGCCATCATCTTTTCAGTGTGTTTCTTAATGCGAGCTGTTTTTCTCTTTATCCATAGCCATTGTAACCAGCCCCATAAATTAAGTTTCTTTTTACCTTTGTAAGACAATAAAAGGAAAATTCTATCTTCTTCATCAAAGAGGCTTTCAGGTAAGGTGTAGTTAAGCTCTGAAAGGCTCTTTATTATCCATCTAAACTGAAGAACCGAGCTCCTGTCCACTCTCTGAAGGTCAAAAAGAGTTATATTAGGAGCATCGGATTTGTCTTTATAATAAAGCAGTATATGGGTGGCATTAAAATCACGGTGATTGAAACCCTTCTCATGCATCCTTCCGGCAAAAATACCGATCCTGTTAATCAAATTTCTTTTTCTGCCAATAGCGTTTTCCCCCATAAAAAATTCAGGATTGTCTCTTAGCATATACTCAAGAGAAATAAAGGGAGAAAAATCTTCTGTTATGAGAAAAGATTGTACCCAGCAAAACTTTACAAATCTTTCCCCGGCGATAACAGGTGCAACCGTTCCAAGCCCGCCTTTACGGAAATCGCATATATTTTCAAATTCTCTTTTGCCTTCAGACAAAACCGGTTTTGGAGAAAATAAAGCAAGAATTCTTTTTATCCCCACAAATTCAGTATTGTGACGTTTTAAATAAAAATATTTTTTGTCGCTATTGGTTTGAATTTCAAAACGTATTACAGACCTTGCTTTTATTTTTTTTATGGTTTCGC
Source organism: Deltaproteobacteria bacterium (assembly GCA_030606805.1). Taxonomy (GTDB): domain Bacteria; phylum Desulfobacterota; class Desulfobacteria; order Desulfobacterales; family ETH-SRB1; genus B13-G4. The sequence goes on from JAUWFS010000216.1 coordinate 2,775, forward strand.
CGCCCTGGTATTTCCAGACAGACTCAAAAGAATCAAAATGCACATCATCCAATACTTTCAGATAATCTTTATTAAATATCAGATGATCTTTTTTTATGCATTTAATCTGCGAAGAAAAGTCCTTCATACCTGGCCTTTAGTGCTGACTCTTTTGTAAAGCTTCAGTACTTTTGTTACATGTTTTTCCATTGTAAAACATGCTGCCTTTGCGGCCGCATTATCTCCCATCCTTGTCCTGTTCGACAGCGGCTCAAGGGCTTTTATTCTGGCAGCCAATTCATCTGCCTTTTTTGTTTTAAGTATATAACCATTTTCATTATCACTGATAAGATCTGCTGCCCCATTGGAATCGGTAGTAATTACAGGCAAGCCACAGGCCATCGCTTCCAGGCAGACATTTGCGAAGGCATCATAAAGCGTAGGTAAAACAAATATATCACTGCCGGCATAATATTTTTCTATATTACTTTTGGGTCCAAGGAATAAAATCTGTTCGCCCAGACTATGGTTATCAGCCCATCTCCGGTATGTTCTATGGTTATCTGCTCCTATGACAAAAAGCCTGATTTTATTATTTTTCAAAAAAGACATGGCTTCTAGAACCAAATCAAGCCTTTTTAGCTTAAAATCATTTGATACAAAAATAAGGACTAATTCTTCTTTTTTTATGCCGTACTTTTCCCTTAAAGAACTTCTGAACTTCTCTTTTACCTTGGGATTAAATCTTGATGTATCTACCCCATTGTAAATTACAACTATGTTTTCAGGATCCACCCTGTAATGCTTAATAATATTTCTTTTGACAAGCTCGGAATTAGTCATGACGATTTTACACCCTTTATCCACAAATATTCTGTGTTCCAAATAACTCAGCGCTATCCGTCTGGGACCAATTTTTTTAATAAAGCGAATAACAGGGTGGGGATATTTTTGCTGCATCTGGACAGGATTAATGCCATCTGAAACCCTGAATATGTCCTGATAAAAAATTCTTTCCATGCTGTGAATTATGTCGAATTTTATTTTCGATAGAGCCCGGTTTGTAAAAAAGGCAAAGGAGAGATTCTTGGCAGGAGAAGATAGGCGAATCACCGGTACACGATGAATAATGACACCTGGTTCTTCCTGCCAGATATTGGCAAAGACATGGACATCGTGGCCCGCTCGAACCAATTCGCGGCTTAAAAAATATGTATATCTTTCAAGACCACCCTCTTGCAAAGAATATTTTTTACATACAAGTGCAACTTTCATATTTCAGCCTGTTTTATCTCGTATGATATTAAAAACCGTTATCAACGGTGAGGTTGTTCATGCATTTCCAGTCATCACATGGTTTCCTCTGTCCCGTTTTACCCCGGCAGCTTCACAAGCCACTTCTGAGCGAAAATAGTCTTTCACACCTGTCTTGGACCGGTCAGGACTTTGTTTCCCGATAATTCATAAACATTTTTCTTGATTCTAATATTATGTATAATGTGCAGGATACTAAGAGTATTTTAATCCAATCAAATAATCCAATAGGAACTATTTTAAAAGCAACATTCAATGGTGTATAAAGTACAGCAAGCTACATTAATACTGAAATAATTACCGAACCGATTAGAAATCCGCTTGTTTCAATATTAATTCCATATTTATCTAATCTTTGTCCAGCTTCTTTTTTAGTTAAGCCTTTTTCAGAAGTTTTTAATGACTTTAAAACTTCTTTTACATCTAAAGAATAATAATTTTCATCCATCGCTTTTTTCTCCGCTACCCAGTTCTGCTTCAGCATCAGGCCAAATTTTGTGTTTAATTGCTCATAACATTAAAAAAAATATGGCAGAAATCAGAAGAAGCGTAAAGAATATTCATCAAAGTAGACTTTTACTACTTGGAGTAGATGTAAGCAAGGCAACGCATGATATCCGCACAATATGATGCCGCGTTGTCAAGAATGAAGAGTTGCTTTTGGGTTTATAATGAAACAGAATTTCATGGGTCACATTTACTAAACTTTCACATTTTTTGCAAACTAAGGGAGGTATTATGAAAAGAGCTCTGGTGTACCTTGGTTTTGTGTTGTTGCTAAGCGGGCTGCTTTTAGCTTCGTGTTCGGAAAATCAGATGACTGATAAAAAGGGAAACTACGATTGGGCGGAAAAACGCGCCGCAATGGTACAGCAACTGCGCGTGTACGGTATTGAGGATGAGCAGGCGCTAAAAGCTATGAATACTGTCTGGCGTCACAAATTCATCCCTGAAGAATATCTCGGTGTTGCTCCACCTTATGGGGACCACCCCTGTCCAATCGGTTATGATCAGACGATCTCGCAACCCTATATTGTCGCTTATATGACAGAAAAACTGAATATTCAGACCGGAGAAAAGGTGCTTGAAATTGGCACCGGGTCAGGGTATCAAGCCGCCATCCTTGCCGAGTTGGGCGCGGAGGTTTACAGCATTGAGATCATACCCGAACTGGCAAATCATGCCCGTAAAGCTCTGACCACAGAGGGGTATGAGCAGGTCAAGGTGCTGGCTGGTGATGGTTATAAAGGCTGGCCGGAACATAGTCCTTTTGATGCC
>JAUWFS010000041.1:0-17940 GCA_030606805.1 Deltaproteobacteria bacterium
TTCATAATTAAATGATGTAATCTCATCTACGTCTATGCCGGTCGAATTGTCCAACACGATAATACTAAAGAGTTTTCCTTCTTTTCCTTTGAGAACCTCAGACCAATTTGGTTTTTTTTGTGAGTAATAATATAAGTAAGGGTTAAATCCATAGGCCAAGAAGGATATATCTGCGGTAGTACACCAACCACCAAACCGCATCGGATTTACTTCGATAGGCAATAAAGCACCATCGTTGTCTCGTCTAAGCTCAATATGTACTGGAAAGTTTTTTACTCCAGCCAAATTGCCAATTTTTCCTACAAAATCTGTAAATTCTTCAAGATTACTTTCGATAATCTCTTTGGATGAAATGTAAACTCTGTCACTAACATCGGTATCTGAAGAAAAAGTATGTTTCAGTATGTTTAGAATAACTGGTTCACCAATCGAATTATAATATGCATCAACAGCAAATTCCTCTCCATTAATACATTGTTCAATAATAAATGAACTGGTGTCCAACACTTCAGCGGGGTATAAATCCTTAATTTGATCTATTTCTGCAATTATTGAATCAATTGTGTTAGTCCACTCCTCTAAATTTGAAACCTTATAAACCCCCATGCTCATAAAGCCAACCGTTGGTTTAATGATAAATGGTAGCGGCATTTCATTAAACTGAACCTTTTTCAAATCTTCCACGCGAACCTTTTTGAAGTAGAAATTTGGAAAGATAGATTTTATCAGTTCTCGAAATTTCAACTTGTCTTTAAATAGCGCTATTTTTTCAGGAAGATTGATGAAAGCTAAATGTTTCGTTATCCAACCTATTGAATTTTCAGATGTAGTATAGACTATAAGATTATCTGACTCTCGAGCTATTTCAATAGCTCTATCTTCACTAATTACTTTTGTCCCACTATAAAGACCTAACTTTTTTGCTATATCTGTACCGACCACAGGGATGGCATTATCTCTGACAGTCATTTTGAAAAAATCAGAGACGTATGGCTTATCTATAAAAAACATTATTGCGGCCCCGTTCCTTGATGTTGGAGAAATTGTGGTGAAATGGGCTTGACCATTTTCCGGAAGAACATCAAATATGTATTCAGCATCGTTTAAGCAAAGATTGACCGCATTAATACCCTCTGCCTTTTCGACACGTGTTTTTATTTGCCTTAAAGAATAGAGCGCCTTGTTTCGCAAATCCATGCCTGCGTTATGAGTATCAAGGAGACCCGTCATTTTTTCAATCATCTGATCGAGTTCAAACAATGCATCAATGCGGCATTGATCTGTCTTTTCCTTAACAATCATATCATTGAACACCCTGACCTTTTCAAGCAATTCATAAGCTTCTAAAATCATATCATACGGAGCAGGTGATGACAAAATCTGTTTCAATCTGTCAAAATCTGCGCAAGCTTCATTATTCTTATTTAATTCATGCTCATTCTCGCTGAACTCTTCAACAGATTTAATCAGGGTTGTCCAGAAATCATGATGTTTGGTATAAAATTCGGTCAGTCTCTTTTCTTGCGCATACAAGTTAAGGATTTGCGCACAGTTATCGTAGAAAGCGCTGATCAGAGAAAAAGAATTCTGTTTAGTTGAAATGTCTTCAATAAAACACAGCCACCTGTCAATTTCTTTCTCTCCCGGGAAATACTTCTTTTGGGCGGAAGGCTTGTATGATTGAAAGCTGTGTTGCCAACTTCTGATTTTCTTTGCCAGAAAACACCCCAGTTTATACTGATCGCAGTCGTCAATATTTTCTTCTTCCGTTATCTTCAGATATAGGTTCTTTGCGCCCTGAAATACTGAATCATCAACAGTTTCCGCAGCAATAATCAATAATTGCTCACTAAACTCAATAGAGTTAAGCAAAAGGCTTTTAACTTTAAACAGCTCAAGATTTTTGTTGTTTATTCTGAACTGAATTTTAAAATCCTGAGCTATCCAGAAAATATACTGCAAAATTTTAAACTCTGATAGACCATGAGTTTCTTTCACATGCGGAACAAATTCACTCAAAACAACATGCCCGTGCTGTTTTATCTGATCTGCCAGACATTCCATCACAGCATTTTGTTCTTGCGACAGGTTGTTTTCAAAACCAAACGAAATCTGACGATGCCCCAGGTTGACATTTTCAATATCGCTATATCTCATTAGATAAATCCATAAGCTCCCTTGGACCAAGTCTTCATTCTATGCTTAGGGCTCTCATCTTTCTGTTCGTCTTAGCGCATTGGGTGCAAGAGTAGTATCAAATTCTTGAATAAAATAGTGAATAAGATATTACGCTATTCACTCCTTATTCGTTATATTTTTTTGTTTGTATGGAAGCTTCAAAAAGCTATTTCTTGCTTTTTTTACTTTTCTTTTCAAAGGAAACCGATTTTTAGCACAAACCCCTGAGCGAAAGGAGGTTTCCCTATGCTTGAGAAACAGATTAATGGTTTTATCGAGCATTGTAAAGTATCGGGTTTTAGAGACAAATCTATTGAGTCATTATCAATAAGACTCAAATCAATTCAACAATTTTCTAAAAACCGCTCGCATGTGTAAAATCAAAAGCTTTTGAGCCGGATCATGATCCGGCTGGAAGCGCTGTGGTCAGGAGAATTAGGGGTGTGAATTAAAAGAAATATATTGAACTTATTAACTTTATAATGATATATTTAAAATTTGGGCATCCTTCACGACAAGTCAAAAGTAATTTACACTTTGTTGATCTTGTATTTTGGCAGTAAAATTTGAAAATAGAAATTGGAAATTGGAAAAAATACAAAGATGTAGATGCGTTACCTAATTTCAAATTTCCAGTTTCGACATCAGCATTCAATTCGATAATACACGCTTTTTCGAAAAAAGTGTAAACTGGTGAATGAAGGATGCCTAAATTTAATATAATATCTTCTTAGACTAATTTTTTACAGGTAAATAATGAGGTTAAGCAAAAAACAACAGGATCTTTTGCAACGACTTCCAGGCATTGACTTTATTCTCGAAAATGCAAAGGATGAACCTTTCTTTGCAAATATTCCAAAATCCGTTCTTGTCCGTTCAGCGCGTTCTGTTGTTGAAGACCTTCGTACAGATATCATTAATGGAGGCAAAGAGATAATTGATGAAAGTCCGGATTTAAGCTTAATACTTGAAAAGATTAAAAACATCGTAAAAGATATCATGCAACTGAATCTTAAGCGTACTATTAATGCAACCGGTATTATAGTTCACACAAATTTGGGGAGATCATTGCTTCCGGCTGATGCTGTTGAAAATCTTTCGGAAATAGCCGGCAGGTATTCCAACCTTGAATTTGATCTGTCAAAAGGTATCCGCGGTTCACGATATAGTGCGGTCGAGGATATATTATGTGAAATCAGCGGTGCTGAAGCCGCAATGGTCGTAAACAACAATGCCGCTGCCGTACTGCTTTGTTTAGAAACAATAGCCAAAGAAAAAAAGGTTATAGTGTCAAGGGGGGAGCTTGTTGAAATCGGTGGATCATTTAGAATTCCTGATGTAATGGCAAAAAGTGGTGGGATTTTAAAGGAGGTTGGAACAACAAATCGTACCCATCTTAGAGATTATGAAAGAGCTGTTGAAAGTGATACCTGTCTTTTATTAAAGGTGCATAAAAGTAATTATAGTGTAGTTGGTTTTACTGCCGATGTCTCTCTAAAGGAGCTGGTTGAACTTGGAAAAAAATACAGGATTCCAGTAATGGAAGATCTGGGCAGCGGAACTTTTATAGACTTTTCAAAATATGGTCTGTTAAAAGAACCCACTGTCCAGGAATCCGTATCAGCAGGAGCGGATATTGTAACATTCAGCGGAGATAAGCTTCTTGGCGGCCCGCAGGCTGGAATAATAGTGGGTAAAAAAAATATCATTGATCAAATAAAACAAAATCCTCTTACCCGTGCGATGCGAATAGACAAGCTGACTCTTGCGGCTCTTGAGAGCACCCTTCGTCTGTACAGAGATCCGGAAAAAGCTATTGAAAATATCCCAACCCTCCGAATGTTAACCCTTCCACTTGAATATATCGAAAAAAAAGGAAAAGCGCTTTTAAGCATGTTGAAAAAAATAGAAAACTCAAATATGTTTATTAAGTTATTTAAGCTTTCTTCTCGTGCCGGTGGTGGATCGCTACCTCTTTTAGAGCTGCCAAGCATATGTGTGGGCATCAAAATCAATGGAATGTCCGTTAATGCTGTTGAAAAACACATGCGGGAAAACACACCCCCTATAATAGGAAGAATAGAAGAAGACTATTTTATAATGGATCTCAGAACCATAAATAACGATGAGCTTTCGATTGTTGAAAACGCTTTAAGCAAAATGCCTGGAAAGGCTTTATAATGACAGGAAGTCAGCAAAAATTATATATTGACAGGGATTCCGCCAGACAATTTCTATTACATAAAACAGATTCTAAAATCCCTGATATTAAAAGCGGTATTAAATATGACGCTAAATTTTCTGCAAGCCAGACTGGTCTTTCAGATGAATTTCCCGGTATGCTTACAGGCAAAGAATTTATAGACCATGCTCTTGCCAGGCTTAATTCTTCATTAAAATTCGGCGCTATGGTTGTCCGTATTGACAATATATTTAATAGTAACGAAAAATCCGGCAAAGAGAATGCACCGAAGATGCTTGTAAAACTTGCAAAAATTATTGACTCAATTTGTAAGAATGAGAAGGGCCTGTGGGGTCAGATAGGCTATGATATGCTTGGCTGGTTTTGTTTTGAAAAAAATGACGATTCCTGCATGGAGCTTGCCCATAAAGTACAAAAAGATGTTGAAGAACTTCTTAATGAAACGGTTAGCATAGGCATGGCATTTTATCCGACAACCAATTTTAATAAGCACCAACTAGTGGATAATGCACTGAAAGCACTTGATCATGCTGCATTTTTTGGCCAAAACAGCGCTGTTGCCTTTGATGCTGTGAGTTTAAATATCAGCGGTGATAAATTGTATCAGAAAGGAGACATTAATGGCGCAATAAATGAGTTCAAAACAGGGCTTCTGCTTGATCCTTTAAATGCGAATATTCATAACAGTCTGGGAGTCTGTTACGGTGTTTTGGGTTCTTTTGAAAAAGCAAAAGAAGAATTTGAAACAGCTACCTGGCTTGACTCCAGCGAAGTCATGGCTCTATACAACTCAGGATTGGTAAATCTGTTAATGGATAACAAAGACAAAGCGCTGGAACTCTTCCTTGAAGCTGAAGCCCTCGGAAAAGATGTATTTGAGGTGGAATTTCAACTCGGGAAAATTTATCTTGAGTCAGGCAAACCGGAAAAAGGCAAGAAACATACAGAAAAAGCGGTTGGTTTAAAGGCTGAATCAGGAGCCGCTTTTCGTTGTCTCGGCGATTGCAATAAAGCAATCAACAAAATTGATGAAGCAATGGCGTCTTATAAAAAAGCCATAAAACTTAACCCCAATGATGCTGATTCTCTTTCAGCTCTCGGATATCTTTTTGATATAAAAAACGAAAACGCCGAAATTGCAATGATATTCTGCCTACAAAGTGTCGAAATTTCTCCTGATAACGGCCTGTTCAGGCATAGGCTTGGAAGGCTTTATTTTAAACAAAATCAATATGAAGATGCCATGAAAGAGTTTCAAAAAGCAAACGATTTAGGCTGTGACTCGACTGAATTTATTAACAAATTAAATAATTTGCCGGGCAGCTCATCATGAAAGACATTGTCCTGAACATACTGCAACAAAGCATAGATGTTAAAGACAGGTTTATTAAAAACAATATAGATCTTATTATAAAAAGCGCTGACATGATAGCCATGAACATTGCCTCGGGCCACAAAATTCTTATTTTCGGCAATGGTGGAAGCGCGGCAGATGCCCAGCATATTGCAGCGGAATTTGTAAACCGTTTTCAAATTGAACGCCCTCCTCTCCCTGCCATTGCCCTGACAACCGACACATCAATAATAACAAGCATCGGCAATGACTATCATTTTGATGAAATATTTGCCAAGCAGGTAATGGCTATAGGCAAAAAGGACGATATTGCTATCGGTATCAGTACCAGCGGCAATTCGAAAAATATAATTAAAGCAATAAATACAGCAAAAAACATGGAACTTTTAACAATAGGAATGACGGGAAACGGCGGGAAACTGGCTGAATGCGCTGATCTGGTATTTTCAGTTGAATCCGGCACAACTGCAAGAATTCAAGAGGCACATATAACTTTGGCTCATATTCTTTGCGAACTTGTTGAAAGAATTCTGTTTCCTCAATAATTTTCAGGATATACCTCGGAAGGTCACAATCATTTAAATCTATAGACTTATGCCGCTTAAAAACCTATGCAACTGGTGTGATTGAAAAAATATCTGCTTGATTTTAAAACATTAATGCTTAATGTGTTTTGTGAAAAAGCTATTAGCTGAATGTGTTATCTGTTTGATTTTTTAAGCTAAAGGCTAATTGCTAAAAGCTAACTGCTAAAAATTTTCGATTTGATAGTTAGGAGAAATGAGTATGCCTATTTATGAATATCATTGTAATAACTGTAATAAAAATTTTGAGTACCTCGTCTTTGGAAAAGAAGAGCCGATTTGCCCTGCATGCAAAAATAAGAAAGTAGGCAGAGTTTTATCTGCATGCGGCTTTGTCAGCAAAGGAAGCGGAGGTGAAACCGCCAAAACGTCCGCTTCAGATTCATCATGCAGCGGATGCTCGGCAACAAGTTGTTCGAGCTGTGGTCTTTAATGAAAAACATTAAAATAGGAACAAGAGGGAGCAAGCTGGCTCTCTGGCAGGCAAACTGGGTAAAATCCGCTCTAATATCTATAAACTCTTCTCTTTCCGTCGATCTCTTTATTATAAAGACAAAAGGAGACAAAATTCTGGACGTACCCCTTGCCATGGTCGGCGGCAAGGGACTTTTTGTAAAGGAAATTGAGGAGGCTCTTTTAGATGGGCGAATAGATCTTGCTGTTCACAGCATGAAAGACATGCCCGCAGAAATACCACAGGGCCTGTGTATAGGTGCGGTGCCAAAGCGCGAAACGCCTAATGATGTTCTTATTTCTAAAAATGGTCTTCTCTTTTCTGAACTGACAAGCGGCAGCAGAATCGGCACCAGCAGTCTTCGCCGCTCCGCCCAACTACAACATGCACGGCCTGATATCGTTATTTTGCCTTTAAGGGGCAATCTTGACACCCGCCTTAAAAAGCTCGAAACAGAAAATATGGACGCAACAATCCTGGCTGCTGCCGGAGTTAAGCGCCTTAATTATGAAAGCAGAATAACCGAATATCTTGATGAAAACATAATGCTGCCGGCTGTCGGTCAGGGAGCTTTATGTATTGAAATCAGAAAAAACGATGCAGAAATAGAACCAATAGTTACTGCTTTGGATCATCAAAAAACAAGGTCTGCCGTTATTGGTGAACGGGCCTTTTCAAACTGTCTGGAGGGAGGATGTCAAGTTCCTATAGCCGCCTATGGTAAAATTGAAAAGAATATATTTACTCTGAGCGGACTTGTTGCTGATATTGATGGAAAAACCATTTTAAAGAAAACCTTGTCAGGTGCTGTTGAGCAATCCGAAAGTATTGGTGTTAAACTTGCTGATAGTCTTATTTCTATGGGCGCCAAAAAAATACTGGAAAACATAAAAACAAGTGACACTTTAGCCCTTTGAAAAATTGTTACAAAAGCGGGAACAAATGAAAACTATGAAAGGTAAAGTCTATCTGGTTGGTGCGGGTCCTGGCGATCCAGGATTGATTACAGTAAAAGGACTGGAATGTATTAAACAAGCTGATGTTCTAATATATGATTATCTCGCCTCACCGGTTCTTTTAAATTACGCTTCAAAGAATGCTGAAATAATCTATGTCGGAAAAAAAGGCGGAGATCATACTCTGCCCCAGGATGAAATTAATTCTCTTATTGCCGAAAAGGCTAACAAGGGTTTTATTGTAACACGATTAAAGGGCGGTGATCCCTTTATTTTTGGACGTGGAGCAGAAGAAGCGGAAGTTTTAATAGAAGAAGGCATTCCTTTTGAAGTCGTTCCCGGCGTTACTTCTGCAATAGCGGCTCCTGCATATGCCGGAATTCCTCTGACTCACAGAAAATTTACGGCTACAGTTGCATTTGTAACCGGCCACGAGGACCCAACCAAAAAGGAGTCTAATATCGACTGGTCGGCATTGGCAAAAGGTGTTGGAACAATTGTTTTTCTTATGGGAGTTAAAAACCTGCCGAAAATTACAAGTCAGCTTATTAATTATGGTATGCCTTCTGATACACCTGTTGCCCTTGTTCGATGGGGAACAACGCCCAGACAGTTCTCTGTTACAGGAACCCTTGAAAATATAAATGAACGTGTAAAAAGTATCGGTCTTAAACCGCCGGCTATTATTGTTGTTGGAAATGTTGTTAAGTTGAGAAAAACAATGAACTGGTTTGAGAATCGTCCATTGATGGGAAAAAGAATTGTAGTAACCCGGGCACGGGAACAGGCTAGTGACCTGGTTAAACTGCTCTCAGATTTTGGGGCAGAGTGTTTGGAATGTCCTACAATAAAAGTGGTCCCGCCTGATGACTGGAAGCTCCTTGATGCGGCAATTGAAAATATTTCTTCCTATGACTGGCTGGTTTTTACCAGTGTCAATGGTGTAAATTACTTTTTCGAGCGACTTTTTTCAAAAAGTAAAGATGCGCGCGTATTAGGCAAATTAAATACAGCGGTAATAGGACCCGCAACAGAAAGAAGGCTTTTAAGTTTTGGATTAAAAAGCGATATTGTACCCAAAAATTACAGAGCTGAGTCAATTATTGAGGCATTCGGCAATAAAGATGTAAATGGGAAAAAAATACTCCTTCCGCGCGCAAAAGATGCAAGGCCAATCCTTCCTGTTGAGCTGACAAAGATGGGGGCTATCGTTGATGAGATAACATCATATTATACCAAAGAAGTTCCGGATTCTGCCGATTTATTATTGAAACGACTTAAAGAAAACACAATAGATCTTATAACATTTACAAGTTCTTCAACTGTAAAAAACTTCAAAGCTATTTTACCTGACAATGTTTTTGAGACTCAGATGAAAGATATAACCATTGCCTGCATTGGCCCCATAACCGCTGATACTGCAAAAAATCTTGGATTTGACGTTCACATCGTTGCAAATTCTTTTACTATACCAGGATTATGTGAAGCCATTTTAGATTATTATAACCATAGACTTTCAGATAAATAATTTCACTGCGTTATCAGTCAAAATCCTCGACGACGTACACATCAGCACGACTTACTCGGATTTTTCCTTATAGCCTTGTGAAATGAATTGTCTGAAAGTCTATAGTACCTGTAGAAGAAAAGCTGTGCGATGTGACAATGTGGAAGCAACAAAAAGCTTAATTGCGAAGGTAAAAGTGATCTAAAAAGGACGATATTAAAAAAATAATATCGCCCTTTTTTTATTCAGATGTATTTCAGGAACAGCAGGTTCCTGGTGTGTTGCAGCTTGAGCACCCTGCGCTAAAATCAACTCCCGATGAAACTTTAAATCCAAATGTCGTAAAATCAACCTTTATAGGTTTAACCTTCTCCATGAAATCCTTGTTAACAACATACTGAAACTCGTCTACGGTATATATGTTGTCTGTATCTTTGGACTCATCCAGAGCCATTGATAAAGAAGGACCTCCTCAACCGCCCTCATTCAAAAAAATCCGAATAGGTGCAACATTTCTGCCTTTAAAATAGTCAGCTACTTTTACTGAAGCTGCTTCTGTAACTTCAAACATCATATCCTCCCTAAATTATGCGTAGTTAGTACCTGAACAAAAACTGCTAATTTTCGTTCGGGTACTAGTTAAACTCAACAAAATTATCCGAATTAAAAATTCAAGCATAAAAATAGCCCTTTAATTTCATTTGTCAATGCCAAAAAATCAATTTCTTGTCAAGAATTTGTCTTATTGCTGCGGACAGCTTATTTATAGTGAACGGCTTCTGAATAAATCCGTTGCAGCCACGGTCTAATATATCAGTCGCCTGACCGTCTATGCTGTAGCCGCTTGAAAGAAGTACCTTTATATCCGGCTTGATCTCCTTCATACGGTCATAGGTATCGCTACCACTTATATTAGGCATGGTCATGTCTAAAATGACAATGTCTATGTCATCCTGATTCTTCTGATACATCTCAATTGCCTCACGTCCATCTCTGGCCGTGATTACTCTGCAGCCCATTACTTTCAGTAAATCCCGCCCTACATCTAAGATAATCTCTTCATCATCTACCAAAAGAACAGTTTCGGTTCCCTTTAACAACTTTTCTGTAATCTCGGCGGCTTTTTCAATCTTTTTTTCTGATGCAGGCAAATAAATGCTGAAGGTGGCACCCTCACCCTTCCTGGATTCTACATCAATGTATCCATCGTGGCCCTTTACGATGCCATAGGCTGAGGCCAGGCCAAGCCCTGTTCCTCGCCCCATATCTTTGGTAGTAAAAAACGGATCAAATATTCGTTGCTGGATCTTTTTGTCCATGCCCACCCCGGTGTCGGTAACAGCCAGCACAACATACCTGCCAGCCTTGGGGACATATAGCCTGCCCTTCATATTCTTGTGGTCTGTATTAAAGGTTTTCAAAATAAAATCGCCTCCACCAGGCATAGCGTCCGCCGCATTAACATACAGGTTCCACAAAACCTGTTCGATCTGACCTTTATCTGCTTCAGCTACAAAAAGATCAGGCGATAGCTCCAAATAAATCGAAATATCCTTTCTGGTTCTACTGAAAAGCTCAGAAGTATCTTTCACCAACTGGTTCAGATTAATGTGCTTTAGTTCATATTTTCCCTTCCTCGCATACCCTAAAAGCTGCGAAGTTAGCTTAGAGCCGCTTTCGACCTGTTTTTCTATGCTTTTCAGCCTGTTGCAATTTGGATCTGCCGGATCGGTATTCATCAGAATTAAGGATGCATTGCCAAGTATCCCCATGAGCAGGTTGTTGAAGTCGTGGGCAACGCCTCCGGCCAGAGTCCCGATGGATTCCATCTTCAGGGCCTGAAGCAGTTGCCTTTCAAGAAGCTTGCGCTCAGTAACATCATTACCAACGCAAAGTATTTCTACTATGTTTCCATCCTTGTCATAAATAGCCTTATTTGTCCATGCAACCCATATCCTTCCACCATCTTTCCGCATGTTTTCATTCTCATTACTAGCATGTTTTTCAGGATTAAGCCCGATGTCCCGGATCATTGCTTCAAGATTTCGCAGTTCACTATCAGTTTTTGGCACTATGTTGCCGACAACATTCTTGCCGAGTATCTCCTCTTCAGTGTAACCGAAAAATTGTTGGGCAAATTCGTTGAAAAATGTGACATTACCCTGAGGGTCCATTCGTAAAATAATGCTGTTCGCATTCTGCACAAGCTCACGGTATTTCAATTCGCTCCTTTGTAAAGCCTCCTGTGCTTTCTTCTGATCGGTAATGTCTTCAATCATCTCTATGGCTGCTATAATTTTGCCTTTTTTATCTTTAAGTGGAGAGGAAATAACTCTGTAATTTCTCACTTTATTATCCGCTATCCTGTCTAATACCGATTCATGAACTTCTCCATCATTCAAAGTTATACATACCGGGCAATTAAGACATGCGTCGTTTATGAATGGTTTATTAAAAGACTTATAGCAAATCGGTTTTTGTGAGATATCAATATCCGGATACCACTTTTTCATCTGATTATTCAAAGCCAATATTTCCATATTTCGGCTTATCAGAGCTATGCCGACATTGATGTTATCCACTACGCTTCTGTGTCTTTCTTCAGATACTCTAAGTTGCTCCACCGCTATCTTTCGCTCGGTTATATCGCGGAAGACCAGAACTACACCAATAATTTTACCCTTATCATCTCTGATAGGCGCACCGCTGTCATCAACAGGTCTTTTCGTTCCGTCTTTGGCTATCAACACCGCATGGTTTGACAGCCCGACAATAACACCTTCCCTGAGTACCATTGCAACAGGATCATCAGCCTGTTTACCGGTTTTTTCATTTATAACTTTGAAAACATCTTTTAGAGGTTTGCCTATAGCTTCTTCCTGTTTCCAGCCCGTCAAAGCCTCGGCTACCGGATTCATAAATGTTATTAATTTATTGACATTGGTGGCAATCACGGCATCGCCTATACTTTTGAGTGTGGTGGCAAGCCATTGTTCGCTTTCCTTTAATTTCCTTTGCGTCGTATGCTTGTAAATGGCCATCTCAATGGTCGTATATAATTCTTTCTCCTGAAAAGGTTTGAGTATATAGCCAAATGGCTCAGTTATTTTTGCACGCTGTAATGTTGTATCATCAGAATAAGCGGTGAGATAGACTACTGGAATATCGAAATGATCACGAATGTGCTCAGCCGCTTCAACACCGTCCATAGCCCCTTTAAGCACGATATCCATCAGCACTAAATCCGGATGTATTTCCATTGCTTTTTTAATGGCTTCCTCACCGGAAGAGGCGATACCAACAACGGAATATCCTGAACGGTTTAACGTACTTTGTATATCCTTGGCTATAATGCCTTCATCTTCAACAATCAAAATTCGTGAATTCGACATCTCCCTGGCTCCTTTGCTTTACCTTTTTAATCTCAATGAGGGGAAGGTAATCTTAAACTCTGTTCCACGACTTCTATCAAGCTCAATGGTACCATTAAGCTGTTTTACTAAAGTAGTTACTAATTCCAAACCCAATGTTTCTGTGCTGCAAAAATCCATTTTTTTTTGGAAGCCGACACCATTATCACTGACAATTAATGTAACCATTTTACTTGATCGTTTGTTTTGAACGGGCAAATCCTCTGTCATACGAAGTTCGACACGTATTTTGCCTTTAGTACTCTCCGGGAAAGCGTGTTTCAAACAATTTGAAACAAGCTCATTTATAATCAAACCGCAAGGTACGGCGATATCAATACTCAGAAAAACATCAACAACACTTATGTCCAAAGTAATGGTCTCCGCATGTATCGCATATAAACTCAGCAAATGACTCACAAGCTTTGGGGTGTATTCAGCAAAGTCAATCTTTGCCAGATCCTTTGATTGATACAGTCTTTCATGTATTAGCGCCATTGACCTCACACTACTTTGGCTTTCCTTGAATATCTCCATGTCATGTTCGTCCCTGATATCTGCGGTTTGAAGACTGAACAGACTGGAAATAATCTGCAAATTGTTTTTAACCCGATGATGAATTTCCCTAAGGAGTACCTCTTTCTCGCTAAGGGATTCCTTAATTTGCTCTTCTGTCTTTTTCATCTGATCTAATAGCCGTGCGTTTTCCAGAGAAATGGCTGCTTGTGAGGCCAGGAGTTCGGTCATCCTTGCCTTTTCCGAGGTAAAAACCGCATCAGACAAACGATTTTCGAGATATAAAATTCCGATTATACTGGACTGTTTGATCAGGGGAAGACAAAGCACAGAGCGAAGCCGCATGGTCTGAACCTCGGGATTGTCCTTAAATTCACCTTCTTCCGAAGCATTGTTCAGAGTCAGCATCTCTTTAGTTCGATGCACATAACGGATGATCGCCTTACAAATATCTACTGCATCTTCAAAATCATATTTGACGGTTCGGACCACACCTTTTTCAGTGATGTGACTTTCAGCACAAACGATAAAACTCTCGCCCTCTTCAACCAAAAGATACCCGTGCTGGGCTCCCGAGGCCTCCAGAACAACATTCATAATTCTTTTCAACAGGACATCCGGGTCGATCTCTGCTGAAATAGCAAGAGAGGATTTCATCAGGTAGTCAACATCCAGACTTGGAAGGGTATAGCTAACCGGCTCAACTTCTTCCGGCATGTATGTAGAAGCTTCTTCCTCTAAATACTCCGGGTATTTCTCCATGAGAAAGATTTCTTTACGTTCAGCATGGCAACTTTTATACAGACGGATTGCTTCGGCAAAGTAAACTCTCTCTGTACCTGTGCCGGCGTTCTTGAGAAGCTCGGCTCTGCATTCATTAAGGTGAGCTTCCAGCAGAGTAAATCGGTGTTCATGCGCAACAGCTATAGCATCAAAATATAGACTTCTGGCTTTTCTGAAATCGCCGGTAACTCTTTCTAATTCTGCATGGATAAAAGCAAGATAAGGTTTAAGCATTGGCCCGTATTGAGCCCAGGTTTCAACCTTTTTGATAAGCGGTTGAATATAAGATAATAATTTTTCTTTGCTTTTGTAAACTTTTCCCCTTGCATACAGCCTGAGGGCATTCAGTACCTGAAAGACATGCCACTGTCGCTTCAGTAGATGGTCGGTAAGCCCTCTCAGATACTTTCTGACTTTAAATAAATACTCTTCAGCCTTTTCATACTCTCCGAAATAATAGTGGGTCAAAGCCATGTGCACATAATAGCTCCCTGCAGCGGCAATATGATTTTCCTTCTCCCATTTTCTAATCTTCTCCTCCATAGGGACGGGCGTATAATTTTTTTTCATCGGCGCAATCCACCCCGCCTGCATGGCCTCGGCCAGAGCAACGGAAAAGGATAAATGGTACTTTTGAGAAAACTGTAAACATTCCTTGGCATATTCCTCGATTGCAGCCAGGTTAGCTCCCTGCACCTGAAGGCCCCACATCAAGGGGCCATAGGAAAGCCCCGCATTATACAAATCACCGCAGTTCTTCCCGCACTGGATCGCTTTCAGACAATGTTTAGCCAATTCTTCGGGATGATACCGCGTATGCATAGTAACCCAGGCAACTCCGTTCATCCCCCTGGTGGCCCCAAAGGTGTTTGGGTATTTTTCACACAAATTAAGAGCCAGATCTTCATATCGAAAGACTTGATCAAATTTTTCTTGCTCCCCTAGATAAAGCCCCATCATGGAAAAAGAGTAGATCACTGATTCATCCATGCCGCCTTCCAGGCAGTGCCGGGTTGACTGCACTGCCGAAAGATAAAGCTGTGGCACCAGACCTGACATGTATAAATCCGGGATAAGTTCACTGTAAAACGCCAATTCAATCTTACTCTTCCTTTCCTTAGTAAACGGCATATCAAGAATAGCGTCCCAAATGTTAACAGCATATTGAGAGTCGATCTCATTCATCAATTGCTCACGTTTTTGTTCCGCTACCTCAGGATCATCCGGGATTGATTTTCCGAAAAATGCCAACCCGCGGTTAGCAGTTTCAATTGCTTTTATAAAATTGCCTATAGATGAAAGTGAAGTTGTCTGTTCGGCCAGTGCTTCGGCCTTGTCCAAATCAGTTTTGGCACGTTCAAGCAATTGATTGAGTAGTTTTTCCGAGTTTTCATATTTTCCGCACATCAGCTCGGTTTTTGCCAGTTTCCGGTATATCTTAAATGTCTTATCATATTGTACCTCCCAGCAGTTACCCGGCAAGACCTCAAGACTTTGCCGAAAATACTCCTTGGCTGCTTCTGTTGCCAGCGAACCCAAGGCCTTGTTGCCCGCATAATAGCTGATATCAGATAATCGGTAGGCAACATTTCTGTCTAAGATACTTTCTTTTCCTAAGTGCAGGTGAGCAACAATGGTAAACAGGTTATCCAGTTTTTCCGGATCAGATCCTTTGGGCACAGCGGAAAGGAGATGCTCTCCGATCTGCCAATGTATCTGCCGCTTCCTTTCGGGTTTTATCAGCGTTAGAGTTGCCTCCTGTACCCGGTCATGAACAAATTGCAATTGATCTTTGCTTTCTATTAAAAGTCCCTGGCTTAAAGCCGGCTTTAACTTTTCAAATGTTTTAAGCAACGTAATTTCTCTTGTCAAAGCAATTTCATCAGGTATGAAACGGTTTCCCATGCAGGCGCAGTATTCGAGCAGCTCAAAAGTATCATCGGATAGTTTTTTTATCTTCGTGGTAAAAAGCGATACTACTGTGGCCGGCATGTCAGAACGAGCTATCTTATCCATATCCCATTGCCATTGCATATTTTCATTTAAAATGAGCAAATCTTCGTTATATAAATAGGACAGCATCTCGCTCACAAACAGAGGATTACCTTCTGTCAGTTCGGCTATAAAACCGGCTAAAACCTTGACCTGTGAAAGGGGCAAACCAAGGATATAGGAGACCATATCATGGCAGTACTCGGGTTTAAGTGGTTCCAGCCTGACTTCTTTCATGGGTCTGGTGTCTTTTTTGAGGCTTTGCAATAACTTAGTCAGGGGATGGCTTGAATCAACCTCATTATGCCGATAAGCTCCTATTAAAAATAGGTATTGATGTTCCTTATAGTTGTCAAATATATTGGCAAGAAAATCAAAGGAAGCAATATCACACCACTGAAGATCATCAATAAAAAGCACAAGCGGATGTTCTTCTGCGGCCAGGCAAGTCAAAAAACGGCCAAAGACATCATGGAAACGGTTTCCTGATTCCACAGGAGGAAGAGGTTTAACTTCCGGTTGTGGGCCTATCAGGATCTCCAGTTCCGGTATCACATCAATGACCACCGCGCCATTGTTTCCAACTGCTTTGATAATTTTTTGCTTCCATAAAACAACCCTTTCGTTACTTTCCGTCAAAAAGGTCCTCACCAAATTTCTTAGAGCATGGATAATAGAGCTATACGGAATATTCTTTTGATAAACATCGAACTTTCCTGATGTAAAATAGCCCCTATGTTCCACGATAGGTTTCTGAAGCGCTTGAATCAATCGGGTTTTACCAATGCCTGGAAGCCCTGATATGAATAGAGAGTTGAAAAAACCTTGTGGTGCTTTATTATATTCCTCAAGTATAATTTCAGTTTCTATATCGCGTCCCACCATCTTTGAAACAAAGGCAACTCGATGGGTACGATCATAAATTCCTAAAGGAAATTCGCTGATCGCGCCTCTTGCCGCATATTCATCCCGGCACCGCATGAGATCGGCCAGAAACCCGGTGGCGCCCTGGTAACGTTTCTCAGGCTGTTTGAGCATTTGTTTGGCTATGATTTTACCTATCGCAGAAGGAATAGCGGGATTTAATTCGTGAACGAGCAATGCCTCTTCCGCAAGGTGGGAATGGATTAATTCGAGTGGATCGGTAGAAAAAAAAGGAAGTCGTCCGGTCAGCAATTCATAGGAGACAATCCCAAGCGAATAAAGGTCGCTGGGAAAATCAACTCTATGGTTAATTCTGCCGGTCTGTTCGGGAGAAGTATAGGCAAGAGTATCCTCCACAAAAGCGCGGTCATAAATGAAATGACTTATATCGCTTACATCAATAGAGGTTATAAAATCAATTAACCGGATATCAAGAGACTCCGGCTGAATTAATATATTATGCGGCTTGATGCCGCCGTGAATAATACCTGCCTCATGAGCCTTATTGAGAGCTTCCGCTATCCCGCAGGCTATGGTGAAAAAATCATTTAAGTTAATTTTTTTTTGTTTCCTGGACCACTGGTCAAGAGTTATCCCCTGGAAATAGTCTTTGGTAAAAAACTGGACGTTTTTTCTCACCTCAAAGGATAAAGGCGTGATAAGACGGATATCGTTTAAAACCTTAAGATGCTCGATCTTCTGCCGAAAATGTCTTTTTTGATCTTCAGATATGGATGCCGCTTTCAGAATCTTAATAACTAATGGCCGATGAGGGTTTTTTTTATGAAAACCTTTATAAGCGACGGACTGTGGGCCCTCACCCAACTTTTCAACAATATAATAATTCGGAATTGTTATTAATTCATCCATACTTCAGACCTTGTTAACTAGTTCATTGCATATAATTCTACAATTTTCAATGAAATCAATTTCTGATTAGGAACGTGGACGAATTAACTTCCACAAGTAGGCGCATAGATTTGGGTCAGATTTGTTCGATCTCAGATCACAAAAGTTGATGGAATAGCGGGCTATTTTGATATTTTTGTGATTTGAGATCGGGCAAAGGTGGCCTGAAG
>JAUWFS010000224.1:0-4965 GCA_030606805.1 Deltaproteobacteria bacterium
TGGTTAAAAAAAGCAGCTACATGTTTATTACCGGCCCGGAAGTTATCAAGGCTGTAACAGGAGAACAAATTTCCTTTGAAGACCTCGGAGGAGCCATGACGCACAATGAAAAAAGCGGTGTGGCTCACTTTGCCTGTGAAAGCGATGAAGATGCTGTAAACCGGATAAAAAGACTTCTGTCATATCTGCCTTCAAATAATATGGAAGATCCGCCCGAGATTAATCCCGAGGATGATCCCAATAGAATAGATCCAACGCTTGACACAATTATTCCGGACAACCCAAACCAGTCTTATGACATGAAAGATGTGATACGTTCAATTGTTGACAAGGGAGAATTTTTTGAGCCTCATGAGTTCTTTGCTTCCAATATAATCGTATGTTTTGCCAGACTTAATGGAAAAAGTATAGGTATCATCGCAAATCAGCCCATGGTTCTTGCCGGATGCCTGGAGATTAATGCATCTGACAAAGCCACACGTTTTATACGCTTCTGCGATTCTTTTAATATTCCTATTCTTACAATCGCTGATGTGCCGGGCTATATGCCTGGAAGCCGGCAGGAATGGGGAGGAATTATTCGTCACGGCGCAAAGCTCCTCTGGTGCTATTCAGAGGCAACCGTGCCGAAAATACTTCTAATCACCAGAAAAGCCTACGGTGGCGCCTACATTGCGATGTCATCCAAACATCTGGGGGCAGACATGGCTTTTGCCTGGCCAAGTGCACAAATTGCGGTAATGGGAGCAGAAGGTGCCGCCAATATAATACATAGAAAAGAAATTAAAGGGAGTGATGATCCTGTTGCAAAGCGAAAAGAAAAAGTAGAAGAATACGAAGAACTTTTTTCAAATCCTTATTGTGCGGCAAGCAGGGGCTATATTGACGCTGTTATTGTCCCGAGCGAAACAAGGCCCCGCCTGATCGAGGCTCTGGAAATTATGTGCAGCAAAAAGGAGTTCAGACCCCCTAAAAAACATGGTAATATTCCTATGTAGGGGCACGGCGCGCCGTGCCCCTACTATTGATCATGGAGATTAAATGTGGATGAAAATAATAAGAAATTAGTAGCCGCAACATCGGCAGTATTAAAATATATACAACAAGAGGAAGAAATATATACGCAGCCATGTCCGGCAACCGCTCACGCCCCTTCAGTTAAACTCAGGCTGTGGGGCCTGAGTGGCAGACAGGCACAAATGCAGATGCGCAACCTTATGCAGATGAAAGCCTTTCATGGATCAAAATTTATGTAGCCGTTCACGGTTTACAGTTATCGGTTCACGGTTGAAAAAACAGTGAACTGTGAACGGTTACAAATTCATGAAGTAGTCGAGTAGTCAAGTCCTCAACCACTCAACTATTTTCTAACTCAACCAATATCAATAGGAGTTCTTTAAATATGAGCGATCATAATCAAGTAAAAATTACAAAAATGGATTTCAGCGGAGAGAGGCCAAAAGCGGAAAATCCTCTTAAGATACAGGATCTGACCTTTCGCGACGGCCAGCAGTCATTATTCGCTACCAGGGGACGAACCGAAGACATGATCCCTATTGCCGAAATGATGGACGAAGTAGGGTTCTGGGCTCTTGAAACCTGGGGCGGGGCAACATTTGATGCCATGCACAGATTTTTAAACGAAGACCCCTGGGAAAGGATAAGAACTTTAAAAAGATATATCAAAAAAACCCGCTTTTCCATGCTTCTTAGAGGGCAGAATTTAGTTGGATACAGAAATTATGCAGATGATGTTGCCAAAGCCTTTGTTGAAAGAGCCGCACATAACGGTATTGATATATTCAGGACATTTGACGCATTAAATGATTACCGGAATTTTGAAACAGTTTTCCCTGTTATCAAGGAATGCGGAAAACATTTTCAGGGCTGTATCTGCTATTCACTAACAGAAAAACGGATGGGCGGAGAGGTCTATAACCTCGAATATTACGTAAAAAAGGCAAAAGAGCTTGAAGCAATGGAGGCAAATAGTATCTGTATCAAGGATATGGCCGGCTTGATGGCTCCTTATGATGCTTATGTCCTTGTTAAAGCGCTTAAAGAAGCTGTATCTGTTCCTATTCATCTTCACAGCCATTTTACTTCAGGTATGTCCTCTATGACTCATTTAAAAGCGGTAGAAGCTGGTGTGGATATACTTGGCACTTGCATGTCTCCTTATGGATTCCGCAGCTCACATCCCGCACTCGGGCCTCTTGTTATGACGCTTATGGGAACAAACAGAGATACCGGCTTTGATATCAAACTTCTATCGTCCATTAATGAAGTCCTTGAAAAGGAAATTCTCCCCAAATACCGATATTTACTGGATGATACCAAAGTTTCAATTATTGATACAAATGTTCTTGTACATCAAATTCCGGGAGGCATGCTCTCTAATCTGGTAAACCAGTTAAGAGAAATGGATGCTCTCGACAAGTTGGATAAAGTGTATGCGGAGCTCCCTAAAGTCAGAGAAGATCTTGGACAGGTTCCCCTTGTTACTCCCATGAGCCAGATTGTTGCCACACAGGCAATTAACAATGTCCTGTTTGATGATGAAAAAGAGCGTTACAAAATGATAACAGCACAAGTAAAAGACTTATGCTATGGTCTTTATGGAAAAACACCCGTACCAATTAACCCCAAAATGCAGAAAAAAGCTTTAAAAGACTATCCAAGGGGAGAAAAGCCTATTACCTGCAAGCCTGCAAAGGTTATAGAACCCGAACTTGATAAAGCCAAAGAAGATGTAAAGGGTCTGGCAGCAGACCTGGAAGATGTTCTTATTTATGCGCTTTACCCTGTTACCGGAAAAAGATTTCTTAAATGGAAATATGGCAAGGAAGAACCACCGGAGAAAGTAAGGCCGAGGACTATGGAAGATGTCAAGGCTGAACAGGAACTTATTAAAAAGGCCAGAGCAGGAAAGCTTGTTGAAAAGAAAGAAAAAGCGGCTCCGTCAAAAGGCAATAACTTAAGAAAATTTAATGTATTTGTAGATGATGAATACTTTGAAGTTGGAGTGGAAGAAGTAGGAGGTCCACCAATAGTAAGCTATATTCAGCAGGCGCAAAGCCAGATACCGCAACCCCCTGTAACAGTTGCTCCATCGCCCCAGGTTTTACCCGCAGCTCCACAACCACAGGTTCCTGCTGCACCTGTAGAGCAGCCGGCAGTACCTGCAAAATCTACAACTACAGCATCCAAAAAGGCAGAAAGCGATACCAAAGGAACGCCGCTTAAAGCTCCGATGCCAGGCATAATTGTAAGTTACAAAAAGCAGGTGGGCGATTCCGTGAATACTGGAGAGACAGTTGTAATTCTTGAAGCCATGAAAATGGAAAACGCCCTGCCGTCTCCTGCAGGCGGAACAATAAAATCCATCAATTTTGCCGGCGGTGATTCGGTCGCCAGAAATGACGTCCTTTGTATTATTACCTAAATTGAGCAATGTTTTATGAAAATTCACGAATATCAGGCAAAAGAATTATTCAAAAAATACAAGATTCCCATTCCTGATGGAGGCATTGCCCTTACCCCTGATGAAGCCAAAAAAATCGCCTGCAAAATAGGCGACTTCCCAATTGTCATTAAAGGACAGATTCATGCAGGAGGACGGGGCAAAGGAGAAGGCATAAAGCTTGCAAAAACAATGGAAGAAGTTGAGAGCATAGTAAAAAGAATTTTAGGCATGCTCTTAATCACTCACCAGACTGGCCCCGAAGGTAAGATAGTAAAAAAAGTGCTGGTTGAAAAGAGCCTGAAAATTGAAAAAGAGCTTTATCTTAGCATCATTCCGGACAGAGCAACCGCAAAGATAGTTATAATTGCAAGCAAAGCCGGTGGAATGGATATTGAAGAAGTCGCTGCAAAGCAGCCTGAAAAAATCGTTAAAATCGAAATCAATCCCCTTTTAGGCATCCAGCCATTTCACTGCCGTCAGGCCGCCTTTGGCCTGGAACTCCCGCCCTCTTTGATTAGGCAGTTTACTTTGACATTAATAAATCTTTACAGGTTTTTTGTTGATTATGACTGCACTTTGGTAGAAATAAATCCCCTTGCAATAACAGCAGATGAAAATATCGTGGCGCTTGATGCGAAAATCAACTTTGATGATAATGCCCTGTTTCGCCACAAGGACATACTCGAATACAGAGATCTTGATGAAGAAGACCCCCTTGAAGTTGAGGCATCCAAATTCAATCTCAATTACATTAAACTGAACGGAAATGTCGGAAATATGGTTAATGGCGCAGGACTGGCAATGGCAACCATGGATTTAATTAAACTTTATGGCGCTGAACCCGCAAATTTTTTAGATGTAGGCGGCACTGCTAATGCGGAAACGGTGGAAAACGGATTCCGGATTATACTTAGTGATAAAAATGTTAAAGCGATTCTGATAAACATTTTTGGCGGAATTCTTCGCTGTGATCTGCTGGCAAAAGGGGTTGTACAGGCTGCTGACAAGGCGAGGATAAAAATCCCTGTGGTAGTTCGCATGGAAGGAACAAATGTTGAAGAAGGCCGCAGAATCCTTTCTGAATCAGGCCTGAATTTTACTATTGCAGCGGACTTAAAGGAAGCAGTTCAGGCAGTTACACAGCTTGTCAAGCACCTTCGGTGCGGACATAAGTGAAGTGAACTAATTTCTCGTTCCCATGCTCCAGCGTGGGAATGTATAAGCAGAAATTTGAAAACTCAATTATGAGTTTAACCTGAGGTAACGGACAATTAAATTTAAGAACGTCTGAAACTCGCGCATAAGTGAGCCTAAAGAAAAAAGAGTATTAATATCACTCAGAAAAATCGAGCTTTATGACTTGAGTTTATCCTTTTAACAAGAATATACAAAAGCACCTCTTTTTTCTTAATGCTCACTAATACGCTCAAACAGTCAGCCGTTTTAAATTTAAGTGCCCGTCACCTCTGGTTGTTAACAAATTACTTTTGAGTTTTCAA
>JAUWFS010000068.1:0-14045 GCA_030606805.1 Deltaproteobacteria bacterium
TGGTTAGCTTATGATTGGGACAATGGAACTATCCTTACTCCGCGAGAAAACAATATACAGGAGTTTGTAAAAGTCTAATGGCGGCAATAAATGTAACTTCAGGAGACAATGATACTCACACTATAAAACAGGGCGCCAGAGCGGTTGTTAGACTCTCTAATGGGATTCCTTATGTTATAGTCGAGAACATCACCGATGAACAGATACAAGTCTGGAAAGGGAATGCCACAACTCCTGCTTCGTTTTCTGAGCCCGATGTCGGTAATGGGCCGACGGGGACTGTCTGGGGTTCTTGTTCAGTCTGTGTAGATGTAAATGATGTCATTCATATCTCTTATTGTACTGATGAAGGAAAAGCTTCTCAATTAAGATATGTTCAGTTTGCTTCTGATGTTTTCTTAAATGATGCTCAAGTAATTGCTGATTTAGAAGAAGACCCAACGGCAATTACAAATTTACAGACTGCAATAGCAATAGATTCAAATAATAAACCTCATATTGCTTTTTGTCATTATGCAAAAACTGGTGGGAATACGAATTATGAAATATCATATATAAATAATGTAGATGCTAATTGGAATGCTGGGGTCTATTATGAAGTAGAAGGAACTGGCAATGCTAAAAATTGTAAATACTCTGATATTTCTATTGATAAAGATAATAAACCCGTAATTTCTTATTCAAATGAGACCGATTATGATGTTGGTACGGCAATAGGAAACCAAAATGATGCTGAATCTTTCACCCTCCAAGATATAGATACTGATCTTAACTTCAGTGATCCTTCAACTTCAATTTGTGTTGATTCTTCAGGCAATCATTATGTAGCTTATCGACGCCAGGCTGATAACCTTGTTTATATAAGAAAACATACCTATGGAGTTGGTTGGGGTACTTGGGTAGCAAGTACTACTGGCAGCGATCAGGGCCAACATCCATCAATAGTAGCCGAGGGAACTGACATCTATGTTTTTTATGAGGGTATTGCTTCAAATGATATTGTTTACGAAAAAGTAACCGGTGGAAGTTCATGGCAAGGGGATGTTACCCTTGAAACAGGCATTTACCGTATTGTAAAAGCAAAATGGGCTTATGCAGTAGACAGAGATTCAGGCGGAACAAACAGAGGCGGAGGTTCGGGTAGGCTTGAAATAGACTATGCTTTTACTGATGAGACACCTACTGTTGATATTTTGTTTAATAGTTTGACGTTGGAAGCCGGGGTAAACATCTCAGCCGGTGTTGATGTCCTCACGCTTACGGAATATGCAACGGGAGTAAATGCCGAGGTAAGTTTTACGGCTGGAATAGATGCTTTAGCAATTACTGAATATACGGCTGATGTTAATATTGATGTAAGCATAGCGGCCGGAATTGACACATTGGTACTTACCGAATATGCAGCGGTTGTGGATGTTGATGAAGCAATTGAGGTTATTGCAGATATCGACACCCTCACGCTTACAGAATATGCTACAACGGTAAACGCTGAAATTAGTATTTTGGCAGGAACTGATGCTTTAGTTTTAACCGAAAATGCTGCAACCATCAAGGTTGATAATAATATTCAGGCTGATATTGATGCACTTGTCATTACCGAAAACGTTGCAAATATAAACGCTGAAATTAGTATAAGCGCTGGGATAGATGCTTTAGTTTTAACCGAAAATGCCGCTGACGTAAACCTAAATGTGAATGTGTCAACAGGGGTTGACGCATTAGTACTTACTGAATATGCGGCAAATATAAATGCTGAAGTAAACATCTTGGCGGAAGTTGATACCCTTTCACTTACAGAATATCAAGCAGTTGTGGATGTTGATGAAGCAATTGAAGTTATTGCAAATATTGATGTTCTTTCACTTACTGAATACGCAGCAAATATAAATGCTGAGGTAAGTTTTACGGCGGGAGTTGACACTCTTTCCCTTACTGAATATGCAGCAGCAGTAAATGCCGAAGTAAATATCTCAGCAGAAGCTGATGCGCTTGTAATTACAGAGGCCGCTGCAACCATCAAGGTTGATAATAGTATTCAGGCTGGGGCCGATACACTTGTTTTGACTGGATATCCAGCAACAGTAAACGCTGAAATTAGTATCTTGGCAGGGGTTGATACATTAGTACTTACGGAATATGCAGCGACCATAAATGCTGAAGTTAGCATCTTAGCAGGAATCGATATATTAACGCTTGCAGAATATCAAGCGGTTGTAAATGCCGAAACGAATATAAGCGCATCAGTTGATACGCTGACACTTTCATCATTTGCAGCAGACATAAATATCGATATTAATATACAGGCGATGCTTGAAACTTTGGTTATAGCTGAATATTCGGCGAACGTTGAAATCGAGGCCGGAAGTATGAAGTTTATATCAGAGCAATTGGGCTTGAATCAAATACAAGGACTTTTTTAAAAAAGGAGATAAGAAAATGGCAAGAGGAGACTTAACAGTTTTTGAAGAGGCAAAGGCAACAATAATAGAGGGTGGGTGGGAACCGGCAGACGAAATATGGATCGGAATCGTTACCGATGTGTGTATAGTGAGTGATGCCGTGCCAGCTTATGTAGCTGGTGGAACAACCAATTATACGGCAATCGCAACCGCTGGGGAATATGCTGCCGGAGGGTTATTGCTTGATACGCTTGCAAACATGGTAGTTGAAGCTGGTGGAGTAATGACATTTGATGACACAGGGGCATCCGTAACCTGGGCGCAAAATGCCGCAAGTCCACAAAATGGCGACCACGCTGTTATTTATCACAAAACTACAGGTCTCTGCATTGCAATGATCGATCTTGATGGGCCTATTGATATGCAAGCTGGTGACCTGACAATAACTTGGAATGCAAGCGGAATATTTACTATCACTTGACAATCGCTTAGAATGTGTGGCATTATCACCGTAACTTAAAAACGAGTTGATAATATGAAAAAAGCAGGTGATGAAAAAAAGTTTAAGCAAGACGATACCGGACAATGGTGGTGGTACAGTATTAGTAAGGGAAAGCCATATAGACTAAGGGTTGATGTTTTAAAATGTAATTTTTGTAAAGAGGCCTTTTTAATACCAATCGGAAGGAAACGCAGAAAATATTGTTCAAGAAAATGTGCAGGAGACGCCTTTAATGCCAAAAATCCAAATTTTTTCAAAAGAGAGAATAACGGCCACTGGACAGGTGGTAGAATTAAAAGAAGAGGATATATCCATCTGCATGCTCCAAATCACCCTGCATGCCAAGGTAATACCAGAAAATATGTTTTAGAACATCGTTTAGTTATGGAGAAGTATCTTGGAAGATATCTTAAATCATACGAAAGCATACACCATATAAATGGAATAAAAGATGATAATCGACTTGAAAACCTTGAACTGTGGACAAAAATACATCCTTGTGGAATTAGAAGCAAAGATATCCCACATTGTCCAACATGCACATGCGGTAAATTAATGAGGAAATAAAACAGGATATTTACGATAACATAAAGGCAAAACCATGAGTGAAAAACTACAAGGCGGTTTATTAGCTGGAAGTGTGGATTTAAGCATCCCGGTTATTTTGAGAAGCACGACTGACAATACCGAAGTAACCGGAAAAGCCTTTGGCGATGTCACGGCCTCATACTGGCGGCAGGGTGGTCTCCGGGTTGACATACCGGCTATCACGCTGGCTGCCGTCAATTCGACTCATGCAGATGGTGGTTTTAAAGAGGTGGACTCGACAAATATGCCGGGAAGCTACCGATTTGATTTGCCAGATGCAGCGATGGTGTCCGGGGCAGATTGGGTTGTTATCTCAATCAAGGTCACAGGATGCTATGTATTTTTTCAGATGTTTTATCTTACAGGGGAAACAGCGACGATCCTAAAAGAAATAAATCAATCACTTAACGGGCAGATAGTGATAATTGACAGGGAAGGAAGCACTTTTAAAGTTTACGATACAGACGGAGAAACCCTGCTTTTTACAATTACTAAAACAACTGAAGGTTATATTGATACCTTGACGAGGACATAATGGCAAGCGGTTTGGATTGGCTCGAACAGGCAAGTAAAGGCAAGTTTTCTACAGAGGCAGCCCCGGAAATTCCGGGAACTCCAGCAGGAGGACTTGCGGGAGTAATCCAAAAAGTTGCACAGGTGGCTTTTAAGGCTATTGGAAATATCCCTTTAGTCTGTACGTATTCTTCTAAAGGAACTACAGTTTATGTGCCTGCTTCTGGAGGGTATGCTTCAACAGACGCTAATTATGAAAATCTTTCTATTTTATTTGAAGATTATACTGCA
The DNA here is from genome assembly GCA_030606805.1 of Deltaproteobacteria bacterium. Lineage (GTDB taxonomy): Bacteria > Desulfobacterota > Desulfobacteria > Desulfobacterales > ETH-SRB1 > B13-G4. Next base: position 4,294 of record JAUWFS010000068.1, read on the forward strand.
AAAGAAATAACAGATGCGGGAGGCGTGATACTAAGTACAGATCAAAAGGCAAGTATCCCAAATCTAAATTTAACACCGACTCCGAAGATTACAGATTATATTACTGATTCGGATAGTCAGAAGTGGACAGTTGAAGGGCTTGAAAAAGACCCAGCAAGGGCATTGTGGATATTCCAAGTGAGGAGAAGTGCATAAATGGCGAGAATTGATTTTAACACAAAAAAACTTGCTTCAAAAATAACCCATAAGGCAGAAGCATTTGTCCGAAAGGTTGCGTTAGATGGATTAACTTCTCTTATTCGGCAAAGCCCGGTTGACACGGGGCGTTTTAAGGCGAATTGGTCAACCTCTGTTGGGATGATGGCGGGGGGAGAAAAAGAAATGGCAGGGGGTAAAACTCCATATGGGGCAAAATCTTCTCCTTCTGATTTTAATAGAAGTGGGAAAGGGATTAAAGGATACAAGTTAGGGCAGACAATGTTTCTTCATAATAATTTGCAATATGCACTTCCTCTTGAATATGGGACATCTAAGCAGGCCCCAAAAGGATGGATTAGAAATACTGGGATATTAATGCAAAAGAAACTTGATGAGATTAAAAATCTGATATGAATGAAAAAGTAATAATTGATATTGTGAATCGAATTGAACCGCAATTGTTCTGGTTACTTCTGAAATTTATAGCAATCGGGGTCATCTTGCTGGTGATAAGGGGCTATATTGAAGGCATTGCTGCGTATATTGCCTTTCGTCTTGATAAGCGGCTCGGCCAAGGAGTTAAAGTCCGAGTGCGTGGCATAGAAGGCAAGATTATTGATTATAATTTCTCTTGGATTTTCATAGCAACTGAAAAGGGAATGGAAATAATAAGTATGAAAAGATGGAGGTTCTCAAATTGGTGCATTATAAATGGGGAGTCATAATTTTACTTGTATTAGCGGTGGGTTGTGCTGCTGTTGAAACTACAATAACAAGTCCGCAGGGCGATATGTGGATTGTGCAGAGCAAAAGAGATGCCTGTGTTACTATGAAAAAAGATGGGGTGGAATTAATTGTTGATAATAAGGGCAAGCTCGGATTGTTTGAAAATCTTATGGGCATTATATTTATGAAGACTGATGTTGAGATTAAAAATAAAGAAGGAAGTAGGTAATGTCGTATGCTCAAGAGAGGATAGATATTGAATCCAGATTAAACACTGGATGGACAACAACTCCGATTGCATGGGACAATATCCCGTATGTTCCAATACCCGGGACAGCATGGATTAGATGCACTATTTTGACAGGGGATGTTAACGCTCTTGAATTTGGGAGAACTCCTCTAAAAGAATATGATGGCATTATTGACATTGGAATATTTACTCCAAAAGAAACCGGCAGTGCAGTGGCAAGAGGTTATGCGGATACATTATCTGCTTTATTTGATTTGGTTGAATTTGGGACAGTTGATTGTGATGAGGCTTCTGTTCAGAATTTGGGGGCAGAAGAAGGTTGGTATCATTTAGCGGTTACAATCCCGTTTTCAAGGAGAGAATAAAAATGGATGATACAATTGTTGACGTTATTTGTGAAAAATGTAAGTCCCCATTTGAAATGGGTGCGGGCAAATATGAAAAAGCCGAGGAGGATGAACAACCGATTTTGTGCGATGCTTGTTATGATTCTTGGCTTAATGAACAAGAAAAAGAGAATAAACCGCCTAAGCGATGTTTTGAGTATAAGGTAGCTATGATCCCCTCTTTATCAACAGATGTTGAAATAACACAAGGGATATTTGATGAGGTATCAAGTCTGAATGCACGAGGCCAAGATGGTTGGGAATTGATACAAGTGCAAGGGGATAAAGCTTATTTTAAAAGATTATATTTTAAAGAATAATATGAAAATATTACTCACAAATTATTCGTTACAATATCGTGCTGGGTCCGAAACCTGGACAATGACTATGTTTAATAAGCTCTCAAAAGAATACGATGTTGATGTCTATGTTTCAAAGGCGGGCATAAATGCTTTGATTAACGCAAGTTCGGATTCTAAAAAGCATTATGATTTGGCCCTTGTTAATCATAATAGCTGCCTGCATGAAATAAGCGGCTGGAATATTGATAAGAGGGTGTTTACTTCTCATGGAATTATTCCAAAATTAGAACAACCTATTTCAGGAGCTGATATTTATGTTTCTGTTTCAGAGGAAGTTCAAAGTAATCTTGTGGATAAGGGATTTGAATCAGTTATAATTCGGAATCCGATTGATACGGATTATTTTATTGGGAGCCCCGGGAACGATGAACTGAAAAGCATATTGTTTTTGAATAACCATGCTTTGAAAATTGATTGTCGGAAAATGATCCGTTCCGCTTGTAGTGGATACGATTTCAAGATTTTATCAGGATGGGAAACAAATGTTAAGGAAAATATATTATGGGCTGATTTAGTAATTAGTTCAGGACGTGGATGCTATGAAGCTTTATCTTGCGGGAAAAATGTAATGATTGTTAATCAATTCGGGTGCGATGGAATGGTTACGGAAGACAACATTTTAGAGCTGAGAAAAAATAATTGTTCAGGGCGTAGGTATAATTATAACTGGACAGTCAGGGATATAGTTAATGAGTTTGAAAAATATAATTCTGGCAGAAATATGAGGGAGTATATTGTAGAGAATAACAATGTTGGAATAATAGCAGGAGAATATTTATCATTATGATTCCGGTTTTATATACTACTTTTAATCGCTTAGATTATACAAAACAAACACTTCCGGTACTTTTAGAAAATACAAAAGATGTTATTGTAATTGATAACGGGTCAACAGATGGAACGGTTGATTATTTAAAGTCTCTATCTGGGTTTGAACTTGTTTTAAAAAAAGAAAATACCGGAATATCTGGAGCTATGAATGCTTTTTTTGATATGACAAAAAATGCTGAATATGTCGGGAAAGTTGATAATGATACTTTAGTTCCTGAAAACTGGCTTGATGATCTTTGTGCCGTTCTCGAAAAAGTTGAAATAGTACAAGCAAAGCATTACTTTTTTTCTACGTTGTATGAGAATTGGGAATCAATGACAAATAAAAGGCCCTCTGTAAAGTTTAATGGTGGGAATATTGTATATGCAAAAATAGTAGGTGGGTCGGGAGTTGTTTTTAAAAGGGAGATTATCACTGAACCATTAAGAGAAAATGGTCTTTATGGGTGGGGTGACTTTCAATATCGACACCGGGAACATCGGCGGGGCATGTTTGATGGGGTTTGGGTTGATCTGTTGGATATGGCTGGATATAATCTTTACAAAGAAGATATTGACAGGGATTATTTTCTGTCTACGGGGAGGTTAAGAAAACGTGATTAGTATAATTATACCAGTTGTTAGGCGAGATAGAATTGAACAACTTATCTCTACAATTACTTTGAATGCGGGTATTTATGATTATGAAATTGAGGCTGAAGAAGATATTAAGAGAATTGGTTGCCCTAAAATGGTCAAGCGTCTTGTTGAAAAATCAAAAGGCGAAATGGTCTGTTTTTTAGGGGATGATACTGTGCCGCAACCAGGGTTCCTTTTAAATGCTTTAACGGCTATGTCAGGGCTTCTGGATGGTTGGGGTTTGGTTGGTTTGAACGATGAACATCAGAATGGGAATAAATTAGCGACTCATTGGTTGGCAGATAAAAGACTTTTACCATTACTTGATGGAGAATTCTTTCACACGGGATATAAGCACACCAGGTGTGACAGAGAATTAACTGTGAGATGCCAACAAATGGGGAGATATGTTTGGGCGAAGGATGCAGTTGTAAAACATGAGCATCCGGCTTTTGGAAGTGGGAAATTTGATGAAGATTATGAGCGGGTATATTCAAAAGAATATATCGAACATGATAAATGGTTATTTAGGAGACGAGCACAAAATAATTGGCAAACACCGGGGGTGAAAAATGAATGAAAAGATAGCAATTGCAAGACCGCATTTTGGGCAATTGATGTACACAGAATTTTGGTGGTCATTTACAATGATGTTAGGTCGAACACTTACAGAAAGACCTGGAGATTACGTTCTTTTAAAACCGCTTTTTCCTTCGCAGATAGAGACTGAAAAGCGATGCATTGAAGAGATTAGAAACAATTTGGTTGAACAGGCTTTAGATGAAGTTTGCACGAAGTTTATTACACTTGACACAGACCAAGTGTATCCGAGCGATACGATTATTAAACTTCTTTCTCATGACAAGCCGATTGTTGCAGGACAGGTTCATCGGAGATATCCGCCGTTTGATCCGATAATGTTGAGAGGAGAACTCCATAAATATCTGAGTATTCCTTTTGAAGAAATGTATACGGGAGAACTTGTTGAAATTGATGCAACTGGAGTGGCTTGTATGTGCATTAACATGGAAGTTTTTCTGGATATCAAATATCCGTGGTTTGAATCACTTCCCTCAACTGAGGAACATAAGAAACCAGTTGGAGAGGACATTAATTTTTGTCGGAAAGCAAGGCAAGCGGGATATCCTATTTCCGTGGATACAAGTATTGAGATTGGGCATTTGGGGTTGAGAGAATTTGGGAAAGCAGATCATGTTTTATATAAAAAGGTAACGAAGTAAAGAAGGAATCTTGGTGACTCTTTTTCGGGGGAAAGAGAAATAAAACTTTTGTTCGAAAAGGAGGATTAAAATGGGAGCACACAAAGGAAAAAATTGTAAGGTAGCAAATTTACTTACAAAGTTTGAAGGGATGGGAACCTGGTCAATCAATGGGGTTACTGCTGACCAGCTTGAAGACACGCAATTTGGCGATGAGTGGAAGACTTTTTTGTATGGCATGAAAGATGGTGGGCAAGTCAGTTTTGCAGGGTATTATGATAAAACTGATACCACTGGACAAACGGCCATGAGGACAGCCAATGAGCTTGATACTGAATTGACTGACTTGAGATTCTATGTTGATGATACTTCGTATTGGCGCCCAAATTCAACAGGAACGCCGGCATCTCATATTATCATTACATCATGGGATATTAGCGCAGACAAGAGTGGGTTAGTGCAGTGTTCGTTTACTGGGAAAGTTTCAGGTAAAATGGATTTTGTTTAAAACTTTTTACGTGGCTACCTTCATGAAGGGAAAGGGATGTTCCCCGGCATCCTTGCCACGTTTACCTTCCGGGATGAAAAGGGGGCAGTTATGCCGATAGATATTGAGAATTTGAATCCGAGTACAAAATTTCCATATCCTTTGCCTGAAGAAGGTAAAGAACAGGAAACAGGGGAAAAAGAATGGGTTTGTGTTCGCAGTCTGAGTATGGAAACATATAGAAAAATTGAAGAACAAACCACGGTGTTAAAAAGGGAACTTGTTCAACCAAAAAAGCCCAACGGCAAAATAGATAGACGGGCAGTGCTACAACGAATTGAATATAGACAAATTACAAATGTCTCATTAAGAAATAAATTAATGTGGGATGAAATAATAGATGAAATTCACATTTTTGACAGTAAAAAGATTCTTCTCCCATCAACAACGGAAATAAAAATAAAACTTATGAATGAGAGTGCCGATTTTGCCTTGTACATTGCAGAATGTCTTGAAATTCTTACAGAAGATGAGAAAGATAAGGAACAGGTACTGGAAAAAAACTCTTTGAATTCGCAATCAGAATAAGGGAAAAACCTGATTGCGAAGTATGCCGAAAAATCTTTAAAAAAACACAAAAGCAGATAGAAGGAAAGATCGAACGAGGAGAGAAATTAACCAAGATTGAACAGGAGCATTGGATGTTGGGATCTCCAGATTGCGATACATGCCTTGAAACTAAAGCAGGGGACCCACTTCTTTTTGGCAACCAGGATGCCTGGCGTGTTTATCAGGCTACGCAGAGTCAGTTGATTATCGCCCCGATGGGTGGGGCGATAAGTGTTAATCAATTAGCTGTATGGGAATGGATTGATCGATATAAAATTAAAAATCCAACAAAAGTTTTTGAGCAAGTGATGCGGGTTTCTGCTGAAATGATTAATGATAGAAATGAAGATATTCAAATGGAAAGAGAACAATAATGGCTACTAAAGCGGGGGCAGCATATATTGAGATACGAGGCGAAGACAAACGGCTTCAGGGTGACTTAAATGCTGCACATAGAAAAGTTGAAAATTCCGCTATGAAAATGCAGAACAGTGCATCGCAGGCTTTTAAAAGAATAGGAATAGCTGCGATGGCCGCTGGTGCTGTTGTTGCCGTGGTATCTCTTAAAATACTTGCATTAGGCCGTGAATTTGAATCTACTATGAAGACAGTGCAGGCTTGGTCTGGAGCGGCAGGAAAAGAATTAAAAGATTTGACAAATATTGCACGGGAGATGGGGGCTACGACTGAATGGACAGCTAACCAATCCGCAAGCGCTTTGAAGTATTTAGCTGCTGCAGGATTTACAGCGAAACAAAGTATTGAAGCATTGCCAGGAACCCTGGATTTAGCAACTGCGGGGCAGGTAGACTTAGCAAGAGCAACAGATATAACAACGGATGTTTTGACTGCTTTCGGTATGCAGGTCAGAGAATTAGATCGGGTAAGCGATGCGTTTATAACGACTTCTTCCAGCAGTAATACAAATGTACTTATGTTAGGTGAGTCATTTAAAATGGTTGCTCCTACCGCTAAGCTTTTCGGGTTAAATGTTGAAAAGACAGCAGGCTTTCTTGGCACTCTTGCCAATTCTGGTATCAAGGCAGAAATGGCTGGGTCTGGCCTTAATATGGTTTTGATGAAAAGTGCACGGGCAGCAAAAATGTTAGGCATTGATGCAATGACTCCACTGATTGATGTTCTGAAAAAGATGAAGGAAGAAGAATGGGATGCTGTCAAAATAGGGAAAGCCTTTGGAGTTCGACAAGTAAAAACTGCGGCAATATTAATGAATAATATTGATATGTATGAAAAGTTGACGCAGAAAATCATAGAAAATAAAGGGGCTACAAAAGACCTTGCGGAAATAATACGAGATAGTCTTGATAATGACCTTAAAGTTTTAAATTCGACAATTCAAGACGAAATGTTGAGTGTGTATGATGAATATAAGGGGAGTCTTCGTGATATTATACAGGAAACAACAACATGGATTCAGAAAAATGATGAACTAATCAAACAAGACGTTTTTGCTGCGGTTGATAAAATTACAAATAGTATCTCTAATCTTATTTCTATATATAATTCTCTTCCAGAGGGAGTGATTGGGGCGGCAGGAGCAGGTTTGGTTGGCAGGATATTGTTTGGCGGGTGGGGGCCTGCTAAAATTGTAGCTGGCCTTTATTTGATTAATGACGGCATGGCAACACTTGGAATGGGACTTGGCGATATAGTAAAAAGTTATGAGGAAGCTGTTGATGCTTTTCAGAAGATTGGAGATGTAATAGCGGGAAGAAGAGATCCAAGTACTGGTTTGATTTATCATAAAATGCCAGAGTATGAGGTTAAAACTCAAGCTCAGAAAATGGAGGAGATGCTTGCGAAAGGGGCTCCTACCCGATTAGATGTTGCTCTTGAAGACCCCGATAGATTTTATGGCAAAAGAGAGCTTGCTCCTCCTGCTGTACCTGAAACAGTTGCTGTAACAGAAGAAGAATATAAGGTATGGGAAGATCGCAGTGACATGCAAACGAAGATGATTGATGAAGCCAGGGAGAGACAGCTTGCTTACTTTGAAAAATCTCTTGAGTTAAGAAGAGCTTTTTCTGGTCAGGATTTAGAAGCTATTATCTCTGCTGAACAGGCTAAACTTGATATGCAATTTGATTTTGATATGCAATATGCCGAAATGGGGAAAAGCCGATTTGATCTTGAACGGGAACAGTTGGACAGACAGGTTGAGGCATGGAGAGCAGCTAAATTTAAAGAAGATCAAATTAATAGATCATATTCTGATAAATCAATAAAAATTGCTCAAGCTGAACAGCAAGCTAAATTATCAATATATCAGAACATTGCAGGCGGGATTGCAAACACCTTCCAACAGATTGCTCAGGCAGGCGGTAAACAAAGTAAAGAAGCCTTTAAAGTCTATAAAGCTTTTGCAATGGTTGAAGCTGGTATTGCCGGTTATAAAGCTGTCTTACAGGCTATGGCTGCATATCCGCCTCCATTCTCTTTTGTTATGGCCGGTATTGCAGGGGCAGCAGCAGTCGTACAAATTGGATTGATTGCGGCATCAAAACCTCCATCCTATAAAACAGGGATAGATTATGTTCCCCAGACAGGGTTAGCCATGTTGCATGAAGGAGAGCAGGTTATCCCAAAGATTAAAGCAAGAAAAGAAGGTGGCAAGCAAACAATTATTAATGTCAATTTAACTAATCCAGTATTTCAGGATTTAGAAACCCAAAGGCAGGTTATGGCTCAAATAGCCAGTGTTGTAGCTACTCAAGTTGCCCCAGGGGCTGTTATTGAGAACTATGAAAACGACGGGCCTATACGTTCTATAGTTAGAGGAGGTGTATAATGGCCGCAGGCAGTGCATTTACTCTTGTTCCGAATGAAGTTATCACGCTTGAACCGGAATTTAATACCGTAACGACTCAATCGGAATCAATGAAAAAAGAGTATTATGAAATTTCTGCTAATGCTGTTGAACAATACCGGCTGAATTTCAAGGCTTTAACAAATGCAAATAGAGATATTCTGCTTACTCATTATAAAGATCAATCAGGCAGTTATCATAATTTTAGTTGGCAATCTGTACCATCTTATATCGGTGCAGGAGCTAATATCACGGGTCGATGGGTCAAAGGAAGCCTGCAAATGACTATTATATCAAATCGCTGGAAATGCAGCATTGTTTTTGAGGTCGAAATTTGAAAATGAGAAAATGTAGAAAATTATCTGAAGAGCATAAAAGAAAAATAAAAGAAGGGATAGAAAAATTTTATTTGAATCATCCAGAAAGAAAAAATCAAATTTCTAAAGAAAAGAGTGGGAAAAAACTTTCAGATTCCCATAAAAATAATATAAGCAAAGGAAGAAAAGGCAAGGGATTTGTAAAGCATGGAAAAGAAAGCCCTAACTGGCAAGGTGGTAAAATTGAAGTTAATTGTACTTATTGTGGCGAAATAATAGAAAAAATACGCTATCATATTAAAACAAATAATAATCATTTTTGTAATAAAAAATGTCAAGCTCTTTGGCGTAGTGAAAATGTTTTTGGTAAAAATCATCCAAGTTGGAAAGAAGATAAAGATTGTATAACTTTTGAAGGTAAAAGAATAAGGATGTCAATCGAATACCGTTTATGGAGAGAATCAGTTTTTGCAAGAGATAATTGGACATGCCAAAAATGTGGCAAAAGAGGCAGAATTGAATTAAATGCTCATCATATTAAATCTTTTGCAAAATATCCAGAATTTCGATTTGCTATAGATAATGGCATTACTTATTGTAGAGAATGCCATTATAAATTACATAGAAAAACAATTAAGGAAGTATAATGCCGAGAGCAATACCAGCCAGTGTTATAACTCAGATGGTTGCACAACAGAAACGCCCTGTGCTTTTGTTTGAACTTGGTTTGTCTTCCACTATCCGCTTTGCTACTTATAAAACTAATATTACATTTCCAACCGGCCCCAACGGAAATGTTTACACCGCTAAAGCAATTCAAATATCAAACGTGTCACAGACTCTTGAGGGGCAGATAGGACGTGTTACGGTTAAGTTCGATAATGTCATGCGGGATATGGCTGCTTATGCTCACAATGAGGA
>JAUWFS010000188.1:0-6568 GCA_030606805.1 Deltaproteobacteria bacterium
TTTCAGATCCGGAATAAGTTTCTCAAGCATGTGTGCTTCTCTATGTCCGATATCAATGGTTTCCGGCATTAAAAGTGTCTGAATTTCTATTTTTGAATTCATAGAAAGTTTTTTCAGATGCTCAAAAAGAACCCGCTCATGCGCTGCATGCTGATCAATAAGCACCAGCTCTTCATCAGATTCGCATAGTATATATGTATCATGAAACTGACCAACTACCCTTAAATCACTAAAACGCTTTTCCTCCCAGAGACTTTTTTGCGTAGCAGGAGAATCAGGAATATCTTTGATGGATTTGCTGTACCGGGCAACAGGCTCTGAAACAAAAAAAGACTTTTGTCCGGAAAAATTTTTCGCAGTCCATTTTGGCCGGTCAGCTATATGCAATACTTCTGATACAGCCCCTGTCAATGCTTTAAGAACCTGCTTCTGCTGTGCTAAACGAACTTCGTGTTTTGTTGGGTGAACATTTACGTCCACCTGGTCATAGGGCACCCTTATAAAAATAACCGCAACAGGAAACTGACCTTTTATCAATTTCCCGGCATATCCTTCAAAAAGAGCTCGCTGTATTCCTGTATCCCGTACAAACCTGCCGTTTATATATATATAGATTCCCCTGGAAGTTTTTCGTGAAACCCGATAAGATGAAATCCATCCTTCGCCGGAAACAAATTTGTCTTCAACCTTGATTCTTAAAAGCTCATTTCTCATATCATTTCCGACAATATCCAGGACCCTGTTAAACGAGTCAGACGATGAGTACCAGTTTTTAACTGTTTTTCCATTGTGATATAGTTTAAATTGAACATCAGGCCATCCCAACGCAATATTTGCAACGGTTTCTACAATATGCCCCATTTCTGTTTTTACTGTTTTTAAGAATTTTCGTCTGGCAGGAGTATTGAAGAAAAGATGCCTGGCAGTCATCATTGTGCCCATTGGAGCACCAATTTCCGTGACCCTTTTTATTGTTCCTCCCTCTACAAAGATCTCTGTGCCGGCTTCGGATATTTCATCTCTCGTGATAAGAGAAAATTTGGAAACAGAGGCAATGCTGGGAAGCGCTTCACCTCTAAAACCAAGCGTATTTATAGAAAATAAATCTTTGTCCTTATAGATTTTACTTGTTGCATAACGTTCCAGGGAAAGGAGTGCATCATCACGGTTCATTCCAATTCCATTGTCAGAAACCCGCATCAGAGACAAGCCGCCGTTTGCAATCTCGATTATAACTCTTGTGCTGCCTGCGTCCAGTGAATTTTCTACGAGTTCCTTGACAACCGAACAAGGCCGTTCCACGACTTCGCCGGCAGCTATCTTATTGGAAAGAATTTCAGGAAGTATTTTTATTTTGGACACGGTTGGATACCTGAGCTGTTAATCCTTTTCATCAAGAACAAAGCGCCGCAAAAATTCCGCTTCCTTTGGAGAAAGGTCAAATTTAATGCAGGCTTTTTCAATAATTTCATTCAAGTCTTTTTCCGGCTCAAACTTCCTCTTCTCAGAAACCCACTTAACCGCCTTTTTTATTTCTTCACCTTCCGGTTGAACACTCATGTTTTTTATCCTTTTAATGTAACTTCTCAATAAGTTCGGCTAAAGATAAAAAAGACGAGTCCGCTGGTGATAAAATGTAAAATAGATGCGAGTTTCAGATATTCTTACATTTTATTATCAGTGGGCGAGTCTTGTATCATGTAATTTGCCCGGATTTATTGAGAAGCTACCTTTTAATGTTATAATTCCGGCTTTTTATTGTGAAAATCCGTTGCCTGCTCAAAATTATATGCCACCTTAATCATCTTTTCCTCATTAAAATGTTTTCCCATTATCTGCAGGCCTATTGGAAGGCCTTGTGTTGAAAATCCGCATGGAACCGACATTCCGGGTATGCCTGCAAGATTTGCCGAAAGAGTAAATATGTCGGATAGATACATTTTCAGGGGATCTTCTGTTTTTTCCCCTGTTTTAAAGGCCGGCGTCGGTGCCACAGGAGATAACAACACATCACAGGATTCAAATGCTCTTTTAAAATCTTCTATAATCAATGTGCGTACCTGAGAAGCCTTCCTGTAATATGCATCGTAATAACCGGCTGAAAGGCAGTACGTTCCTATTATTATACGACGCTTGACCTCGGAACCGAACCCCATCGATCTTGTGCTTCTGTACATCTCTATAAGATCATTTTTGCCTTTATCTCTTAAACCATACTTTACACCATCATATCTGGCAAGATTTGAACTGGCCTCTGAAGGAGCAATAACATAATAGGCCGCAACCGCATATTCAGTATGCGGAAGAGAGACTTCCACACATTCGGCGCCGAGACCTTCAATGGTCATTACTGCATTTTTCACTGCTTCTGAAACTTCAGCATCCAGGCCGGACAAAGCATGATATTCCTTTGGAATGCCGATTTTAAAGCCTTTTAATCCTTTTTCAAGAAATGTTGTATAATCAGGCACATCCATCGGCACTGATGTGGAGTCTCCAGCGTCATAACCGGAAATAGCTTTCAACAATACAGCGCAATCCGCAACATCCTTTGTCAAGGGGCCAATCTGGTCAAGCGAAGAAGCAAAGGCTACAAGGCCAAAACGGGAAACTCTTCCGTATGTCGGTTTCATGCCAACCACTCCGCAGTGAGAAGCGGGCTGCCTTATTGATCCACCTGTATCTGAACCCAGAGACCCTAAACACATATCAGCAGCAACTGCAGCGGCTGACCCTCCGCTTGAACCGCCGGGAATATATGATAAATCCCATGGATTATTTGTCAGTTTAATGCCTGAGTGCTCTGTAGATGAACCCATGGCGAATTCATCCATGTTTGCCTTTCCGACAATTACTGCGCCCGCTTTTTTCAGCTTTTTTATTACAAATGCATCATAAGGAGGCACAAAATTTTCAAGAATCTTTGATGCACAGGTAGTACGAAGATCTTTTGTGCAAATAAGGTCCTTTATCGCCAAAGGTATGCCCGTAAGGTGTGTAATATTACCTTCTGCAATAGCCTTGTCGGCAAGTTCGGCCTGAGTCATTGCTGTTTCACCGGCAACAGTGATATATGCCCCCACGCGCGGTTCAACAGACTCAACTCGATCAAGAACGCTTTTTGTCAGTTCCTGTGAAGATATTTCTCTGCTTTTTAATAAATTGTGGGCTTCATGTATGGTGAGTTCATAAAGATTCATTTGTATTTTTGCTCCTTTTTACCCTATAACTTTCGGAACCACAAAATTCCCATCCTCTTTTTCAGGAGCATTTGCAAGAGCTTTATTTCTGTCAAGATGCTCTTTTACTTTGTCTTCACGAAAAGCATTGGTCAGAAAAATCGCATGTGAAGTCGGGGCCACACCTTCGGTCTCAACGCGATTAAGCATATCAATGTATTCCAGTATATTATCTATTTGTCCAGCAAACTTGCCGATGGACTCTTCATCCAGATCGAGCCGGGCAAGATTCGCAACATGAACAACTTCTTCTCTATTAATTTTCATTAATTTCTCCCGATCTCTCGTAGGGGCACGATGCATCGTGCCCCTACCCGATGCATCGTGCCCCTACCATCTTTCCAAATCCCTATCGATTCACAAGGATCGGACCATATTTTTCCTTTTTTAACTTATTAAGAGTGCCGTCAGCCTCAGCCTTATCTTTGAAATAACCTATCCTTACTCTGTGCCAGATACCTTTCTCAGGAATATTGCTTGAAATCCTGTAAGCAAGGTATCCTTTTTTTTTCAGCCTTGCCACCATTTCATCAGCATCTTTTGAATCCTTTAAAGATGCAACCTGAATTGTAAGTTTTTCATCAGTTTCTGTTAAGTTATTTTGCTTGTCTTTATTTATTATTTTAGATTTGTCGGGAATTACCTTTTTCTTAACTTTTACAGTTTTATTTTTAGTCAGATGTTTTGTCTCTTGTTTCTTGGATATATCAGCTCCATTATTCTTATCTTTTTTGGTTTCTTTAAGCGCCTCGTAAAAACCGAAATCTGTTTTATTTTTAACCCCGTCTGAATCAATTTTAAACAGTTTTTGCTCTTTCTTGATAACCGCTTCTTTTAAAGCAACCAATTCTTTCTGAAGTTTCTCAATATCAAATTTTACAGGAGCCGTATCCCTCCCCACAAGAACACCTAAAACAAACATCCATGCGGAAACAAAAACAATCAAAAAAATCCAGACTGAAGGCTCTTTAGGAACAAACTGAAGAGAAGGTTTTTTTTTATCTTTTTTATTCTTCATCACATTTTTTCAGGTGCGGACACGCCAAGCAGTGACAAACCGTTTCGGATTATCTTTTTAATTGCAAGTACAAGATAAAGTCTTCCAAGAGTCAATTCAGTTTCATCTGTAAGCACTCTGTGTTTATTATAATAGGCATGAAAAGCTGCTGCAAGATTCATCAGATAATACGTGATCCTGTGGGGTTCCATATACTCCGCACTGCACCTTACTATTTCGGGGTAACGCGCCATAATCTTAATTAATTGTATTTCCTCAGGTTCAGCAAGTCCGGATATTGCGGCATCATTCCAGACTATATCACTTATTCCCCTTTCCTGCGCCTTCCGGACAATACTTGATATCCTGGCATGCACGTATTGAACGTAATACACAGGATTATCGTTTGTCTTCTTTTTGGCGAGTTCCAGATCAAAATCAAGTGCGCTCTCATAATGACGCGTTAAAAAAATAAATCTTGCCGCATCACTGCCGACTTCATTGATTACGTCCCTGAGAGTAACAAACTCGCCGGCCCTTGTTGACATTGCAACAGGCTCTCCTTCGCGCAGCAGATTGACAAGTTGAATCAGAATAACATCAAATTTGTCTTTGGTGTGACCTGAAGCCTCAATTGCAGCCGACACCCTGGGAATATATCCGTGGTGATCAGCTCCCCACACATCAATAACTTTTTCAAAACCTCTGTCAAACTTATCTTGATGATATGCTATATCAGAAGCAAAATACGTTGTCAGGCCGTTACTGCGAACAACAACACGATTTTTTTCATCTCCAAAATCTTTAGTTCTGAACCATAGCGCCCCATCATCCTCAAATATAATATTTTGTTTGCGGAAATCATTTATTATTTTATCAACTTTTCCGGAATCATAGAGTCCCTGTTCGCTGTACCAGTTGTCAAATACTACCCCGAAAGATTCCAGGTCCTCCTTTATTTCAGAAAGGATATCTTTAGCTGCAAAACGAGCGCAATAAGAGATAGCTTTCTCTTCGCTCATTGATAAAAGTTTATCCCCATTATCGTCCCTTGCTTTTCCTGCTAAATCACGAACATAGTCGCCCTGGTAACAGTCTTCAGGAAATTGAACATCTGCTTCAAACAGTTCTTTATATCGCAGGAAAACAGAGCGGCCAAGTGTATTTATCTGCCTACCGGAGTCATTAATATAGTATTCTTTTTCAACATTATAACCGCAAAACAAAAGGATGTTTGCCACGCTATCACCAACAGCAGCACCTCTGCCATGTCCAACATGCAGCGGACCTGTAGGATTTGCGCTTACGAATTCCACCTGGATTTTCTTCCCTTTACCAATATCTGAAGCGCCGTATAATGCATCCTGTTCATGAATTTCACGTAAAACAGGATGCCAGGAATGTTTATTTAAGAAAAAATTAATAAACCCCGGCCCTGCAATTTCAGTTTTGTCAAGCATTCCATCCGGGTCGTTTATATTCTTTATTATGGCCTCTGCAATCTTGCGGGGGGGCATCTTCTGGATTGATGCCATAACCATTGAAATGTTTGTTGAAAAATCACCGTGAGGCCCGGCATTAGGCTCTTCAACCTCAATCTCCGGAAAATCCGACGATGGCAAATCACCATTATCATATGCATCCTTAGACGCATTATAAATCATGTTTTTGATTTTCTGTTTCATTTTATTCCATAATCAAAATTAAAAACCAATTGCAACATCCACTATAAACACCTATTTCACAATGGGTTCAATTCATAAAGAGTTTTCATGCCTAAGTCAAGAATCTTGGCTTAAAATGGTTGGGAGTTTTTTGAACTTTTCAATGATACACCTTGTCATGTCAAGGCGGGCGGGAAGCAGGGAAACGTCAAAGTCGGTGCTAAAGCTTTAATATTAGGAGTTTCTGGGGACTTCAAAATCCGAAATCCGAATATCGCCTGATCTTATAAAAATGGTCAAAACAATATCTAATTTCGAATATCAAATGACCAAAACATTCCAGACAGTTATCCAATATCTGCTGGGTTCAGCACGTTTAGAATTTTGGATTTTGGTCATTCGTATTTGTTTCGGATTTCGTGTTTCGTGCTTCGAATTTATAGAAAATCCCATAAGTAAACAATTCTCGTTAAGTCAGCAGGTTATCAGCTTAAATGACGTAGCCCTGGGGTATGGTGCAAATTTTTAAAGGAAAGGATGCTGAATAATGAATCGCGAAAATTCTAATAAGCTTTTTAACAGGGCTATTAATGTAATTCCTGGTGGTGTTAACAGTCCGGTGCGTGCTTGCAAGTCCGTGGGAGCTGAACCTGTATTTATTGATCATG
>JAUWFS010000180.1:0-7061 GCA_030606805.1 Deltaproteobacteria bacterium
ACTGGGAGTAAACGCTCTTCAAAGAAAGCTATAATATCATCTTGATTGCCATTGTTCTCGATGATTTTTCTCAGCCCTGAAGTTGTTTGGAAATCCGCCGTTCGATGTTTCTCGACAAAAACAGTGTGATGTATATTTAATCTGCCTGTTTTTTGTTTATTATTATCAATTTTCTCATAAACAAAAACGAGCAATGCGTAACCAAGGCCGTATATTTTTTGTTTTGCGTATTTAAAAGGGCATGATGACTGTGGCTGTGTAATGCTTGTTACTTTTAGATCAACCCCGAGTTCGGGGAAATCAATGCCTTTAGCGGATGAGCCTTCAATATATACATAGTTTTCATGCAGATATTTTTGAAATTTATGTTCTAAGTATGTCCCAACCGCCTTGCCGTCAGTTACACCAAACAAACTTGGCTCATCGTAAGAAGATTCAGCTATAGCAAATTTATTGGCTTCTGTCTGAAGAAGTTCAATTGTTAAGTCTGTTTTGGTCATTGTCTTGTAATTTCCTTTTTTACGTTATCGTATGTATAGCAGCCTGCCGAACTTTGATGTAGCGGGCCTAAAAGCCCGATTTGTTTTCGTGCATTATTGCTTGCGAAAAAGAAAAATAAAGCGATTTTGCACGATGAAATCCCCTACTGAGGGTTTTATTGTGCGATTTTGCCGAATAAAAAGTCTTGACATTATAACAGAATGACTGGAAGTCGGATTCGTTGCCAAGTGTCGAAACCTCAGAAGGTGTTAGATAGTGTTTCATAAATAAGATATCCAGCCATTCCCAAGCCAAGAAATATCTACAACAATTTGTAGGAGATATACATGATAAAGGTTAGGACGGTCAAGCCGAAACTGCTGGATCAGGTTCGGCATGCTACACGGGTCAGACACCTCAGTTACACAACCGAGCAAGCCTATGTGTTATATAATTTGCAGGTGTTTTTCCATATGATATCAGAAAGATATTCCGGATCTTCTTTTCTTGTTTCTGCCAGTTTAATAAGGACTGATTTAACAAATGCCGGTTCATTGCGTTTGGTACGATTTTTTTCAGGTGCCGGTGTAAGGTATGGCGCATCTGTCTCGACAAGTATGCGATCTGCCGGAATAAGGGGAGCAAGCTTTCTGAGTTCAGCGCCTCGACCTTTTATTGTTAATATTCCGGTTATGCCGATATAAAAACCA
This sequence comes from Deltaproteobacteria bacterium, assembly GCA_030606805.1. Lineage (GTDB taxonomy): Bacteria > Desulfobacterota > Desulfobacteria > Desulfobacterales > ETH-SRB1 > B13-G4. The sequence goes on from JAUWFS010000180.1 coordinate 1,191, forward strand.
AGCTCTATGTATTGATATAATTCTGATTTGTTCCCGCTGAAACAGTGAATGACCCCTTTTCTTTCCTTACCATGTTTTTCTTTGAGGATTTCAAGAAGTCTGCCATTGCTGTCCCTTTCATGAAAAATAACTGGAAGGTCTAATTCGTCGGCGCTTTCAAGCTGCCTGACAAACCATTTTTCCTGATCTTTTCTTGGAGAATACATTCGGTTAAAGTCAAGGCCGATTTCTCCCCATGCCCGAACTTTTTTGCTTTTGGCAAGTTTAATCAGATATAAAAGAACTTGTTCTGAACAGTTTTTTGCATCGTGTGGATGAATACCTACAGAGGCATACAAACCACTATGGGATTCTGCCAGCTCCACAGCTCTATTAGAAGAATCCTTGTTTGTTCCAACTATCATAATTGCAGAAACACCAGCTTCATTTGCGCGTTTTATTACATCATCAACATCTTTGTCATATACACGGTCATCAAGATGGCAGTGGCTGTCAAATAATTTCATTTTTTAAACTCCATATTATTTTATAATCAATGTTGTATAGCATTAAAGATTAGAGATATCAAGATTTTGAGGTTGCTTTCATAGATCTTGTCAGACATTATAGTAACTACTCAGGTGGATAGGTTGAAGTCCGAAGGCTGAAGCTTTCTGTTTATTGCCCTCTCAGCGGTAAACAGAAAATTAAAATTTTCTCTGTATTTTCTGCGACTGATGAATAAAATTTCTTTGAGTTAGCAGTGTAACCCTTAATAATTACGATAGATCTCATACAGGCTGATAACATAAACAGAGTAATAACAATAAAATGTCCTGACTATGACAGATTATATCTTACCAAAAATATCGAAAGAGCATTTTCATATTTTGGCGGGATTGAATCACTTGTAAATAAGGGCGAGAAGATCCTGCTAAAACCGAATTTGCTGGTAAAAGATACTGCAAGGTCAGGGATTACAACACATCCTTTTGTTGTAAAAGCTGTGGCGGATATTGTTAAGACAGCCGGAGGTTTGCCGTTGGTTGGGGACAGCCCGGCATTCGGAAGTGTCCATCAGGTTGCTGCAGCTTGCGGGTTGCTGCCCTTGCTTGAAAGAGACAATATTCCTGTTGTATCTTTCAGGGCAAACAGATCGTTTAATGATAAAATACGAATAACTGATACAGTCAGAGATTTTGATAAAATAATTAATATCCCAAAGTTTAAGGCCCACAGCCAGATGCTTTTTTCAGGAGCGGTTAAAAATCTTTTCGGGCTGGTTTCGGGAAAGGTTAAGGCTTGGAGACATTTTAAAGCCCATGCCAGTCACGAAAAATTTTCATTAATGCTTCTTGCCATTTACGAGCAGGTGCGTCCATGCTTTACCATTGTTGATGCCATAGATATTATGGAAAAGAAAGGCCCTCGCGGCGGGCCTGTAAGACGTGCCGGTCTTCTCTTTGCCGGGATAAACTGTCTGAGCATTGACAGGGTTATTTGTGATGTATTCGGAATAAATCCGGACAGGGTGCCGTTGCTTAAAACCGCTAGGAAATATGGCATTAGTGGATGCAGGTTAAGGGATATTCAGATAGAGGGAGATGATGTTTCTGATGTAAGGTCGAAAAAATATCTTTTTCCAGAGGAATTGAATGATATCTCCTTTTCATTTCCCAGGGTAATAAAGAGTGTATTGCGGCATCTTGTAACGGTTCACGGGGGGCAGTGATCATATCGGATAACCCATTAGCGTTGAAATCTGTGCTATTATTTCTCTTCCCTGTTTATTTTGCCCCCGCATAGAAACTGGAATAGATAACGGACTTATTCTACCTTCGATATTTGTTATTGTTCCCTCTGACTCTTCAAGTGGAAGTGGAGGCAAAATTACTTCTGCGGCGGACAATAATCGTGAACGATAAGGTGATTGAGCTATAAAGAGTTCAGCCTTGGAAAAAGAGTTTTTTATGGTCTGATCATGTTCAATATCTTCAGGAATGTCTCCCATCAAATAAATTACACGAATATCTTCTGTAAGAGTTTTTTCCAGTATTTTGCCTATTGATAATCCTGGATGCTCAGGCAGATTTGTTTTCCAGGCGTTTTCTAATTTTTTGCGTTCCTCAATATCATTTGCCGGCTTTTGTCCGGGGAAGAAGTTTGGTGAAACGCCCATATTAAACAAGCCATGTCCATTGGATTTAAAAAGCAGCGGAAAAAGATGCAAAAATCCCTGTCCGGACATTGAAAGAAGTTGTTCAAGCTTATTTGCATCCCACTTAAAGATTTTCTTTGAATAAAGAAAAGCTGTCGGCAACTCATCTGAAATATCAGGTAATGTGTCATCCACAAAAGCGACTGTCGCCTTGTTCTTTCTTTGAGCGCGCCTGACAAGCGCATCGATTACTGGATATTGAGCAACGGGATTGTCAGAGGTGATAAGAATCTGTTTTGCGGTTTCAATAGTTCTATATTCAACTGTAGTCGAAAACAGCGAAATGAATTCAGGGGAAATATCTATTTCAGACTGGCTATTGAAAAAATCGATATTTGAAGTTTTAAGTACAGCTCTTAAAAATTTCTGAAACAGATATGCTTCTTCATTTGTGCATGCCGGTGTTGCAATCCCTGCAAAAGATTCAGGGCCATATGTTTTTTGAAGCGTTTTGAGCCGCTGAACAACATGGGAAATCGCCTCATCCCATTCTACAGGAATAAATTGCCCGTTTTGCTTGCCCCCCTTTTGCTTGATCAGGGGCTTATCCAGCCTTTTTCTTCCATTTGCATCTTTATATCTGAACTTTCCATCAATACAGAGATGTCCGTAATTCGGCTTTTTTTTCAGATCTGATGTTACTTTGACCAAATCATTGCCGATATAGTTTAATATCAAATTACATCCGCAGCCGCATACGGAACAAGTGGTTGAAGTGGTTTCAAGATGGAAGGGACCTGGTTGATTTTTTGTTTTTTCAGTAAGGGCGCCTGTGGGGCAGTTGCTCACGCATAAACCGCATGAAACACAATTGTCGTTGATTACAGGTCCGAAAAATGTTGCCTTGCCTTTTTGATCATATTCAAGTGGTTCTAACTTGATTGCATCTGAACACTGGTATTCAGAGCAATTACGCATGCATCGCCTGCAGTTGATGCATTTGTTCGGATCAACTATGATGTAAGGATGGGTTTCGTCTATTTCAAACTTTTTCTCCTGCCAGATTTCAATGTTTGAAATATCTACCCCATACTCTGTGGCATATTCTCTCAATTTGCATTCAAAGGCATCAATACATCCGCATGAAAGACATCTCTTTGCCTCTTGAACGGCAGTTTCTTCTGAAAACCCCAAATCTACTTCTTCAAAGTTATTGCGCCGGGCGCCGACAGGAAGTTCCGGCATTTTTGCTCTTGCTTTTTTTGCAAAACCGACGAAGTTTTGTGAATCGACTTTATCAAGGGGCCCTTTGCTTATGTTAAAAGGCATTTTAGGGGATTTTACAGGCTTTTTGCGCAGAAACAGATCAATGGAGTGAGCGGCTCGTCTGCCTGCACTAAAAGCTGACACCACTGTCTTGGGGCCGGTAAAGACGTCTCCTCCGGTAAAGACACCTACTACATTTGTCTGAAGAGTTCCCGGGTGCGCAACAATTGTTCCCCAGCGTGTGGTTTCGCACTCTTGGCCAATTTCATCATTCTGCAAACAAGACATTTCAGGTACCTGGCCGATAGCAGTTATTACAGTATCAGCATCAACTGTTTTTTCTGAACCGGATATGGGCCCCGGCCTGCACCTTCCGCTAGAATCTTTTTCGCAGAGCCTCATACTTATATATTCCATCTGTTTTAACTTGCCGTTTTCACCAATAAGCCGTGAAGGAGCAACAAGTATATTTATTTCGATTCCTTCCTCTTCTGCAGCATCAACCTCTGCCGCAAGAGCCGGCATTTCTACTCTTGATCGACGATAGTATATGGCGACATTTTTTGCTCCCAGTCGGAAAGCAGTTCGTGCTGCGTCAATTGCGGTATTGCCGCCGCCTATAACAATCACCCTGTTTCCAATTTCGATATTTTTTCTTAGTGAAACATCCGTAAGAAATTTTGTGCCTTCAATTACGCCATGAAGTTCTTCTCCGGGTATTCTCAGATTGCGGTAACCCCAACACCCGATGCCTAAAAAAATTGCGCTGAAGCCTTCTGCAAACAGGCTGTCAAAGGTGAAATCTTTTTCCAGGGCCACATTGGTTTTCGCTTCAATCCCTAGCTGCAGGATTGATTCTATTTCAAGATCAAGTATGTGTCCTGGAAGGCGGTAATCAGGGATTCCATATCGTAATTGTCCGCCTAACTCAGGCATGGCCTCAAATATAGTCACTTCATGTCCCATTTGCCTCAGATAAAAGGCAGTGGAGAGCCCGGCCGGTCCTCCTCCAACCACAGCGACCCTGTAACCTGAAGGTTCGGGGAGGCATACAATTAATTTTTTATAATTATTTCGTTCATAATCACCAAGAAAACGCTTTGCAAAGTTAATACAAACAGGTTCGTCAACTCTTTGTCTCCGGCATTCGGTTTCACAGGGATGGGGACATATCCTTCCGATTACCAGGGGCATTGGGCAGCGTTCTTTAACGAGTTTTAATGCTTCCAGATATTGACCGTTTGCAAGCAGCGCAAGATATCCCTGGATATCCACGTTTGCCGGGCATGTGAGGTGGCATGGGGCTACGCAGTCTCCATAGTGTTTTGACAGAATCAATTCTAATTTATTTTGACGGGCCTGGCGGACCCGTTCCGAGTTGGTATCTATAACCATTCCTTCTTTGACCTTTGCGACACACGATGTAACCAGACGATCGTGGCCTTCAATTTCAACTATGCATAAACGGCATCGTCCCAATGGCTTGAGGTGTTCTTGATAGCAAAGGGTTGGTATCTTTATCCCTGATTCTTCTGCTGCCTGTAAGATAGTGGTATCAGGTTTTACCGCAGTTACTTTTCCGTTGATCGTAAGCTGAATTTTGTTTGACAAACCGTACCTCCTAAAAGTTCATAGTATAGAAATTTCCATTTTATGCCTAATGAATTCGGTACCATAAATGTGCCTAAAATGCCTAAAGTTGTGGTACGCCTTTGGCGTGCTAATTGATAATGGCTACCAACGTAAAGCGGGACAATTTCTTAAATTGTGCTTGATTGTGGACATATCCACAAGTCAGGCAAATTCTTATTTTGTCCCGTAGGAACATTTGAAAATAGCCTGGTAATTTATTGACAGGTGTTTGATTGTATAACCCAAGATGAGGAACGCGCAGTTTGCGTCTGTCTCAATCCGTTTGATGTCATAGCTGTCGCGCTTGCACGGCATTTATTTTTTGGCGCGCTTCTCATCCTGGGCGATGTCCCCAAGGTACGAGGGGACATCGTCAATTATCACCGGCTGGCCGTGGCATTACCTGCCAACTTGGAGCGTGGCACAATATTGGAGCTATCTCAGAAAAACGCGCGTGCTTGCCAGTCCGGTGCATAAAATTGTTAGCGGATTTTTTTTAAGCGGTTAATTTTACGGTCCTTCTACCTTTTGTGGCTGCTAATTGATAACCCAATGGCTTTAATAATGATGCCATCGTTTTAATGGTTATATTAGTCGACTTCATTGATCTCATATTTTGAATTGCAGAGGTAGAGACGCCGGATTTTTTGGAAAGTGCTCTTACGCTAATATGCTCTTCAGCCATAGCTTCAAGTAACAATTCAGAAAAAAGAAATTGCACATATTCTTTTTCAAATTTTTTCTTTTGTTCTGAATCGCTCATAACTCGATCAAAGGTTGACTTTTTTTTATTCTTCATAATAATCTCCATTTTTCACCCTTGAGTCGTAATTTTT
>JAUWFS010000087.1:0-12608 GCA_030606805.1 Deltaproteobacteria bacterium
CGCAGTTGTATCGGTTTTATTCCCGATGACTTCGTTGACCTGAGCGTTTAAGGTATTATTCGCTGCTGGAACATCGTGGAATTCGTCAATAAGGCCAATAGCGGTTGCTAAAGCCGTCACATCGTCAGTCGCTAAAGCCGCATTATCACCGCCTGAGAAATTGGCATTTGAATTACCGTCCCATCCCTGGCATGACCAGGTTGAAGGTGTCCCGCCAACTGAATCTACAACATTCTTGGTCAGACTCGTTCCATCGTTGTAAAACTTACCGGAAATATCAATATCATGGCAAGCTGTGGTATGAAACTCAACGATAGAAGTTGAAGCAACTCCGTAAAAGTCAACATTAATTCTTGCGGTATCGACTCCAACCAGCCTGACTGCATTAACGCAGGCGTCTCCAGCGATAAAGCCTCGATACTTTACGTCCAAATCGAGTCTGTCCGCAGCGGCGGTTGTTAAGACACCGTTTACGCATTCCATTGATGCGCTTGCATCCTGTATTTGAATGTCGGCTTTACAGTCAGCAGCGCTAATGACCAATGGTGAAACAACTGAATCAATAGAAGGCTTGAATATCGGAAAACCTTCTATACTACATGAAGCAGCCGTCATGGTTATTGTGGCGCCCACTGCGCTGAATGTAAATGTAGCAGCAAGAGCGCCTTGTCCCAAATTGATAGTCCGCACGCCTATCTTGCTTAAATTAACTGCGGCGGCTGTGGCAAAAGTTTCTGTATGCCCTGGTAAAAGGTAAATGATATCGCCCCTGCTTGCAGTAGCCTTAGTTACAGCCTTTGCCCATGTAGCAAGGGACGTCTTTTTGGATCTTCCAGAACGATCATCATCACCTACGTCACTGGTCTTTCCATTCGGCCCAACGTAAAACTCTTTTGATACGTTGACCATGAAATCTTCAATTGGCCTTGAGGCTTTATTCCCTAAGACCGTGAGTACTCTCTCTCCCATGATATTCCTCCTTTTTTGCAGGTTCTCAAACTACAACCCGCCAGGTTAAAAAGGTTTGCTTGGTTAGCTCGGCTCAGTTAAACCGTTATGACGTACATGCATCTGCCGATTGTCACAGTACAAATTCCCAACCATACGAGTATTCGCAGTCATCGTATCCGGCTGTTTTACCGATATTTTCTCCCACACTGGAAGGGTAAAGTTGAACTTGCTGTGTGCTCTTAGACTCAGATGCTTCAAGTTTAATGCGTCCAGCCTGCTAAGCCCATGATACGCCTTATCCGCAACAATAGGAGCGCCCTTGTGCCAGATGTTATTCCAGCCAGCCTTTACCATATCGGCATCGGTGTATATCTGTTGTGGCTGTAAGGTTCTTTCATACCCATCTCTTAAAAGCTGGGCTGTAACACAGAAATTAGGAAGGGACTCGGCGTGGTCTCCCATGTTAACCGTTCGGAAAACCTTTTGCATTACCTCAAAAGAAATTTCCTCGACGGTTGTGATTACGTTTGCTTTCCACGAGGATACTTCGGCCTCCGTAACTGACCCATAAGCAACAGTAGTGTCTGTGTTAAACAAATCACCCAGCCCGTTTATACTTTTGCTTGTGGCCGCAGCCGCTATCACCGCAAGGGCTAACTTGACCCGTGCAGCTTTTTTGATCGAAGCAATGTAAAGCTTGGACAGGTGTACGATAGCGTTATCGCCAGAGTTCTGAACTGCATCGTTCAGATTTTTGGTGTTTGAGGCATATATACCACCCCAACGGAACCGTGCCGCATCCATGATGTCAACCTTGTCAATATCAATCTCGGTATCAGCTCCGTAATCACCATAATTGGAATTGGCGTATTCAAACGGAACCTTTACCATCGTCCCACCATCGACTGTCTCATGGGGCTGAACCAGCCAGTTAGCTTTCAGGGCTGCATTCCCCATCAGCTTCCAGACCAATGGTGACGTGGTGTTTAAAATATCTACCACAGTTCCACCGTTTAACCAGTGAACCGTAGTACTTGCGTTTAATTGATTTATTAAGGACATAATATCCTCCTTTTTTCGCGCCTACTTTGCGGCCTGCACAGCGGCAAGCATAGCTTGATCCAAGTCGGCGCCTGTTAGGTTTGTTGGTGTGGAAGCAGACGGAGTTTGTCCGTCCTCAACCACTACTTTCCCGGTTTTCTTCGTTCCCTCTGTAACATTCGCTAATTCTTTCAGCTCTTCGTTCTCTGACTGGAACGCTCTTGCCTGTTCCATCGCTTTTTCTGTTTGTACCGCTCTATATATTGTTAATGAATCTTCCATGCCAGTAGGGTCTTGTGTAAGCCGCTTCTGAATTTCCTCTTGCATTTCAGGCGTATTGAAATCAGGATTGTCCTTATAGAACTGGTTATGAATCGCTTTTTTGTCTCTGGTGTCTAATTCTTGTTTAAACACAGAGGTCGCAGCGCTTAATGTTTTTACATGCTGAATACCCGCAGACAGAGCATTTGATTTAGCTGTCAAGTCCATCATATTCTGATGATAGTTAGGATCTCCATCATCCAGCTCCATCATTTCTTTTTGGACTTCGGCCAATTCACTTTCTTGCTCTGACGTTGCATCCGCTTGCGCCTGTGAACTTTGCGACCGCAAATCGGTGATAGTCTGGTTTGCGCCCGCCACCTGTTCACGTAAAGCTCCCAATTCATCTCCCATGCCTGTCATTTTTGACTGCATGTTGGTTAATCCTGCTTCAGCGGCTTCTTTATCCGCCCATGTACCTAAATACGCTTCTGTTTTTTCTTCCGTTTTTTTATCTGGCATTGTTCTCTCCCTCCAGAGCATCCGAGCATCTTATGATGTTATCCCTGATGTTATCCCTGTGTTTAAAATTAAAAAAGCCCGTAGCAATGGCACTTTAAAAAGTGTTATCCATCGGTACGGGCTTAGAGTATCTTGACCGAAGCCAAGGCTTATCTGTTATCCGCTTATGTTAATTTATAATTTTATTGCCATTGTCATAATCCCAAATATTTAAAAAGAACAAGCCACCCGAAAAAACATATAAAAAATCGAATTATTATTGGCAAGTCTTTTTCTTCACTTATATTTACCCGCATTTCAAAGGTCCTTAGTCGTTGTAACCTTAGACTTCCTGATACCGCCTTGATTCGTGAATATACGCATGACAAACTCACCTGTTCGTTCCTTAGCAAGCCATGCAATAAATTCCTTTTGTGCTTTTAGGAATGTATCGCTTATCTTTTTTGGTTTGTCAAGCTTATTCATCAATCATCCCTTACATATTAAATTGTTTTCTTTTAAATATTTTTTATAGTCCCCACGAGTCTCCAAAGGACGCTCTCCTTCACGTTGCAATGTCATGCAGGCAGAAGAAAGCCATTTGACCTTGTTGTCAGTCATAACAGCCCCGTGTCCCGCTACCAGTACTTTCTTCGTCTGTTCCCCGCAGTCACACAATATCGATTCAGGACAGTCGTCAACGTGAAATAGCTTTTCTTTTGTTTTGCCACATGAAGGGCATTGGAAATCGTATAAAATCGGCATTTTTACCTCTGCTGTGCTTTTGGTGTCCCCGGAGTCGCACCCTTTTGTGATTCGGTTTTTTCAGCCTTCGAGCCACCCGGACCTTGATCAGGTTCAAGTAGAAATTGCTTCAACTGTATAGCAGTTTCTTCAGGCATACCGGCATCAATTAGAATATTTAAAGCTGCATCAAGGTCTGTTTCACCCATTCTCTCAACAATCGCTTGACCATTTGGGAAATTCAGGGCATCAACGAGCAACGCCCTTCTATCGATAGCCTTCATGTCAAACAATTTTGGAGCCATTTCCTGAATTTGCAATGCTGTTTTCGGAGTCGTAGAGCCCGTCTCTATGATATACCCAAACTGCCGACCGATAAGTTTTGAACCCACAAACTGTCTCGGTTCATCTCCCACATCAACCATCTCTATCTTATCGCCAAAATTCTGTAATAAACCTATCGCCCACTTAGACCGGTTCTCTGCTAAAAATTCAACGGACGATGTTTTGGGCTGTAATAAAAGCTGATTTCTTTCTTGTAATGCCTGAATTGCTGCAAAGGCAATAACGCCCTTCGGAGCCTGGCCTCTATCAGCTTCCTCCATAGCGTAGATTCTATCAAAAAATCTCACAATTAAATCTAACACATTGAAGAAAGTCGCAGGTAGATTTGGTATTCGCATGAACTCAATACGAGCATTTGGAATTGTGGGCATAAATAGCAACTGCCCGCCTTTTGCAATACACGATTCAGCTTCCTCTTTCGAAATTCCGCAATATTTTTGAATAATTAAAGGCGGAGCCATTACGTTAATGACGTAAACTATCAGCTTAATGACGATTTTGTTGATGTATGCTATAAGGTCCCCGACCTGTTCGCCAGCCGCAAATCCCCATACGGTGACCATATCGCTGTAGGAATTAGCATAATACATCGGGAACCGCTTCCAAGGATGAGTTTTGGCGGTTAATTCTACTGAAAGATTTGGATTGATATTGGGGTTTGCACAGTCTTCTAAAACTATATATCCACTTTGGTTTGTGTCTGTATCGTCCTTAGCTGCCACAATCGTAATAGCTCTGACACCATCCGGGTAAACAGGAACTTTCTCCGTGGTTTCGAATGAAAGCTGGTTGCCTTTCTCGTCAAATATCGGGCGCCCGTTATCATCAGACATGGGTTCTTTCTTCGTAACTGTTTTAGTACTCTTGTCACGCACCCAAACTTCAATTTTCAGACAGCGTTTAATCTTTTTTTCGTTGCCCTGGTCTTTTACCGGCGTTACTGAAGAAGAAGCATAATTACCAGTACTCGCTACTGCAGCCTGGTATTCCTCTCTGACAGCGCCTAATAACTGATAAGCATCTTCTTCGGCTACTCCCTTAACTCCGTATTCGGCTTCAACCTTATCCACGTAGTCGAGATACACGAAACAGCCGAAAGGCATTTCTAATGATAAATCCTCCCATTTCCCTGGCGACGGGAACCAAGCAAACGGATCTTCAATTCGGATATGAGGACGACTTTTGCTCTTGTTCCAACCTGGTTTTTCTATAGTTAGGCCATAAATTTCCATCCCCCGTCCTGATGTTTTGGTTTTCTCCCGTTGGCCTGTGTCTTTCCACCATTTCAAAAGCCAGGCCGATAGAATTTTCTCAGCGTCATCACCTATGCCATCTAAGTCAACAACCTCACCGGTGGGATTTCTCGCAGTTATTTGGGCTACGGTCCTTTCGATGTTGGAAAAGTATAAATTTACGGGATTTTTGGTTTTGACGGCCTGACCTGCCGGAGACTTGCCCCTGTATAAACTATAATTGCAAATGAAATCCTCGTTTTTTTGGAGGCGCTCTTTCTCTGTCTTGGCTATGTCGAAAAGAAAATATGCAAAAGAGCTAACGTCCTTATTCCCCTTCGGAGGTAAATTTTGTAAATTCCATTGATCGTCCATTAGGCTTTATCCTTATGTGATCTCATGTGGCTTCCTAAACCCAATTTTGACTTACAGACTTTTCCGCATATTTCACAGGTCAACTCAGCTATCTTTTCACCTGCGTCAAGTTTTTTGTACCACTCGGTTTCAGAATCAATCCTTTCCTGATTCAACTCGGCCCGGGTCTTAACAGGTTCCTTGAAACCTTCGTTAATGACTTCCTGATTTTTCTGCGCTTGAGTCTTAACGGGCTCAGGTTCAGGCTTAATCAATAGCTTCCCACTTGGAGCCAACCGGCCTGAACAATGAGGACATTGCATAGCAGCGGCAGGGGTTGAATTCCCGCCTCCGCCATAGAATGTTAGCCAGCCTCGCTTTTTCCATTTTGGCAATAATTCAACCATGTTGCCTTTTGCGGTCTTGGCGGGGTCATAAAACTTTGTGGTTGTATGCATTACCCTTCTGCACTGGGGGCATTGGACGTTTAAGCCTTCTTGCATTGCTTATCTCCTCTAAAACTCCAGCGGCATTCTTATTTTTTCTCCGCCACTTATTGTTTTTGCATCTTTGAAAGTTCTCATAGCTTTCTTTCTCAAATTTTCAGCTATTTTGAATGATTGCGTAGACGGATGTTCGATGAACGCAAACTCCGCCTTTCTGTACGCACCAAAAACATCATAACTTTCGCTCACTTCCCACCTCCCAAAGACTTTAGAAATGTTTCAGTCTTCTTCAGGATATGTTCCTCATTCTCATCCGGCTTCTGCTCTGGGAAATCCAGCCCATCTGTGTTGATTGAGTATGCACCAGGGCTTGAATCTTTGCGTAGGAATGGTTCGTTGGTTGTGGACTTACCTTTATGAACTAACCAGCCACCCACGATTGTTGAAACGATAATCAGAACTGCGAATAAGAACAGACTTGCTACTATTGAAAATATGAGTGTTAAATCCATGCATCTCCCCTTTATCTGAATAAACGCCAAAATAGAAACAGCCAAATAGCCATTCCTGCCGCTGCAATTATTATTGTGTGTGCCATGAATCTATCCATGCGCTTCCTCGATTATATTTAATTTTGCAAATTCATCCCAAAATCATCGAGTATTCCTATGATTTCGTTGCAACTTCGTTGTCCAAAACCCTTGATTTTTAACAGTTCTCGCTTTGTTTTTTTTGCAATCTCTCCAAGGTCTGTTAAATCAGCCCTTCTTAATGCAGAAAAAGACCTTGCTGACATTTCTAATTTAGCAATATTTGTTTTTGGAAGGGAACCAAACGCTGTAGCTGCTACAGACTGCCCTTTATGCGTAGAGCCTGAACTCCTTATTATCTCTTCTGCTTCTCCAAAAGGAGTTGCTACCCCGCAAAAGTTTTGAGCTGTTTTTACAGCCGCCTTGAAAGAACTATAAACTATCCAACCGGCCTCATTGCTTAAAACTGAAGACAAATCACCCCGCATGACTACATATAACCCAAGCATTTGTTCATCCATAGTTTTCCTCTAAATTAAATACACTTTTCCCGGTTTCTGACATCCAGGTACAGTTCGCAAGCAAACTATGCACCAAACCGCCAATAGCAAAAACAGCAGGATTATCTTTCCTAAACTCTCTCAAATGATTTTTCAGGATATTGTTCCCCCCGAAAAAGAACCTCAAGTTATCTTTTAATATACAATACTTTAATGACCGGATATAATTATCAAACGGTTTATCTGCATACAAATCCATCGGCGGTGTAACCAGCATGGCGTTATTTTCTCCGCCTTGCCGGGTTAGCTCTTCATTTCTCAATGCAAGTGTCGTTGTGAATCTTTCGGGATCTCCATACCACACACTCAAAAAATTCGGTCTCAATCCAAATCCATATCTCTCTCTCATTTTTATGCAAGCTGATAAAAGCGTCTGCACGTCCTTAGACTCGGCCTCGGCTAATAGTTGGAACTTGGCGTCAAGTGGGTTGTAATGTTCTAAACTTTCGGTCGGCCTGACTACTCCGACTATCGCAGCGTAACCGCTCATGCCTTCGTCTCTGTCTGTTACCTCGCTCGGATACCCAATACAGGCGTAAAGATCGTGATATAGCTGTCCTGTTTCTATATTTTCATACCAGAACGGGTTTTCGATATACGGCTGACCTGTAATGATGGCCATGTCCAGTCGGTTCTGGTATAGCTTCTCAGATGCAGGATGAGCTACGAGTTTTATGATTGATTTACCCATTATTATACCCCCACGGATTGTTCGGGTTGGGATTAGGATTAGGGTCAGGATATGGGTTAGGTATAGGATACGGAAATGGATTAGGAAAGGGACTCGGATATTCCTGAATAAAACCGACCATGAATAGAAAGCTTATTATGATTAGGAGTTTTTTCATTTTGGGTAATCCTGAAATTCGCATTCTCCTAAAAAACTCCCCTGCTCGATTAATATTGACAGATACGCAAACGAATCAACATCATCATCATGTGTTGCATTCGGGAATCCTAAGACCTCTTCTTTGAAATCCTCTATCCATTCAGAGCCAAAAGGAAACAACCAATATCCTTGCCTCATCTGACCCTGTGCTGTCCTGGCTCTGGCTATCTTATCGCCGATGGGGGTAAGAAATATTGAATTGATGGCTACTTTCTTTTCTTTCATTTTTCGGATAACAGTCGGCCAAATAGCTTTCCTGATTTGTCCATCTTCAAAACCGAATACAGCGGGCAGCCATTTTTCCTGAACTTTGACAATTTCATCTGCAATTCCGTCGGCATCATCTTTAAACCGAATACGATCAATCATTATCTTTTCACCTTTTGTGTTTTCGGCTGCGACTGTAATTACGTTAAAGTCATTTTGTTGCCGTTCTCCGATAGCAAGATCCATCGCTGCAAATATCTGAACATATCCTTGTTCCCTCCAGTGCGACAATAGTGTTTGCGTTTCGCCTGCGTCAATAAACCAGTGATCTTTAAAATAATTGCCTTCCTTCGCACGGGGGTTTTGCTGATAAAGAGATGAAAACAGGTAAGAACCCATGGCTTTTTTGATGGTCTTTAACTCTTCGATTGGGAATCGAGGGCTTAGGGCTTCGCCTGGCTTTCGGCCCAACTGATCATTATCTTCGGCTATTCCCGGCAGGCTGATGACCTCCCACTCTTCGCCAGTTCCTTCTTTCTGTTCCTGTAGTAATCTTCCGGCCAGATCATCTTGGTGCCACCTGGTCATAATTAAAACAATAGCCCCGTCCGGTGCTAATCGGGTACGGAGTGTTGACCTGTACCATTGCCATACCGACTCTCTGATTGTTTCTGACGCGGCTTCCTCGTAATTTTTAAACGGATCGTCTATAATAGCAACGTGGGCTCCTCTTCCTGTAATCGGCCCGCCGACTCCTGCTGCAATAAGACCGCCTAACCTACCCTCCAACGTCCAGTGTTTTACAGCTCTTGCCTGTTGGTTGACATTGATATCAGGGAATATCTCACGTTCATCTTGAATAGTATTTCGAGCTATTCGAGAAAAATCAAAGGCTAAATCAGCAGAATAGGAAGTTATCATTATTTCACGATCTGGATATTTTCGGAGATACCAAGGAGGACATTTCTTTGAGCATATTTGGGACTTACCATGACGAGGAGGCATAAATACCATTAAACGCAGAATCTCACCCCTCGCCACCGCCTCTAATTTGTCACAAAGTAATTCAAGATGCGGTTCAGGTTGCCACGCCCCCCTGCCTTCATACTCCATGAAATCAATTAGCTTTTCGGTCTTCTGGGCTGTGTCATCGGATGTTATTAACGACTCAACCACCCCAGGCTGTAACTGACCCGCCAAAATAGCTGCAAAATTCTCTGCGTTAAATTGTTGAGGTTGTGGGGTCATTAAAACTTCCTAATGTTCGGTATTATGTAAACTTTTCCTGACTTGTTAATTTCATTAAGTCTATCTACGTTTATACCTAAATTGTACGCCAAATCATAGGTCGTATCCCCGTAAAAATCGAGGCAACGTCCGACATTATCAGCGTACTTTAAGGGCTTTTTCGATAAATCAATGCCTATTTCCTCTATCACTTTTTCCCCTTCGCATACGCAATCAAATTCTTTTTCACAGCCCCTCTGGCCTTCTCGTCAGGTAATCCAGCTAATATTATAACCAGCATAGCTTCACTGATACCGCTTTGCTCGTTGTCTTTCTTAAACAGTCCATAATGCCGCATCAAAAGCTCGATCATCTTGTCTTTATTCGGCATTTTGTATTCAATGTCAGAAATGCTTAAGAACTCTTCGTCGCCAGCGCCTTTTTTAAGTGCTTGTTTTTTAAACTTAATGCCGTTGATTAGCTTTGCAGCTCCGGGCTTGAGCTGGTCAAACCTTTTAGCCGTAATCTCGCCGGCCTCATCAATATCAAAATAGTCCTCAAGAGAATATTCGTTCATCTTCCAAAGCAGGTCAAGCACTTCATCGGCTGATCGTTCTGTTCTAAGTGCCCGTTTTTGTCTCGCATCTGCTATCGCCCGTAACACTCTATTATTCTCTAATAATAAATATGCCTGTCTATCTGGATACTTACAGCTATACCCAGCTCTCCTCGCACACTCGGTTGCATCCAAGGTTGGTGATTTTAAATATTCCTCAACAAAGTTAGCTTGTAGTTTTGTTAGTCTTTTCATGTCTTTTTGCTTTTTCGGAGGGGTCTTAGCCATGCCCCCTAATATTATTATAAAAAAGCTTTGTCAAGGCATTTTTTGAGGAAATCGCTGAAAATGTCTAATCTTAGCTGATTTAAGGCTATATTTAGGAATAATCGGCTATAACTGCTTTAGGTTCGGCTATACCGATTTTGACAGATCTTTTGATATAAATTATATTGAAGCTGAAAATACAAATTAATCTTATAAACACACTAAACAAGGAGGTCGTTATGAAAAAGAAACAAATGATTGAAAGGCTTGCGGCAATGGATGTACGGTATGCAAAGTCTTGGAATAAATCCAAGCTGCGAAAAAGTTTAAACAAAAATGCGCATAAAATGTCAGTGTATGTCAAGGTCGAAAACTCAAACCCTAGAGGAAACTGGAACACTGCGAAAGATTGGTTTCCTACAATCGAAATTGATCAGGCGACACGGCGAGTTGACGTAACTCGCTATGAATCATCAGGATATCAAAAAAAGGCAAGCGTGGAAACAGAGAGCATCGAAACAGAAATGAATGAGAAAGGGGACTCGTTGTATGTAAGAGGGAGTGTTGATGTCCGAAATTGGAGTCACGGAGAATGCTCGGGTTCGCAAAATTTTTGTTTTGCTATTTTTGTGGGTGACTCAGGACACATATACACACACAGAGCGCCGGCCAGCGCAGGATGGATGGAAGGCGATCCGGAAAATATCCGGAAAAGACTTAGAAAACTTGGAATTGGCGCAACTGAAAATGTGGTACAGCAAGGTGATTTTCTGCTGAAACCGGCTAACGGGAATGCCTGCGCTGACGATGATTTCGCTCACGAAACAAAAGGCGCCGGTCATCACAATTTTGAAATGCCGGTTTTATATGCATTTGACGGTAAAAATCGGCAATATAAAATCACGGAGCCGACTCGGCTGATACATACTGCTGTTGACGGTATACAGCATCCGACAGTAATTATCCCTGTCGGGATTTGGGTTGTGGGCGCAACAGCGTCAAGTTTAAATCATGTAAATGTAACCGGCGATTGAACTGTGCACAACGCCGCCACCCTGGGTCAACATTTTGGCCTGCGGTGGCGGGAAGGGGTTTGAATAGAAATGGAAAAAAAATATAACGTAGTAGATGAATGTGGAAATCTGATTGAGGAATGTGTTTGTCTTAAACGAGCCAGATCAACAGTGAAAGCTAACCCTGGCTCAAAACTTATTGAAGTGAAAAAATGAACACAGACGAAAGAATAAAAAAAGCAAGAAGATTTTTATCTCAGCATAAAAATGAAATCACACGCTATGAAGCAGTGATGGAATCGAGTCTTAACACGATAGGACTGAACATGCTTAGATTTGAAACAAAATGTTTTTCATAGCATGGTATTTATATTATTTTGAAAGATGCATGTCAAGTTATTTTATAATTATTTGACCAGTTTGACCCCAAAATTTACTCATTCTTATATCATAAATATGCGAATCGTCTTCGTATAATGCGTCAAATACCGATTTTCCTAAATTATCAACATCAGGCCGTTGTGTATGTGGTTGCCCGTCCATAATTTTCTTTTTCTTTTTGCTCCACGATTTCGGCATAGGTAAAATAAACACAATATGCGACCCAACCGGAGGAATCGTCATACCACTTGCTCTACATTCGTCCGCAAAGGCTCTGTATTTCATTACGCAAGGTCTTTTCTTCCAAACATCACTCCTGGTTTGCCTTGGCTTAGCTACGGGGATAACATTGTATTTGGTTGGGACTGGTGGTTTTTTCATCATCAATCCTTACTTTTTTCAACATGAACGATACAGGTGTTAACCTTTGTGCCGCTTTTTTTGAAAGAATCTTCTGGCAAAGTCTTAATCGTACCGCCATTTTTCGCTACTAATTCCCGGAACTCTATTGATTTTTTGTTTGTCCGCCACATCACGGATTGAGAAGCCACAGATACCACACAGCGATTTGCAAGCTCTATCATGTGCGTGATATGATCAATGTCTTGCTGCCGTGAAAAAGGCGGATTTGCGATAATAACATCATACTCTTTGTTGAATTTCAAAAAATCATTACCAACAACATTAAACCCGTTCCGATTTAAAAATAATTTGTTTTTCACATGCAATTCTACACAATCACAAATATCTTTTTTAATAAATCTTGCAATCGCTCCCCCTCCTGCACTTGGCTCAAGCACGATTTCCCCTGGTTGAATATTTGCCATTTCAATCAGACGCTTTGCAAGCTTTTCTGGCGTTTCAAAAAACTGATATTCTTTTTGTGCATCCGTATATTCTCCGGTTAACAAGATCTCCTCAATTTTATATTCCGGATAACAATCAAAAGCATGAGTCTTGAGCTTCCGGCTCCATTTACCTCCAATTGCCATTAAGACTTTATTGACCGCCAAGTATAATTTTCGCTCAAGCTGACCTCCCGGCAAATATAATTCTTGCCCGTCTATTCTTGAATTCGCCAGTACGTTTGCAACCTCGTTTGA
>JAUWFS010000083.1:0-12865 GCA_030606805.1 Deltaproteobacteria bacterium
AAAATGAGCCTCTCCTGAAGAAATAGCATTTAATCGATCCATGCTCTTTCCAATAAACTGCCATTTAACGTCAAAACCGTATTTCTTAAATATTCCCTTTTCTATGCCAATCCATACAGGAATATGACCATACCATTGAGAGCCTACTACGATAACTTGATTTGATGGTGATTTATCAGTACAGCTTATAGAGAAAAATAGAAAAATTATGAAAAAACAGACAGAAGTTATTCTAAAAAGCCATGTTTTCATTTAAAGACCTCCCCTTGTTTAAACCTACGTTAAGTGATTAGCTGTTAGCTCTTATGAAATATGCATTCGTATAATCACCTACCACGCCCATAGGACGTGGTTTGATGAAGACGTGGTCGGGCATCGCATGGCCTTCATACAACTCAATTCCCTTTTGACGGCACAAATCTCTTATTATCCCACCAATTTTTTCCTTACTTCGCCATAAATCGTTCTATGACGGCATTTTAAAATAAAAACCAAATGATATTTACAGTTCCATCTTACATGTGATAATGTTTCATAGTTCTTCATAGGTTCTTCCTCCTGTACCCTTTGGGACTTTCCCTGAGGGAGAACCTATTGCCACATTCTATCTCGACGGAATGGTAGAACCTTGTGGGGTCACTCGGGCGGAGCCCGAGGTTTAATTAAGGATAATTAGGTAACGCATCTACATCTTTGTATTTTTTCCAATTTCTATTTTCAAATTTCACTGCCAAAATACAAGACCAACAAAGTGTAAACTACTTTTGACTTGTCGTAAAGGATGCCATATTATTTGTAAAAAATATTTAATTTAGGAGATTAATTTGAAAAAAACAATTGAAAAAAGGGTAAAAAGGCTCAGGAAATCTCTTGCAGAAAATAATATTGACACCCTGCTGGTACTTGTTGAGGAAAATCGCCGTTATTTAAGCGGATTTACAGGCGAGGATACCCAGTTTGATGAAACAGCAGGGGCTCTTTTTATAACAGATAAAAGACTAATACTGGTTACAGATTCGCGCAATGACCTGCAGGCAGCAAAGGAAGCACCTCTTTATGAAATCATTTGTTATAAAAAGGGACTGATTAAGGAACTCCCAAATATTATCAATACTCTTAAAACAAAAAGGCTCGGCTTTGAAAGTGTACGCATGTCATATATACAATATAATAAAATCTACGAGCAGTTCAGTTCTTCCGATATAGATGTTGAGCTTGTTGAAGCTGACAACATTATGGAATGTCTGCGTGCAGTAAAAGAACACACAGAAGTCGAAGAGATAAAAAAAGCATTATTTATTGCTGAATCAGTGTTCATAAATTTTGCAGAAAATATCATTAAGCCGGGAATGACGGAAAAAGAGGCAGCATGGATACTTGAGAAAAATTTGCGTGAAGCCGGTGCTGACTCTTTATCATTTCCGATAATTGTAGCATCAGGCCCAAACAGCGCACTGCCCCATGCAATTCCCGGAAACCGTAATTTTCATAAAGGTGAACCGATTCTTTTTGACTGGGGAGCAAGACTAAACGGTTACTGCTCTGATATTAGCCGGACACTTGTAATCGGAAGCACGGATGACAAGTTTAAAAAAATTTTTAAGACAGTTCTTGATGCCCAGCTTAAAGCAATTGATGCTATAAGGCCGGGAATAAGTTCAAAGGCTGTGGATAAAATTGCACGAAACCATATAGACAGTATGGGTTTCAAAGGCAAATTCGGCCATGGGCTGGGGCATGGAATAGGACTGGCTGTTCATGAGCCTCCTGGAATCAGCCCGCTAAAAGACACAGTGCTTGAGAGCCAGATGGTCTTTACCGTCGAACCAGGCATCTACATACCAGGCTGGGGCGGTATCAGACTGGAAAATATGGTTGTTGTCAGAGAAGATGGAGCTGAAGTGCTGAACAGCCATGATCCTGCAATTTTTATGAAAGGAATCTGATGTATGCATTCCCACGCAGGAGCGTGGGAACGAGAAAACCGTGAACTGACAACCGTGAACCGTGAACCGTATCTCTATGCCATTATTAGACGTCCTTGTTGATCAATATCTGAATTATCTCCTCGTTGAAAAAGGACTTTCAAAAAAAACCATAGAATCATACAGTAGTGATCTGACAAGATATCTCAATTTTCTGAAGACTAAAAGAATAAAGACTATTTCTGACGCTGACACTGCTGCTATATTAAAGCACTTAATCTCACTAAGGATTGCAGGACTTGGGGCAAGATCAAGAGCAAGGCATCTTGTAACCATCAGGGGATTTTACAGATTCCTTGTAGAGGAAAAAGTAATAAAAAATGATCCGACAAGAATTATTGACCTTCCCAAAAGCAGCCTCAAACTTCCCGATGTTCTGTCATTTGAGGAAGTTGAAAACCTGTTAAATACTCCGAATTTAAATAAGCCGATAGAAGCTAGAGATGCAGCAATGATAGAGCTTCTTTATGCAGCCGGCCTGAGGGTATCGGAACTTGTTAATTTAAAAGTTCAGGATGTAAATCTGGAAGCCTGTTTTGTAAGAGTTTTCGGAAAAGGCTCAAAGGAAAGGGTAGTTCCTATCGGTCTTTATGCAAAAGAAAAAATCGACTTTTACATAAAGACTTTCAGGGCAAAGCTTTTAAAAAACGTGGCAAGTCCCTATCTCTTTGTCGCAAGGGCAGGAAAACCCATGACACGTCAAGGTTTCTGGAAACTGCTTAGAAAATATGGACAAAAGGCAGGAATCATCAGAAAAATCAAACCACACAGTTTAAGGCACTCTTTTGCAAGCCACCTGCTTGAAAGAGGCGCCGACTTGAGGTCGGTTCAGATCATGCTGGGCCACGTTGATATTTCCACAACACAGATTTATACTCACGTAGCCCGTGAGCATCTTAAAAAAATTCACGCAAAATTTCATCCAAGGAAATAATAATTAAAAGTAAAAATTCACCACGGAACAACACGGAGTTTCACTGAAAATTATAAACAATGAGTAATTTACTATATGAAGATTTGAGCTATAAAATCATAGCGAACATAGAAATCAAGGCCATGAAAAAGATAAAAAATCAGGACGAAGCCCAATTGATCAATTATCTCTAAACAACTCGATCGAGGGTGCTATTATTCAATTTTGGCGCAGAGACGTTCGTAATGTCGAGAAGAATATTTTGATAATTCAGTGTAATTCCGTGAAAATCCGTGGTGAACTTTCTATAATCTCTTCATAAGCGATTCCAGTTTTTCTGAGGATGTAACTTTTTTGTCGCGGCGGTCATCAATCGAGACTGTAGTAACTACTCGCTGAACGCCTTTTTCAAAAGGAACCGAGTGCATCTTCTTGACCAGCATTAAGATATCATCCAAATCGCCATCAATGACAGTTCCCATGGCATTCATCTCAAAGTTCGCCCCTGCATCATTTAAAACTTTTACACAATCGGCAACAAAGTCGCCGACACTTGGGGTAGCTGTGCCTATTGGTATTATATTAATTGTTGCAATTGGCATTATTCCCTCCTCTATATTTCCAAACAAATAGTGTCTGAAGGATTTTTTCCTTCAATCTTTAGTTCGATATATAAATTATATAACATATTAAAATCAATCATTAAATTATTTATCTTTACGTTCTTCCTATCTTTCTTGACATAAAACTCTAAATTTATTAAACTATATAGTTTAAGTCATTATAATTTTTGTGGTTAATTTTTATCTTCAATTGCTTGAAATCTATCTAATAAATAATGCAATCTTCCTACACTGACAAAATAATATCCGGCTGCTGGACAAAAGGGAACACTGAGCCGAAAATCGGCGATAATGCCATAAAGGACTCAATATTAAAAGTAACTAATCCTGTATTTTTGATAGGTACAGACGGGGGAATTGCCGTCTCCCAGGATGGCACTATAACTATAGGAAATAAATTAGAATCAAATAATAACCTTCATCCTTTATATGCATATGTTCCCCGACTTCATCCGGAAGACCTTGGTGATCCATATTTTAAAAAGTCACACAATCTCCGTTATGCATATATTGCAGGAGCAATGGCTAACGGCATTACATCAGTTGAAATGGTAGAAAAAACAGGACGTGCCGGAATGATGGGATTTTTTGGAGCAGCAGGCCTTTCCCTTGATGAAATAGAGTCCGCTATTGATAGACTTCAAAAGAATATGAATAACAACTATCCCTTTGGCTTTAACCTAATAAACAGTCCCAACAATCCTGATTTTGAATCAGCGATAGTTGATTTGTATTTTAAGCGGGGGATAAGACTTATAAGTGCCTCGGCATATCTTGAGCTTACTCTGCCGCTCGTTTATTTCCGTGTAAAAGGAATCCATCGTGATTCCAATGATAATATAGTATGTCCGAATAAAATTATTGCAAAAGTATCGAGGATCGAAGTTGCCGGAAAGTTTTTTTCGCCGCCGCCTGATAAAATACTTTATCAACTTGTTGACAAAAATATGATTACAAGAGAAGAAGCAACTCTTGCGAGATCTATACCTGTAGCAGATGATATGACCGCAGAGGCTGATTCAGGAGGACACACCGATAACAGGCCGGCTCTTTCTCTATTGCCGACAATAATTGCGCTTCGTGATGAGCTTGCTGAAAAATATAAGTATAAAAGACCTCTTTGTGTGGGACTTGGCGGTGGAATTGCTACACCCTCAGCAGCAGCAGCAGCCTTTTCCATGGGGGCCGCGTATATTTTAACCGGCACTATCAACCAGGCCTGTGTTGAAGCCGGCACATCGGAACCTGTTCGTCAAATGCTCGCAGAGGCCAGACAGGCGGACGTAACGATGGCTCCTGCAGCAGATATGTTTGAAATGGGTGTAAAAGTTCAGGTATTAAAACGCGGTACAATGTTTCCGTTTCGCGCTGCAAAATTGTACGATCTTTACTGTAGATATGACAGACTTGAAAATATACCTGAGATTCAAAGAAAAATGCTGGAAAAAGATTTTTTCCAATGCAGTTTAAAAGATGAATGGGAGAATACAAAGAAGTTTTTTGTTAAAAATGATCCAAACCAAATAATCAGAGCTGAAAAAGATCCAAAACACAAGATGGCTCTGATTTTTCGTTCATACCTTGGCCGCAGTTCAAACTGGGCGATAACAGGCGATCTTTCAAGAAAAATCGATTATCAAATATGGTGTGGTCCGGCTATAGGTGCTTTTAATGAATGGGTAAAAGGGTCCTTTCTTGAAAAATACGAAAACAGAGAAACAGTAACAGTTGCAATGAACCTCCTTTTTGGAGCTGCTGTTGCAACACGCGCAAACTGGCTTCGCAGCCAGAAAATTGCGCTGCCGAATAATGTCGGCAAAATATCTCCAATGAAGCTTTCAGAAATTTTGGAACTGCTTAAATAACGGTTTACGGTTGACGGTTCACAGTTTACAGTTAATTGTTGATCAAAACATAAAAGCAATCAGTTGTGAACTATTACTATCAAACATGCTGGAATTATTAAAAAAGGCTATTTTTAAAAACCGTTAACTGTGAACCGGAAACCGTGAACCGCTTATAAAGGTATAACAATTGGCTACTAATAAAAAAAAATCAATCAAGAATATTCACACTGCTATTATTGGTATGGGATGTTTTTTCCCAAAAGCATCAGGGCTGCATGAATACTGGCGTCTGATTTTTAAGGGTGAGGACGGCATTACTGATATCCCGGAAACCCACTGGTCTCCTGACGATTACTTTGATAAGGATCCCAAAAAATCAGACCATATCTACTGTAAAAGAGGGGGATTCCTTTCGGCTGTTCCTTTTGATCCTACTGAATTCGGTATGCCTCCTTCTTCTCTTGAAGCAACTGATACCTCCCAGATCCTAGGCCTGCTTGCAGCCAAGATGGCGCTTGAAAATGCAGGCTATGGACAAAATGCCGACTTCAGCCATAGCAGGACAAGCGTAATACTCGGCGCAACAGGGACACAAGAACTTACCATTCCGCTGGCTGCAAGGCTGGGGCATCCAATCTGGCGAAAAGCTCTTCACAATTCAGGGATTGAACCTGATAAAGCAGAAGAAGTTATTAAAAAAATATCTGACTCATATGTATCATGGCAGGAGAATTCTTTTCCGGGTCTGTTGGGGAATGTTATTGCAGGAAGAATATGCAACCGTCTTGACATAGGAGGCACAAACTGTGTTGTCGATGCAGCCTGCGCCAGCTCGATGGGAGCTATTTACCTCGCCCTCCTCGAACTTTCATCAGGACGGTCAGACATGGTAGTCACCGGTGGTCTGGATACTTTAAACGATATTTTCATGCACATGTGCTTTGCCAGGACATTCATTCTTTCACCAACCGGAGATTCAAGACCTTTTTCTAAAAATGCGGACGGAACAGTTCTGGGGGAAGGAATAGGATTACTGGTTCTTAAAAGGCTTGAAGATGCTGAAAGAGACGGCAACAGGATTTATGCAGTTATCAAAGGCATAGGCTCCTCAAGCGATGGGAAATCACAAAGCATATATGCTCCCAAACCGGAAGGACAGTTAGAGTCCCTTCGCATTGCTTATGAGTCGTCAGATACTGATCCGGCTTCTGTTGAGCTTGTAGAAGCACATGGGACAGGCACTCGTGTCGGAGATAACGTTGAGTTCAGTGCACTTAAACGCCTTTTTGATGACTCTGATAAAAAAGCAAATACATGCGCATTAGGCTCGGTAAAGTCCATGATTGGTCATACAAAAGCCGCTGCAGGAAGCGCAGGGCTGATCAAAGCCGCTCTTGCTCTTTATAACAAAGTATTGCCGGCCACATTAAAAGCTGACGAACCTGATCCAAAATTAGGAATCAGCGACAGCCCCTTTTACATAAACAGTGAATCAAGGCCATGGTTTTCTAAAAAGGAACACCCGCGCAGGTCCGGGGTCAGCGCATTTGGATTTGGTGGAAGTAATTTTCATATTGTACTGGAAGAACACCATCGGAATAAAAATGAAATTTTCTGGGATGGTTCAGTTGAAATTATTGCTTTATCGGCTTCCAGCAAAGAAGAAGTTGAAAACAAATTCCGCACCTTAAAAAACTCCATTAATAAAGGAATCTCATATAAAGAACTCGCAATTAAAGCAGCAAAAACCAGAAAAAATTTTTCACCGGATGATCAATTCAGATTTCTTTTAGTTCTTGAAAGACCATCTAATTCCTTAGGAAATCCGTCTGATGATTTTTCAGGACTTCTCAGCGAAGCATCAAATTCAATTGAATCAAACTGGCAAAACAATGATAGAGAAAACAACAGGAATTTGAAGAATATATTTTTGGGTGGACCTGAAAAACCCGGTAAAATCGCATTTATCTTTCCAGGCCAGGGGAGCCAATACGTGGGAATGGGCCGCGATTTAGTCTGTACATTCCCGGAGGCATTTAACATCCTTGAAAAAGCCAATGAAAAATATAATAATTCTGAACTGCTAAGCGATTTTATCTATCCCTGTCCGGCTCAAACAAAAACAGAAAAGAAAGAGCAGGAAGAAGCTTTAAGAAGAACCGACATTGCTCAACCGGCAATTGGCGCCGTTAGCCTGGCAATGCACAATATCCTTAAGGAATTCGGCATAAAACCTGACGCAACATGTGGACATAGCTTCGGTGAATTGACAGCCCTTTGTTCAGCAGGCTGGATAGATATAAACACATTTTTTCTTCTTTCAATTTCAAGGGGCAATTCAATGGCAGCAGCAGGCCAAAATAAAGATCAGGAAAACGGCGCCATGCTGGCTGTAAAGGCAAGCCTTGAAAAACTTGCAACACTGGTTATCGAAGTAGGTTCAGATGTCATTCTTGCAAACAAGAACAGCCATAACCAGGGCGTTCTATCCGGCTCAATTGAAGCAATAAACCGCGCTGTAAAAATATGTAAAAAGGAAGGATTAAAAGCAATAAAGCTCCCCGTGGCCGCTGCTTTTCACAGCAGTCTCGTTAAAAATGCCCGAAAACCTTTCAAAAAAGCATTAAAAAAGATCAAAATTTCTCCTTCGGAAATACCGGTTTTATCTAATACAACCGGCGGAGCATATCCTTATGATTCCGAACATGTAAAAAAACTGCTTGGCGATCACCTGATATCTCCTGTTGATTTTGTCAGCAATGTTGAGAATCTATTTGAAATGGGGATTCGCACATTTATAGAAATAGGGCCCAAATCAGTTCTTACAGGACTTGTAAAATCAATATTAAACGACCGTAAATTTCAAGCCATTCCTTTAGATTGTTCTTCAGGGAAACAATTCGGATTGACGGATCTTGCAAGAACTCTTTGCCGTATTGCCTCTATAGGTCAGCGGGTTGAACTGAATAAATGGGAAAGACCTGTTTCAGAATCAAGAAAGCAGCTTATGAGCATTCCTATTTCAGGAGCAAACTATAAAAGCCGGAAAACAGAAAACAAAAAAAGACCCACTGAAACCCCAGTTAAACAGATTAAACAGGTAAAAAATAAACCTGACAATACTTCACCCTCAAGCCTGATATCTGTCGAACACGATAAGGGTATTACTGATACCGGAAAAAAATATACTATGGATAATAACAAATTAAAAGATGAACGTCCAACATCGAACGTCCAACATCGAACGTCGAATAATGATGTCGCTTCGCTATTTTATAATAATAAAAAACCTGACTTAATTATAAATGCTTTACAGGTAGTTAAGCAAGGCCTGGAATCAATGCAGACTCTCCAGTTGCAGACCGCTGAAATACATAAAAAGTTTTTGGAAGCCCAAACCGAATCAAGCCGTACTTTGCAAAATATGATGGCAAATACCCAGCGTCTTGCTGAAGCTTCAATGGGTGTTAGGGGCGAAATTGAACCGGAAAATAAAAGCCCTGAAAATAAAAACAGCCCTTCGCAGGATAATATTCATGAAATCGAAAACAACCTGCTGGAGACAGTAAGTCATCTTACCGGATACCCAAGGGAAATGCTCGGGCTTGATATGGATATAGAATCCGACCTGGGCATTGACTCAATTAAAAGGGTAGAAATCTTTTCCTCTCTTGAAGAAAAACTGACCAATATACAATCTGTTTCTCCTGAAATAATGGGAAGCCTGAAAACTCTCCGCCAAATCGCTGAATACCTCGCTGGTACTTCCTTAAATAACGAGCCTCAAGGGCTTAATCAAACAGAAATTGAATCAGAAAATAAAAGCCCGGAAAATAAAAACCCAGAAAATAAAAATAGGGATTCGCAGGATAATATTCATGAAATCGAAAACAACCTGCTGGAAACAGTAAGTCATCTTACCGGATATCCTGAAGAAATGCTAGGGCTTGATATGGATATAGAATCCGACCTGGGCATTGACTCAATTAAAAGGGTAGAAATCTTTTCCTCTCTTGAAGAAAAACTTAACCATATACAATCTGTTTCTCCTGAAATAATGGGAAGCCTGAAAACTCTCCGCCAAATCGCTGAATACCTCGCTGGTACTTCCTTAAATAACGAGCCTCAAACCAGTACAATAAATACGCCGATAAATACGATTGCCTCTTTAAAAATTGCTGCTGAGAATGAATTGCCGGAAATAAATATTTCCGACATCAGCAGAAGAGTTGTATCAATTGTTGAAAAACCTTATAAACAAGGAGACAGGTTAGATATTCCGCAAGGCAGAAAAGTCTTTGTTACTGATAATAACAGCAGTCTATCCAAAGCTATTACTGAAGAATTAAAATCACAAAATATTGATGCTGTGCACATTTCCAAAGAAGCGTTAATGAACAAGAAAGCTCAGCCTAAAGCAGCCGGGCTTATAATACTGCCGACAAACGATTTTTCTGCTGAAGAACAAAAAAATGACAAAATATTAAAAGATGCTTTTATCCTCACAAATCATTTGGCTTCCGACCTGATTGATTCTGCGGCAAAAAAGGGAGCAATATTTGCAACAATAACCCGACTGGACGGTGCTTTTGGTTTTAAAGGAAAAGGTATTGCCAACGCTGTTACAGGAGGGCTTGCCGCACTTGCCAAAACTGCTTCCATAGAATGGGAGAGTGTCTGCTGCCGCGCAATAGATATTGCTCCGGACTGGAAAAATGATAAAGATATTGCAAAGGCTGTTGTTGCTGAACTTGTGAACCCGGACACTTCAGTACCAGTTGAAATCGGCCTTGATAAAAACTTACCTTTTGGATCACGATTTATATTAAAGCTCGAGTCATCACCTTATCAACCAGCACAAAAAATCCAGCTTGACCTCAACCATGGAGACGTTGTTGTTGTTACAGGTGGAGCAAGAGGGATAACTGCTTCTACTGTTCAAGCTCTTGCAAAACATACTGATGCAACGCTGATTCTTCTCGGAAGATCACCCGAACCCTCTTCCGAACCAAAGTGGCTTGAAACCTTAGATGAAGAGGCAATTATAAAAAAAGCTATTTTAGAAAATGAACTCAGCTCTCAAAATGCCTCACCAATCATGTTGGAAAAAGCTTACAAAAAACACATGGCAAATCGTGAAATTTCAAGAAACCTGGAAAAACTCGGACAAAATGGGACATCTGCATTCTACTTTTCAGCAGATATTCGCAAGCCTGAGCAGCTTAACCGGGTTTTAGATGATATTAGATCTGCTCACGGCCCTATAAAAGGCATTATTCACGGAGCGGGCGTGCTGGACGATCGTTTGATAAAAGATAAAACAATTGATCAATTTGAGCGGGTTTTTGATACCAAGGTAAAAGGTCTTTTTACTCTACTTGAATCAACAAAAAATGATAATTTGAGATATCTTGTGCTTTTTTCATCTATTGCTGCACGAATTGGAAACAGAGGACAGGTCGATTACGCAATGGCCAATGAGGTTTTAAACAAAATAGCCAGGAAAGAATCATTATTACGCCCGGATTGCAGAGTTGTCTCAATAAACTGGGGGCCATGGGATGGCGGCATGGTAACCCCATCACTGAAACGGGAATTTAAAAAGAATAAAATTGAACTGATTCCAAAGGATGCCGGCTCAATGTGTATGCTTTATGAAATGATGGGCGACAAAAACCATCCCGCGGAGATAGTTATAGGTGCAAATATAATTCCTGATGAAGAAAAATTATCCCTTACCTTTAAGCGTGAAATAGATGTTAAGCAATACCCTGTTCTTGAATCTCATGTCTTAGACGGCAGTCCGGTTGTACCTTTTGCGCTTATGGCTGAATGGCTCGGGCATGGCGCTCTTCATAATAATCCCGGGCTTTTTCTATATGGCCTTGACGACATCAGAATCTTAAAAGGAATCAAGCTTGAACATAATAAAAAAATGATTCGACTCATGACAGGTAAGCCAAGAAAAAAAGGTTCTATTTTTGAAGTCGATGTTGAAATCAGAAATGGAATAAAAAACGGTATTGAGGTAATTCATACAAGGGCAAAAGCTATTTTAACAGATAAATTTTCACAGCCGCCCATTCTTGATACATCCGCTTATATGGGTTCTAAAGCTTATTTCAGAAGTATGGATGAGGTTTACGACAAAATACTCTTTCATGGTGTTGCGCTCAGGGGCATAAAAGAAATAATCAGTTGTTCATCAAAAGGCATATTGGCGCGTATTTCTTCAGCGCCTTCACCTGTTAAATGGATGAAAGAACCTTTAAGGAATAAATGGATAGGAGATCCTCTTGTTCTGGATTCCGCATTTCAGATGGCAATTATATGGTGTTTTGAAGAGATGGGGGTTGTTTCACTTCCAACCTACAGCGCCTCTTACAGACAGTATCGAAACAAATTCCCCTCAGAGGGAGTTACGGTATTACTCGAAGTAAAAGAAGTTACCAAACGCAAATTTAAAGGAGACTTTACATTTCTCGATCTGAATAACGTAGTTGTTGCTCAGTTGACAGGCTATGAAGCTGCAATGGACGAGTCTTTGTTTAAGGCATTTAAGACTAAAGACGCTGCAAATGCTTAAACTTTCTCTCTTTTCACACGTAACAGCCCGGGGCTGTTGTGCATGTACATAAGGGATGAAGAATATCCCGCATCCATAAAATATTTTTCAAGAACATCAAAAAGAACCGGACGATCCGGCCAGGTGAACATTTTTTTACGCTTATTAAATTCATCCCATTTATCCCGGACCCACGGTTTTTCAATAAACACCTTTTTCCTTGCAGGCTCACAGAGAAACATTTCGCAGACAATCGGCTTAACCCGCCACAGACAACCATTCTCCCCAAGATAAATGCATTTATAACCATTATTCGGTCTTTGAAGAACTTTCAACAGTACTTCAATCTCATTTTTTTGAGAAACCAGAACATTTATAACCACATCAGCAAAAAAAGTAATAATGCCTTCACGTGAACAACAGGCGCTGATATTTTTTTGATAGCAGTTTTGAGTGCATATCTCACCAAAATGTTCGGACAGAAAAATATCTATATCTTTTCGAAACAAAAGATAATCAGCGATTAGAGATTCAAGCTCACGTCTTTCGGCAGGAAAAAGACCTGCAAGATATTGATGCACCATGTATAAAGCATCTGTCTGTTCTTTCTGATAGGAACTCATTTTTTACGAGACCTTTGAAAAATGTTCAATTTTGTTCAAGTTCAAGGAAGGCGAAAATTTTAAATGCAGGAATACATTGAGTATTTCGATGCTTAAAATTTGAGCCTGACGCCGGCACGAAGTGAAGCTTTAGCGCTATTTGGGCAAAAGGGGACGTTTTCAAAGGTCTCATTACCTGCTGATGCGGAAGAAATACCAGTTTCAGTGGTTTTCAGCATCAGGTATATATATAAGGGTGCGAAGAACATCCTCCTTGCCGATGATTCCTACCAGGCGGGAGTCTTCGACCACGGGCAGGGTATGAAAATT
>JAUWFS010000110.1:0-10830 GCA_030606805.1 Deltaproteobacteria bacterium
TTATCCTTTTAACAAAAATATACAAAAGTGCCTCTTTTTTCTTAATGCTCACTAATACGCTCAAACAGTCAGCCGTTTTAAATTTAAATGCCCGCCACCTCTAATTGTTAACAAGTTACTTTTGAGTTTTCAAATTTCTGAATACAGTATACGGCAAAAAAAACCTGGCAAGAAATTGCTATTTTTCTGCTTTTTTTGGTTGACAGTTCCGGCCCCCTTAATGAGTTTGTCAGAAAGATGTTAGTACATCTTCACCCATCCAGCACTTCCCGCACCTTGCGTGCCAAACCTTCCAGTGTAAAAGGCTTTTCAAGGAAATTCAGCCCCGGCTCCAGAACACCGTGATGAACAATTGCGTTGTCCGTGTATCCTGACATATAAATCACCTTCATCTGTGAATAGAGATGTTGCAGCCGTTCTGCTGTTTCCCTGCCGTCCATCTTCGGCATTACCACATCGGTTATTATCAGAGCAATCTGACCATCATGCTCCTTGCAGACCCTTATGGCATCTTCGCCATTTTTAGCATTCAGGGTTCTGTACCCATAGATATGGAGAATCTTTTGCGCAAAATTTCGGAGCGAATCATCATCTTCTACAATCAAAACGGTTTCAGAACCGCTAAGATCGTCCACAGAGGTTTGTTCTCTTTTCTCTGGCTCCGCATCCCCCTTCACCTTTGGCAGATATATCTTGAAGGTAGAACCCTGTCCAGGCTCGCTGTAAAGCCAGATAAAGCCATTGTTTTGCTTGACAACGCCGTAAACTGTGGACAGGCCCAGTCCCGTGCCCTTGCCTACTTTCTTTGTAGTGAAGAAAGGCTCGAAGATATGTTCCTGGGTTTCTTTGTTCATCCCGCTGCCGGTATCGCTTATAGCCAGCATCACATAATGGCCTATTTTTTTTCCTTTAATATCGTGCTCGCGAAAATAGTTCCAGTCCAGATAGGCGTTGGCTGTCTCAAGGGTGAGCTTGCCACCCTTTGGCATAGCATCCCTGGCATTGACCGAAAGGTTCATGATCATCTGCTCTATCTGACCGGGGTCTATTTCTACCTGCCATAATGCGGCCTCAGGAATCGTCAACAGCTCAATATCCTCCCCAATCAGGCGGCCAAGCATCTTTTCTATATCTGTTAATAATTCATTAATATCCAGGATCTTAGGCTGGACAATCTGCTTGCGGCTGAAGGCAAGAAGCTGGCGGGTCAAAGAAGCTGCTTTTTCCCCGGCTTTCTTGATCTCTTCTATTCCCTTGCGTAAGGATTCATCCTTAATGACATCCATCAACGCAATCTCGGCATTCCCGATGATGGTGGTCAGTATATTGTTGAAATCATGGGCAACGCCGCTGGCAAGTGTGCCGATGGCCTCCATCTTTTGGGCCTGGTGGAGTTGGGCTTCGAGTTTTTTCCTTTCCTCCTCTGCGCGCTTGCGCTCGGCGATTTCTTTTTCCAGATCCAGCATCTTTTGCTCGAGCTTCTTTACAAGCCGTTCACTGTAAAGCTTGAATACCTCTTTTTCAGAGTCTGACGCCGCTTTCCTGGGTTTTATCCTGCCCTTTTCCATATCCCGGATTACACTTTGTATGATCTCTATGAATTTATCCGGCTCAGCCGGCTTTCGAATAAATTTGTCTGCTCCTATTTTAAGGACAAGTTCCTGATCTTTCTCCTCTGTAAATGTGGCTGTGTAAAAGATGAAGGGGATATGATTCAGGTCTTTATCACCCTTCACCGCTTTGCAAAACTGAAACCCGTCCATGACCGGCATAAGAGCGTCGGAAATGATCAGGTCGGGTTTATGAAGCCGCGCTGTCTCAAGGGCTTGCCGGCCGTCTGCAGCTTCTTGCACCATATAGCCGCTGCTCTCCAGTATCTTCCGCATAAGACGTCTGTCAACACTTCGGTCATCCACTATGAGAATTTTGCATGTTTTCGGCATATCTTCTCAATCTCCTGTATTATTGTATATGGGTCCAAGGGCTTTTCTATGTAGCCGGTGAAACCAGCTTTGATAAATTTTTCCCTGTCACCTGCCATGGCATAAGAGGTTAAAGCGATAATATGGAGCCTGCTGTCCGTCTCAGGGGCTCTTATCCGTTTGGTTGCCTCTACGCCGTCTATGCCGGGAAGTTTTATGTCCATCAGGATGAGGTCGGGCTTTTCTTCTGCTGCAAGCCCTACACCCTCCTCACCTGTTTCTGCCTTGATGGCTTCATAGCCCTTTTTTTCAAGCAGCTTTACTATAAGCCTCATGCTGTTTTTGTTGTCTTCAACAACCAGTACTCTTTTCATTAATCCGCCGCCGCCGCCGCCGCCTCCTTGTTGTTTGAGGGAATAATCAGGGTAAAGGCGCTGCCTTTGCCATATTGGCTCTCAACCTTGATATCACCATTAAATGCAGTGGTCATAATTTTTTTGGTAAGATAGAGCCCAAGGCCCGTGCCTGATGTCTTTCCCTTCAGGGGCGAATCGAGCCGTGTAAAAGAAGTAAAGAGCTTCGGCATAACCTTTTTTTTGATGCCGATGCCCGTATCACGGACAGATATCTCCAGGATGCCGGCTTTTTTCACAGCCCTCAATTCTATGCTGCCATGTTCAGTGAACTTCACCGCATTGCTCATGAGGTTCAGCACACACTGAAAGAGCCTTTTTCTGTCGCCTACTATGCTGAGACCTTCCTGGGAATCAATTTTAATCTCAAGCTTTTTCTCCTCCGCGTCCTTCGAGACTATTGTTACAACATCTTTAAGAACCTCATTGAGTTTCAGCTCCTGGAAATAAACTTCTAATTTTTTCGACTCAATCTTGGAGATGTCGATAACGTCATTTATAAGGCTTAGGAGGTGTTTTGACGAGTCATAGACAATCTGAAGATCTTCCTTTGCCTCCTGGTTTATCTTTCCGGAAATGCCTTGCAATATCAACCCTGTGAAACCGATTATGGAGTTAAGCGGGGTTCTTAATTCGTGACTCATGCTGGCAATAAACATGCTCTTGAGCCGGTCGAGTTTTCTGAGCTTGATGTTTGCTTCAGACAATTCCTCAGTTAGCTCCGACAGTTCGGCTTCTGTTTTCTTTTGACATGTTATGTCCTCTATCATGACTATAGCGCCGCTTGAAATCGGGCGCCCTTTTATGGACATGAATTGTTTGTTTATCAGAACAGAGGGCAGGTCAAATGATTTTTTGCCTTTTTCAATACAGTTCTTAACGGTTGCCGCAAGCAGGGGGATGTCCTTTGTCAATCCAACTATATTTTTCCCCATGGCTCTGTTTACGGACATCTTTTTGTCGAGATATTCAATGGCAAGAGCGTTGGTCATGATAATCTCGCCCTCTAAATCAAAAGCGATAATGCCATAGGGAGCATTTGCTATGACGGATGTCAGAAACTCTTTGACTTTATAAAGGTCTTTTTCCTGCTTGCCCTTATAAACATCCATAGTTTTTACCTTTTCCTTTTCACCACAAGAACTGTTGCATCTCCATATTCACGGATATAATTTTTCATGATAAAATCAGCTATATGCTGCGCGTTTCTGTCTAATGGCAGATCCTTTGCGGTAAACTGGGGCATTATCCCGTCGGAACACATAATGACGATGATATTACGGCCGCAGCGATGCTTCTGCGATCTTAAATCAGGCAGTCTGATATCTCCCACAATCCCTCTCTGACTTTGAAGATGTATTATTTCCGATGTGCCAGTCACATGGATATATGTATCACCTACACCCACATATTCCAGGGATCGCGGTTTTAATAGAAGAAGACCCATTACGCAGCTCATGATTGAAGAGACATCAAAGGTCTCTCTTATCTTTTTATGGCATTTTCTCACAATCACAGGTAGTCCTGATCTGTAATTTTCCTCCACAATACCCTTGACAAAATTGGCGGCCTTATTAGCCCTGAATCCATTTCCCGTCCCGTCGATCACAGCCAAAAGCGCCTTGTCTCCTTCAAATTCTTTGATTACCCAGGCATCGCCGTTAACAGAATATCGCTCGTCGTTTAAAGAGATTATCCCATATTCAATTTCATCTTCAGGGATGAGCAGATATTTTTTCATAATGACTGTTGTGCCGTTTTTGGCCTTTGATTTAACGGAGAATTCATCCATTGCCCTTTTGGCTGCATTTAATTGCCGCCCTTGCTTGAATATCCTTCCTCCATCGCTTTTTTTATATTTTTACTCTCCTTTTATTTTTACGTGAATAATGGACATGAAAAATGAAAACAATTTCCTGCCTGCCAACCCTCCAGAATGTGTTGAATTCGCTTCTCTCGTCATTCCCATTTACCCATCAAATCGCAATTCTTTAAAAATTTATCAACAGGCTGCATGCTTGCCGAGCCCTTTGTTTTTTTGTGTTTTAGCTTATAAACAATCTGGATCGGCGTTGCATCTTTTAGAAAGCTGTGAAAACGAAATAATGATGAAGAAAAGTTATCATCACTTACTTTTTATTCACTATTAACTTCATCAAGCACTTTACGAATGGTTTTGACAATTTCGTCTATAAGAAAAGGTTTCATAACATACGCCAGAATGCCCATGTTTTTAGCTTTATCTTCGTCCATCGTCTCGCTGAATCCAGAGCACATGATAATAGGAATATCGGACCTGATTTCCTTGAGCCTGGAGGCCAACTCAACACCAGTCATATACGGCATAGTCATGTCGGTGATCACCAGATTATATGCATCCGGTTTGATTTTAAACGCTTCCAGCGCCTCCACACTACTTGTGTAAGATGTGACCTGATAACCAAGGCGGTTTAAAATCTGTTGTATCATGCGAACGATAGGCTCTTCATCATCCACAAACAGAATATGTTCCGTGCCGGGTGGAGTCGGTTCTGCTGGTACGGTTTTCGGTTCAACAGGTCTGGTTTCAACCAGGGGCAAATAGACATGAAATGTAGTCCCTTTACCAAGTTTGCTATATACCGTAATATCTCCGTCGTGGCTTTTGACAATCCCGTGGACTACCGCAAGACCCATTCCGGTGCCCTTACCATGTTCTTTTGTAGAGAAATAGGGATCAAATATTTTTTCCATAACCACATTGTCCATTCCATGACCTGTATCGCTTACAGTGAGTTTGAGATATGTGCCGGGGTGAAGATCAGTACCTGAATCATCAGAACCGATTTCCTCTTCCATGAGAGTCAATTCCAACAATCCTCCCTTCTCCTGCATTGCTTGATATGCATTGGTGGCAAGGTTCATAACCACCTGGTGGATCTGGGTCGAAGCAGCTAGAACAGGGCCGCAATTTTCATCAATACTCTGGCGAATCTCAATAGTCGCCGGTGTTGAAGACCTGAGAAGTTTGAGCGCCTCCTTTATGACAGGTTGAATGTTGACAGGTTCCCTTTGTATACCGTCTTTGCGGCTGAAGACAAGTATCTGCTGAACCATGTCTTTGGCTCGCATGGCAGCTTTAAATACTTCTTTTAGATTTATTTGGGCCGGGCTGCCTTCAGGCATATCGTCCATGGTCAAGTCTGTATATCCGATAATTGAGTAAAGGATATTATTGAAGTCATGGGCGATCTTTCCGGCCAGAGTGCCCATGGCCTCCATTTTATGGGACTGGGCGAGTCGGGCTTCAAGTTGTTTTATCTTGGTAATGTCTGTCATAGCAACCGGAATATGTTTTATTGTTTCATCGTCTTTCAGTTTATTACAAACTTCATATCCGTCCATTCCAGGCATTTTGATATCAAGCAGAATTGTATCCGGCAGCTCGGTTTTTGCTTTTTCCAAACCTTCAGCTCCTGATTGAGCGGTTATCACATTGCAACCGGGAATCAAGGCAGTTAATAATGCTGAAAGAGCAATCAAGTTATCCTTTTTATCGTCAATAGCTAATATTTTTGACATAGTTTTCTTCCTAATCCCCACTTTTTAATCGTTTCAAGAACTTTTTCCGGATCAATGGGCTTGGCAATGTAGTCGTCACAACCGGCCTCAAGAATTTTTTCCCTGTCATCCGGATGAAGCTGTTTATCCCAAAGATTGCTATTTTCTTTTTCAAGATAGTCAAGAAAAGACCCGTAAATTTTTATTTCTTCATAGGGGTCAAGACGACGGTCAAAACAGAATTTTAAGCTCTTTTTCATGTTTGTTGTTTTTTACTAATTGACTGACATCCGAGGTCTTTTTATCAAGATCAACTTTCAGGATCTCTTCTTTCTTTTCGCAGGAAAGCACAGTGGCAAAAAACAGAAATATCACAAAAACAACAGCCTGATTCTTAAAGACTTTCATATCCTTCTCCCCATCTATAAAGTGAAAATAACAAAAAAAAGCCCATACGTACCTGTCTGATATAACGTATGAGCCCTTGCTTGTATCATAAGACTTCTTTCCCTGACTTGGGTTGTATTGAAACGATGTTTATGAGTTACACATACAGTTTTTTCCACTATCTTTTGCTTTGTATAAAGTCTTATCCGCTTCAGCCTTCAGCCTATACACCTGAGTGGCTGTAAATATTTTTTACCAATTTTGTATATCTATGATATAATTAATTATATTTCAAGAAAATTATATACTTTATAAAAAATCCAAAATCATAAATGAAAAATGACAGAATAAAAAAATTAGAGCCACTTCTGCCGGATGCTCTTTGCGCCGACAGGCAGGCTGTAAGGCCTGTAATTTTCAGGATAAAACGCTCAAAAACAAAATTCGCCTGAGCTTACCTACAATTATGACCTTCCAATCACAGACAGGAAGAATGAAATAATTGATTAATCGGCCTAAACCACTACCTCTGGTAGTGGTCCCATAAGAAGGTTCTACCGTTATAGGAATTAGTTAGACCTAAGTGCCTAAAATGCCTAAAGTATATTAAAGTGCCTAAAGTTGTGGTATGCCTTCGGCATGCTGATTGATAACTCAAAGCTACTGGGCTTTGTAAACTCCTTTTAGCTGTTAGGGTGGCGGCATAAACGAACCTATAAAAGATGAATGAATTCCTTAACCCTGGTCAAGATTATGCAGATTAATTTTAAACACTTATAGATTTAAAATTGGCAGCGCCTTAAGCGCATTCCTTAACTTTAGGCATTTTAGGCATTTTAGGCACCTTAGCTCACCTTAGGCACTAAAAACAGGGTACCTTCCAGGACAAATAAAACAAGCCACCTCCTGGGGGTGGTAATTTGATTTGATCTCAAAAAACCAGGTGTTGATAATTTCCGGCGAGACAGGTTCGGGCAAGACTACCCAGATACCAAAGTTCTGCATTGCGGCAGGAAGAGGAAGTGACGGCAAGATCGGATGCACCCAGCCCAGAAGGATCGCCGCTACAACTGTTACCAGACGCATAGCAGAAGAACTTGGAGAAGAGCTCGGCAAGTCTGTGGTCTAAAAACAGAAACTTATAAACTAATGAGCGTCCTGCAGGCCTAATGAGCGTCCCGAAGGCTAAAGATGCCATATTTGAGCAGTACAACAACGGGCAGGTTTTTGCTTGTTATTTGATTGGTGATTTTCTTTTCTTTAGAATTTTATAAATAGTGTCCCTTCGGCCCACACAAATCACATATACGGTTATCTCGTTATCTTCAGCCTCATATACAAGACGATAACCGACAGAGCGCAGTTTTATTTTATAATGATTTTTGTATCCTCTTACCCTAGCAGAATCAATATGTGGCGTTTCCAGTCTATGCTGCAACTGTTTTTTAAATTGAGATTTAATTTCCGGGGAAAGCTTGCGCCACCCTTTCAAGGCGCTGGGCAGGAATTTTAGTTTATAACTCATTGATACCGATCTCAACGGCTTCTTTTTTTTCGTCCTTTCGCTCTTCGATGATACGGCCAAGCTCGATATCCTCTGCCAAATCCATCAACATTTCATAAGTTTTAGCCGGCACAATGTAAGCGGTGGGCTTGTTGCGGTTCAGCAGTACAATGGTTTCGCCGTGAGCGCTATCAATGAGAGCTTGCGGGTTTCGTTTCATGTCGCTAATACTAGTCGTCAGGTCGGCATGGATTTTAATAAGCATATTAATCAACTCCCTTATACGTATATTATATAATACTATTAATAGCGCTCTTAACAGCACTTGTCAAGCGGTTTTGATGAAAGTCAATATTGCGGGACATTCTATGTGAAGATCGGTCGACGTAACTTCTCAATAAGTTATAGCATCGACTATGAAATACACCGAAAGCCATAATTAGAATTGCTGCAGATAGCTCCCTTTTATTGTAGAACAATCAATCTTATGTGAAAGTTTAATGGTATCAGGTAGTTTCTCCACTAATACGGATAAAATCTCCGGATTTCTTCTTAACATTTTAAGCAGGTTATCCATTGCCCTGCTTTGTGTTATAGTGCCGAATTCATCCTTCAATAGCAGCTTGGAATCTTGGTCAGGGCGAAAGCGAGGTTTTGACATTGGCATTGGAAAAACCTCGCACAGGAGTTGTGTTAGATGATTTGCAGGCGCGTAAATGCGCTGAGCTTTTTGAGATCCCTTTGTTCGTTCCCCTGGTGATGACTCAGGAATTTCCTTGTCAAATATTTCAAAAAACTGTACAAGTTCAACTGTATATTCTTTTTGACAGGTGAACTGTTACAAAAACTTAGGAGATACGATAATGAATGAAACCATCCTGTCCCGTGAGTTGGCTTTTGTAGCTGCCCAACGCGGGCTTGACGAGACAACAGTGCTTGCCCAAGCCATTTGTGAGGGGATACGTGCGCTCTACCGTGACACTATAATTGAGGCCTATCTGTCTGGTAGCATTTCACGCGAGCACGCGCTGAAGGAACTTGGTACAGGAGTATTGGATGAGGTTGAATATCAGCGTGATGCACTGAAGGGCGATGTTGCCTGGGGTTTCGGAAATGCTTGAAGCTATCAGTGACACCGGTCCCATCTTGCATTTACACGAGATCGGTAAATTGTTCACACTGAATGTTTTTGAACGACTGTATATACCCAGGTTATTTGCCGATGATTACACGTTCAAGGAGCTTTGGAAGATGAGTTTTGGCTTCGTATGCACCTATTGTTTCCATAATAACTCTCCTGTTTAAAATTGACCAGTTTAAGATCAGACTAAATTAAATCTTTTTACCTATCAAGCATCTATTTCTAAGCTATGACGCTTGTCATACTCCCCGCATCTTCTAACATAATCAAAACTTTATTATCGTACATTGCCCAGCCACCACCCCGAAAAGGATGGAGTCAATTTTATAGCAATTAAAAAAGAAAAGGCAGTAACTCTGAACCAGCTACTGCCTTATCTTTATGATAGTTATTTGCTTAGATATGGACGTTCTTCTCTTCCGAAGACATGAAAGAAACTTAAGAACTTAAGGGCGTCCCGCTTTACGTCCCCAATTTCAACCCCATCCCATTTTTCGGAGGAGGTGGTCGATTTTATGGTTGATAAGATAAGAGAATTCGTGAAAGATAAGGGAAAGAAGGAGGGATAAAACATGAATACAACGAAAATGGAACCGATAGAAATAAAGCTTCCTCAAGACATAATATTTGCCATGAGGGGACTGGAGAAACCAGAATGGGTTAAAAAGAAATTGAAAATAGCATTGGCGATCCTCTTATTTCAAGAAGGATCCATATCGCTTGGAAAGGCGACAGAACTGACAGAAATGAGCAGAGTCGGATTTATGGAGGTCTTAAAGGAACACGATATCCCTGCCTATGAGTATGGCGAGAAGAGTTTTGAAAAAGACCAACAAGCGATAGACCGATATCGCGAGATGGGTGGAAAATGAAAGTTTTTCGGGTTGCAGTAGACAGCAGTTGTTTTATTGGACTGGCACAAATAGAGATATTTGGACTATTAAAAGAGGTGTTTGCTGAGACATATATTCCTCGCGCTGTGTATGAGGAGGTCGTGGTAAAAGGAAGAGGTGAAGCCGGTTCTACCGAAACCGAATCTGCGTTAAAAGATGGTTGGATATCCATAAAGACCGTAAATGATGAGATAGCTGTTAATGCCTTAACAACAAATTTAGGCAAAGGGGAATCCGAGGTTATCATCCTTTGTAAGGAATCAGGATTTGATTATGCACTGATAGATGAACGGACAGCAAGGGAGAAAGCAGCGCTAATGGGTGTAAATACGATGGATATATACATCATTGATCGCAATATTTATATGATATGATGGTTAATGCCATCATTAATAAGTTATTGACAATGAAAATATTGTACATTATATTGATGTCTGTAGGCATCATAATTAAAGTATTATTGATTTATTGATGTTGAGAGCCATCGTTATGAGTATTTATGGTAAGAGTGACTTGGCGATTCTGCGGGGAATTGCGGATCGCTTAAAACGCAGGCGGCTTGATAAAAATCTGTCGCAACAGAACCTTGCTGAGAAGGCAGGTCTGAATCGCACCACTATTCGCGATGTCGAACAAGGCAAACCGTTCAGCGTAATGACCCTGATTCAGATTTTACGTGCTTTAAACACTCTGGAAGAGTTAGAAAGCTTTTTACCGGAACTTGGTATCAGCCCCTTGCAGTTAGCAAAACTAAAGGGCAAAGAAAGACGTAGGGCCTCTCCGAAGAAAAAGCAATCGAATGGAGGAGAATCAGAGTGGTAGATAGAGTGCAGGTTGCTGAAGTTCGGATTTGGAACATGTTGGTGGGGGCGGTTTCCTGGGATGAAGAAAATCGGTTCGCTATCTTTGAATTTGATCCGGGTTTTCTGGAACATGGTTTGGACCTTTCTCCTATCATGATGCCAATTGATGAAGCACGCAGGGGAGCAGCCCGTTTTGAATTTCGTAGATTGTCTTTTGAAACATATAA
>JAUWFS010000233.1:0-4556 GCA_030606805.1 Deltaproteobacteria bacterium
TGCAACAGCTCCCATAAGCCGATAAATTCAATTGTGCTTCGGCTTCTCATCCAGTTTTGGATAATGTAATTTGTCCTTTCCGAATCTTTGTACTTTGCTATGTCTGTTAGAGAAATATAATCCTCTTTTTCTTTTGAGAATACGACTATTTCAGTTCCTTTAACATTTACTTTTCGTTTAGCCATGAGTTTTACCTTCCACCTATACTATAAGCGGTTTGCTCTCATTTCCATGTTTGTCAATGGTAATAACGGCAACGCTTTACGTCAAACCGGTCATTTTAATCATGCCGTCATCAATAACCTCATTCATCAGCATCGAACGTCTTTCTTAAAAATCTATCCAAAACATCCGTCTTTGTTTCGCCATCCTGCTCTGGACGAAGGTTAAACTTATTCAGCCGCAAAAAGCGGTAGCCGTAACTTTCAAATTCTATCTGGCGGCAGACATCATAATCAAGGTACTCCTGGGAAAAATTATGTTTGGTCACTATATCCGGATTTTTTGTATGGTATTCCACGCCGTCATATTCCAGGATCAGAGCCTGCTCTTTGCCGCCTTTTGAAAAAGTCATGAGAAAATCCACCCTGTATTTTGGTATCTGCTTTGCGTATTCGGCCTTGATGTATTCTCCGATTTTAAACTGGGGAATGATTTTCACATGCTCTTTGTGCGTTTTTACAAAGTTTGTGCTGATTAGAAGGTTATAGAGATCTTTTTCCGGCGGCGATTCGAAAATTGCCGTGTACAGACTCTTCAACTCTTTTTTTAACCGTTTTTTTCAATCTCTTTTTTCATTATTCTGTCCTGACCAAACTACTTTTCATTTAGAAATACATTTGAGCTTCACCAGCGCTTCTTCCGTGCACTACCCTTTTTTTCATCTTCCCTTCGTATTAAGCCCGCCTGCCTTTATTTCTGTTTAATATCATATTGAAAAAATGGAAAAAAAGAAATATAAAAAAGCGCTTGAAAAACTGCCGTGAACCTGAGTAGTTACAAAATATGAAGAAAAATAAACCTGTCGATATATCGTCTTTCAGGCATCTATACCCGTTTAAGTCCCATTATATGGATTTAGACGGGCTTAAATACCACTTTGTTGATGAGGGATCCGGCGATCCGATTATGATGATTCATGGAAATCCTACTTGGTCTTTCTATTATCGCAACCTTGTTACAGCGCTTTCACCTCAATTCCACACAATTGCAGTAGATCATATAGGTTGCGGACTGTCTGACAAGCCAGACACAAAAACATATGACTACAGGCTGAAAACCCGTATAAATGATCTGGAAACTCTCTCAGATTACCTTGACCTGAAGGAAAAGCTGACTCTTGTTGTTCACGACTGGGGCGGGATGATCGGAATGGCTTATGCAATTAAATACCCGGAAAGAATTAAGCGAATAATCATAATGAACACCGCGGCTTTTTTTCCTCCTGACAATAAAAAGCTGCCTGTCAGGCTGAGGCTCATAAGGGATGTTTGCCCATTTGCACGCCTTGCAGTACTCGGTTTTAATCTATTTGCATATAGCGCTCTTTTCATGGCAACAAAAAAGGGGCTCTCAAAAGATGTAAAATCCGGCCTGATTGCCCCGTACAACTGCTGGAAAAACAGGATCGCTACGCTAAAGTTTGTTCAGGATATTCCTTTAAGCGAAAATGACATAGGCTACAGCCTTGTCAAGCATGTTGATAAAAATCTGCATAAACTTTCAGATATTCCAATGCTGATATGCTGGGGCAGGCATGACTTTGTTTTTGACCTCTCATACCTTTCAGAATGGCAGCGCCGTTTTCCGGATGCAGAGGTTCATACCTTTGCAGAAGCAGGCCATTATGTCCTGGAAGATGAACCTGAAAAAGTTATAGCTTTAGTTAAAGAGTTCTTAGAAAAGTATCCGATATAAATAATAACGGTTTACAGTTAACGGTTCACGGTTGATGGTCTCGTAAAAAGTCGGAAAACCGTTTTCTTGCCACAACATATAGGTATAATAAAGGACGATTACGCTATATGTTGCGGTCAAAATAAAATGTTGGGACTTTTTACGAGACCATCACGGTTGATCAAAACATAAAAGCAATCAGACGTTGCCTAATTCATTGGAAAAACTGTGAACTGTAAACCGTAAACCGTGAACCGTAAACCGTAAACCGTAAACCGCTATAAAAACACGAAAGGTAACCCTGAACGGTGAACACTGAACCTGTGAACGCCTACAATTTATTCAATGTTTCAAATCTTTTGCGAAGGATGGCAAAAATCCATCCTCACAAAAGAGCTGTTGTTTATCCTGCGGCTCATGATAAATACGGAAGGGTTGCTTACTCTCATCTAACCTTTCAACAGCTTGATCTGGAATCCGACTGTTATGCTTATGGGCTCGAAAAGGCAGGGATTAAACAGGGAACAAGAACTGTTTTAATGGTTAAGCCCGGCATAGAATTTTTTACCCTTACATTTGCAATCTTCAAGGTTGGAGCTGTACCTGTTGTTGTGGATCCAGGCATGGGAATAAGCCGGATGCTGAGGTGTCTTGAAGAAAGCCGTCCCAATGCTTTTATAGGCATACCAATAGCCCATGCTCTCAAAAAACTGCGACCAAAATATTTCAAAACAGTAAAAACATGCATAACTGTCGGCAGGCGCTGGTTCCGGGAAGGATTAACCCTTAATGATATTCGTTGTAAATCCAATAAACCATATAACATTGCCGAAACCAGGCA
The DNA here is from genome assembly GCA_030606805.1 of Deltaproteobacteria bacterium. Classification (GTDB taxonomy): domain Bacteria; phylum Desulfobacterota; class Desulfobacteria; order Desulfobacterales; family ETH-SRB1; genus B13-G4. The sequence goes on from JAUWFS010000233.1 coordinate 2,738, forward strand.
AAACGATACGGCAGCTATACTGTTTACCACAGGCAGCACAGGCCCCGCTAAAGGTGTAGTATATACTCACGGCATATTTGATGCTCAGATAAGACACATAAAATCCCATTTTAATATAACTTCTGATGAAATAGATCTTCCCACATTTCCTCTCTTTGCCCTTTTCGACCCAGCCTTGGGAATGACGGCAATTATACCGGATATGGATCCCACAAAACCTGGATTTGTTGACCCTGAAAAAATCATAGAGCCTATTATGAATCAGGGAGTCACTAATATGTTTGCATCCCCTGCCCTGCTGAATCGCGTGGGACGATACTGCAAAAACAAAGGCTTGACCCTGCCTTCGCTAAAAAGAGTTATTTCCGCAGGCGCTCCGGTTTCTCCATCAAATATCGAAAGATTTGCTTCAATTTTATGTGACAGCGCCGAGATTCACACTCCTTATGGCGCCACCGAAGCAATGCCCGTGATATCAACAGGAAGCAAAGAAATACTGTCCGAAACAGCAGATCTGAGCAAGAAGGGCTTTGGTATATGCGTAGGCCGTCCCGTCGGCGACTTGGAAGTGCGCATAATTGAGATAAATGATAATCAAATCGAAAAGTGGTCTGATGACATCATTCTTCCTGATGGTGATACAGGTGAAATAACAGTGTCGGGAGATCTGGTCACAAGACAGTATTTTCGTAAACCAAAGGCGGATGCTCTTTCCAAAATAAAAGAAGGGGATAAGATATGGCACAGGATGGGAGATCTCGGCCGGATGGACAAAAATGGAAGAATATGGTTCTGCGGCCGAAAAAATCAGCGGGTGATTACAAAAAACGGCTTTATGTTCACAATACCCTGTGAGGCTATATTCAACAACCATCCAATGGTGTTTCGAAGTGCTCTAGTCGGAGTCGGTTCTCCGCCAAACCAGAAACCGGTGATATGCATTGAACTGGAACATAACAAAAAAGAAAAAAGAAAAAATCTTATTAAAAAAGAACTCCTTGAACTTGCAAAAAGCAGTGTCCTGACAAAGGATATTGAAACAATACTTTTTCACAAGGCATTCCCAGTTGACATAAGACATAATTCAAAAATTTTTCGTGAAAAGCTGGCGATATGGGCTCGGTCAAAAATAACTGAAAGGTAATTCTGATGAAAAATGCTGATTACTGGATAAGTAAGCTCAGCCTGATTAAACATCAAGAAGGCGGCTTCTACAGGCGAACATACAGTTCGGACGAATTGCTGGAACAAAATGCCCTTCCTAACCGATTTACAAGCCCTCGTTTAATTTCCACGGCAATTTATTACCTGCTTAAGTGGGACCAGGTATCACTGCTTCATCGTCTGAAATCTGACGAGCTGTGGCATTTCTACACAGGCAATCCATTAACAATTCATGTTATTAATCAGCAAAAACAATTTGATAAGATAATTCTTGGACCAGGAATCAAAAACCATCAGGTCTTTCAGGCAACAATCAAAGCTGGATGCTGGTTCGGAGCTACTGTTAATAATTCTGACGGCTATTCACTGGTGGGATGTACTGTTGCGCCTGGTTTTGACTTCCGCGATTTTGAAATAGGGAACAGGGAAGAGCTGGTTTCACAATATCCTGAACATAGATCAATTATAGAAAGGCTGACAGAACCGATAAGAAGGATTGAATAAAATACTTTATACCTAACCCATCTTTTCGAATAAAAAAAACAAACCCTTTAATTACAGCATGTTAATTTTTTAAAATCTTCGTTATGGCACTACTTTTGTTCATTTTGTTTATAGTTGTCTTGATCGTTCTGCCAGGATGAGGGCATAAACC
>JAUWFS010000045.1:0-17349 GCA_030606805.1 Deltaproteobacteria bacterium
AGATGGTGATGCCTGGTGACAATGTAACGATTTCGGCGGATCTGATAACTCCGATAGCAATGGAGAAGGAGCTCAGGTTTGCGATAAGGGAAGGCGGCCGTACTGTGGGTGCTGGAGTGGTAAGCGAAATAATTGAATAAAACCTAAATTGCTCAACTCAGGTAAATAGAAATAATGATTAAAAATACCAAAATAAGGATCAGACTTAAAGCATATGATCATAAGCTTCTTGATAAGTCAGCACTTGATATTGGTGATACGGCCAATAAGACAGGTGCAAGGGTAGTTGGCCCGATACCACTTCCGACAAGGATCAATAAATACTGCGTGTTACGATCTCCACACATAGATAAGAAATCGAGGGAACAGTTTGAAATTAGAACACATAAACGGCTTTTAGATATTTTGGAGCCAACTCAGCAGACCGTTGATGCTTTGATGAAACTAGATCTTTCTCCGGGAGTCGACGTAGAAATTAAATTATAACACAGCAAGAACTTTTTTAATAAAAAAGAAGGCTGTACAAAGGAATAAGTAAAAAGTATGTGTAAGGGATTGCTTGGTAAAAAATTGGGAATGGCAGGTGTTTTTTTACCAGATGGAAAACATATACCGGTCACCGTGATACAGGCTGGTCCATGTGTAATAACTCAGATAAAGACTATTATTACTGATGGATATAATGCGCTTCAACTGGGCTTTGGTGAAAAGAAGAGATCTCGAATTAATAAGCCGATGCAGGGGCATTTAAAGAAAAGCGGAGAAGGTTGTTTTGAAATCCTGCGGGAATTTCCTGTGGATACTCCGAGTGAATATACCCCTGGCCATACAGTAGCCATTGATTTATTTGAGGTCGGTGAACTTGTTGATGTTTCCGGTACGACTAAAGGCCGTGGTTTTTCAGGGGTCATAAAGAGGCATGGATTCCATGGCGGAGCAAAGACACATGGTAGTCATAGCCATAGAGTGCCTGGTTCCGTTGGTTGCAGCGCTTGGCCCGCTAAAGTAATTAAAGGGAAAAAAATGCCCGGTCATTATGGGAATGAAAGAAACACCGTTAAAAATTTAGAGATTGTAGACATAAGACCTGAAGAAAATCTGGTATTGATAAAGGGTGCGATACCGGGATTTAATTCAGGATTGATAGAAATCAGAAAAAAGAAATTACCAAAATAGAGATATAGTATAGGGAGTTCCTTTTTTTGACAGGATATACAGGATGATCGGGGTAGATGGATAAAAAAGTGCTTAAGATTGCCCGAAGTTGTGGTCCGCTTACTTTAGGCATGAAGGTAGCTTATATATCTGTATTCTGAATGAGGAGATTATGGCTGTCGTAGATGTTCAAAACATTAATGGAGAGAAAGTTTCACAGATTGATATATCGGACAAGATATTCAATGTTCCGGTAAAATCGGTTGTCTTGCATGAAGTTACAAAAATGCAGATGGCTTGCCGGCGTTCAGGGACGGCATCTGTAAAGCATCGTAGTGATGTAAAGGGCAGTGGAAGGAAACTGTTTCGTCAAAAAGGGACTGGTCGCGCACGACGGGGCGATATAAAAGCTCCTTTGCTCAGGGGTGGTGGGGTTGTTTTTGGCCCAGACCCAAGATCTTATTCTTACAATGTGCCTAAAAAGGTAAAAAGTTTGGCGCTTAAGATGGCATTGAGCAGCAAGTTTCAGGGGAATTGTCTATTTGTTATTGACATGATTGAGCTTGAGCGAATTAAGACAAAGGAATTTTTGAAAGTATTAGATGCGTTTAATATGAAAAATGCGTTGATAATAACTGATAAAAAAAATGAAAACCTGGAACTTTCATCCAGAAACGTACCTGGCGTAAAAGTTTTGAGAAGTGAGGGATTGAATGTATATGACATTCTCAAATATGAAAATTTGGTCCTTCTTGAGTCAGCAATAAAGGTCATTGAAGGGAGGCTGCCCAATTGATTTATTATGATATTATAAAAAGCCCTCTGATTACCGAGAAAACAACTATTCAAAAAGAAGCTTCCAATCAGGTTTCATTTAAGGTCTCTCGCAAGGCTAACAGGGTTGAAATCAAAAGGGCTATAGAGAATATTTTCAATGTTAAGGTAGCTGGTGTGCGTACAATGCAAGTGAAGGGTAAGACCAAACAGAGAGGTCGCATTATTGGAAAGCGCAAGGACTGGAAAAAAGCAATTGTGACATTAATACCCGGTGAACGCATTGATTTTTTTGAAGGGGTATAGAACAAGCGAGGCTTTAAAATGGCGGTAAAGAAAGTAAAACCTACATCTCCAGGAAGGCGTGCTCAAATATATTCAACATTTGATGAGATCAGCAGCACGAATCCTGAGAAGAAATTGCTTAAGATAATTAAAAAAACAGGTGGGCGTAATGTAAACGGACGTATTACGTGCCGTCACCGCGGTGGTGGACATAAGCGGAAATACAGGATTATTGACTTTAAAAGGGATAAAATAGGGATTCTCGCTAAGGTGACATCAATTGAGTATGATCCTAATCGTAGTGCCAGAATAGCTCTTCTTTATTATAAAGATGGCGAAAAAAGATACATATTAGCACCGGTTGATCTTGCTGTTGGCGACATTGTAGTTTCAGGGCCTGATGCAGATATAAAGCCCGGGAATACACTTCCTTTAAAAAATATACCGCTTGGCACACATATTCACAATATAGAGCTGCGGCAGGGAAAAGGCGGTCAAATTGTCAGAAGTGCCGGCACATTCGCACAGTTAATGGCAAAGGAAGACAGGTATGCTCTGATAAAGCTTCCATCCGGCGAAGTTCGCATGGTGCTTATTAATTGCAAGGCAACCATAGGCAGGCTTGGTAATGTAGTTCATGAGAATATCTCTTTGGGAAAAGCGGGCCGGAAGCGCTGGCTTGGCAGACGGCCAAGCGTGCGGGGTGTTGCGATGAATCCGGTTGACCATCCTATGGGCGGAGGTGAAGGAAAATCTTCAGGAGGAAGGCATCCTTGTTCACCATGGGGTATACCAGCCAAGGGCTATAAAACCCGCAAGAAAGGAAAAAGTGATCGCTATATAGTTAAAAAGCGTACAAAGAAATAAGGTTACGAAATAATAGAAGAACTAGTTGCCGGTTAAGGTGAGGATAATTTAACTCGAACTTGCAACTCTTAAACAGGAGAAATTATGCCACGGTCGGTAAAAAAAGGTCCATATATTGATTCAAAATTATTAAACAAAGTCCTTAAAGCCCAAGAGGCACGTAGTAGCAGGGTTATTAAAACATGGTCCAGACGTTCGACAGTTATTCCTGAAATGGTTGGTATTACGATGGCAGTACACAATGGAAGAAAATTTGTTCCTGTTTTTGTATCAGAAAATATGGTAGGCCACAAGTTGGGTGAATTTTCTCCAACACGGACTTTTTATGGACACTCCGGGGACAAAAAATCAAAATTAAAGAAATAGAAGTAAAGTTATAAGATTAAGGAAATATTTTACAATGGAGATCAAAGCTGTAGCAAGATATGTACGCATTTCTTCTCAGAAAGTTCGTAAAATTATAGGTGCTGTCAAGGGTAAGCCGGTTGAAGTGGGTCTTGATACACTTAAATTTATGCCCCATAAAGCAGCAGCAATCGTGGAGAAAATTGTTCGTAGCGCTGTAGCAAATGCTGATCAGAATTCTGAGATAGATGTAGATTCACTGGTTATTCGTAATGTAATTGCAGATCAGGGTCCTACGCTGAAGCGTTTCAAAGCAAGAGCTCGCGGTAGAGGTACAAAGATATTGAAAAGGTCTTCACATATTACGGTAGTTTTGGCTGAAAAATCGTCTTAAAAAGGAGGGAATGGCTTGGGCCAGAAAGTAAATCCTATAGGATTGAGACTAGGTATTGTTAAAACGTGGGAATCAAGGTGGTATGCCGGAAAAAAATATTCCGATTATATTTTGGAAGATTATAATATAAGAAAATTTATAAAAAAGAAACTATACCATGCAGGCATATCCAGGATTGAAATTGAAAGATCGTCCAAGCGTGTTAAGCTCCGAATTTTTACATCCAGGCCGGGTATTGTTATTGGGAAAAAAGGATCTGAGATATCTCACCTTAAGAAAGAGTTAGATAAGATAATTTCTCATGAAATTCTGATAGATATTCAGGAGGTAAGAAAACCTGAGATTGATGCGCAGCTTGTTGCTGAAAACATTGCTCTTCAGATTGTGAGAAGAGTTGCATTCAGGCGTGCTATGAAACGCGGTGTTTCATCGGCTATGAGGTTTGGTGCAAAAGGCGTGAAGATTATATGTTCGGGACGTCTCGGTGGAGCCGAAATGGCTAGGACAGAATGGTATAAAGAAGGCAGAGTTCCATTGCATACTTTAAGGGCAGATATAGATTATGGATTTATTGAGGCAAATACTACATACGGGATTGTTGGTGTAAAAGTATTTATTTTTAAAGGCGAGATTTTGGATAAAAATGCCATAACTACCGGCTAATAGGAGAAACAAGGACATGCTGAGTCCCAAAAAGGTAAAATTTAGAAAGCAGCAAAGAGGTAGAATGAAAGGTACATCCAGCCGAGGATGTAAATTGAGTTTCGGTGAATTTGGATTGCAGGCAACGGAATGCGGTGCTATAACATCTAAACAGATTGAGGCTGCCCGTATAGCCATGACCAGGCATGTAAAAAGAGGCGGTAAGCTGTGGATAAGGATATTTCCTGATAAGCCTTTTACAAAGAAACCCGCTGAGGTTAGAATGGGTAAAGGAAAAGGTGCACCTGAAGGATGGTGTGTAATTATAAGACCAGGGAGAATTCTTTATGAAATGGAGGGCATTGACAGGGAATTAGCAATGGAGGCACTCCGTCTTGCTTCTCACAAGCTTTCGGTTAGAACGAGATTTATTGAGAGGGGCGATGTATAATGAAGGCAAGTGAGATTAGAGAATTTAGCCTGGAAGAAAAGCAAAGAAATCTGGATGATCTTAAAGAGGAGCTGTTTAATTTGAATTTTCAGCAAGAAACCGGTCAGCTCGAAAATCCACAAAAGATAAAGCAGACCAGGCGTGGGATAGCAAGGATAAAGACTATTTTAAAAGAAGATAAAATAAACAGATAAAGAAGAATAGATGCTGCTATGAAAAAGCAAGGAATAAGAAAACAACTATTGGGAACAGTAGTTAGTAACAAGATGACCAAAACCGTGGTTGTTATGGTTGAAAGAATGGTTAAACATAAATTCTATCATAAGTATGTTAGAAGACGTTCTAAGTTTTCATCTCACGATGAAAATAATGCATGTCAGATAGGAGATAAGGTATTAATAACCGAATCAAGACCTCTTAGCAGGTCAAAAAAGTGGCGTGTTAGTAAGATAGTTCAAAAAGCTATTTGATAATATAAGGAAATTAAAGGCGATGATTCAGGCAGAGACGAGATTGACGGCGGCAGATAACTCGGGTGCTAAGGTATTGTACTGTATAAAAGTTCTTGGAGGATCCAGGAGAAGGTACGCAAGTATTGGCGATATCATTGTCGTATCTGTCAAGGAAGCTATACCTAATGCCAAGGTTAAAAAAGGAGAAGTCTTGAAGGCTGTTGTGGTTCGTACAAAAAAGGAAATCAGAAGGCCGGATGGATCATATATAAGATTTGATGATAATTCGGCTGTTTTAATTAGTGCAAATAAAGAACCCATAGGCACCCGTATATTTGGTCCTGTGGCAAGGGAGCTTCGAGCCAAAAGGTTTATGAAAATTATTTCGTTAGCACCTGAAGTTTTATAGGATTAATATTGCCCTGGGAGAAGTAGCTTATGGTAACAGATAAATGCCTTATAAAGAAAAATGACAAGGTCAAAATTATTGCCGGTAAAGACAAAGGTAAGATAGGCAGTGTTCTTAAAGTAATCCGAAAGAATAACAGGGTGCTTGTGGAAAACATTAATATGGTAAAACACCATGTTAAGCCTAATGTTAAGAACAAACAGGGTGGAATTGTTGAAAAGGAAGCGCCTATCTACTCGTCGAATGTCATGTTGATGTGCAGCAAGTGTATGTCGTCTGTGCGAATCAAAATGCAGATTCTTGAGGATGGCAAAAAAACCCGTATCTGCGGAAAGTGCAGTGAAATTATAGACAACTGAAAAATATAGATTTTCAGATAATTAATTTTACAAGGATAGAAGTAGAAATCCGAGCAAGTCTTGCTGAGTCGTACGTCGTCGAGGATTTCGACTGATAATGCAGTTAAATTGTTTGTCTGGGAATCTATAGCGTTTAATATAACAAGGTATTATTATGTCGCAGTTAAAACACTATTATGAAAAAGAAGTTATCCCCAAGTTGATGGAGACCTTTAAGTACCAGAATATTATGGAGGTTCCTAAACTTGAAAAAATTGTGCTGAATATGGGCTTGGGAGAGGCTATCCATAATATGAAATTGCTTGATTCGGCTAAAGAAGAACTGAAATTTATATCAGGGCAGCAACCTGTTGTTACACGTGCCAGAAGGTCAATCGCTGCTTTTAAGCTTCGTGAAGGGATGCCGATCGGATGTATGGTTACCCTGCGTCATATACGCATGTATGATTTTTATAGCAAGACAGTTAACGTAGCTCTTCCTAGAGTTCGTGATTTCAGGGGTGTTTCAGATAAAGCTCTGGATGGGCGCGGGAATTATACATTGGGGATCAAAGAACATATTATTTTTCCTGAGGTCGATTACGATAAGATTGATAGGATCAATGGCCTTAATATAACAGTAGTTACAACAGCTAAGAATAACAAAGAGGGAAAAGAACTTCTTAAGCTGTTAGGCATGCCATTCAGGAATTAAGGAGGATAATTTGGCAAAAACAGCTCTTAGAATGAAAGCTATTAAAAAACCGAAGTTCAAAGTTCGGGCATACAATAGATGCCCTATCTGCGGCAGGCCAAGAGGTTTTTTGAGAAAATTTGGAATTTGTCGTATTTGTTTTCGTGATCTGGCTTCACAAGGTATGCTTCCCGGAGTTATAAAATCTAGCTGGTGATTTTTTATTTTTATAATGAATATAGACTTTCAGATAATTAATTTCACAAGGTCAGAAGGAGGAAGGCATATTAGTTATACGTCGACGACTGATAACACAGTGAAATTATTTATCTTAATGTCTATAGTTAAAAGTTATATGGTTATGGAGAAAAAATAATGGCAATGAGCGATTCAATTGCAGATATGTTGACCAGAATCAGGAATGCTGAGAAGGTAAAATTCAATGCTGTTAATATTCCCGCATCAAAATTGAAAATTGAGATAGCTAGAATATTAAAAAATGAAGGATTTATTAAGAATTATAAATTTATAAAAGATACCAAACAAGGTGTCTTGCGTATCTATCTTAAATACGGGCAAGCACACGCAAAGGTGATATTCGGCCTTGATCGTGTCAGCAAACCCAGCAGAAGGGTTTACGTAAAGAGTAAAAATATAAAGCCGGTTTTAAACGGTATGGGCATTGCAATTTTATCCACATCTAAGGGGATAATGACAGACAAAAAAGCCAGGAATGAGAATATAGGAGGCGAGATCCTCTGTAATATATGGTAGCCGATAGGAGTATTATTATATGTCTCGAGTAGGCAAAAAACCGATACTGATACCTGATAAAACTAAGGTATTATATAAAGACAGGATAGTTACTGTCGAGGGACAAAAAGGCGTTCTTTCAAGAACTATACATCCTTTAATCAATCTTGAAATAAAAGATGGCATTGTGAATGTGACCATGAAAAAAGATGACAGAGTCAGCAGGTCATTGCAGGGACTTACCAGAAGTCTTGTCGCTAATATGGTAACCGGTGTAAACAAGGGGTTTGAACGTGTCCTGGAGATAAACGGTATAGGCTATCGTGCCACGCTTAGTGGTGGTAATCGTATAGTTTTTAATCTTGGATATTCACATCCTATTGATTTTGATCTGCCGGAGGGTATTTCCGCATCTATTGAGAGAAATAATATTATAAAGCTTTCTGGAATTGATAAAGAACAGATAGGGCACTTATCCGCAGCAATTAGAAGATTAAGACCGCCCGAGCCATATAAAGGCAAGGGGATTAAGTATTCTGAGGAGTATATACATAAAAAAGCAGGTAAAACCGGCACTAAATAGAGTGACAGTTTATGGTTAACATTTTACAGTTCACGGTGGCTAAAAGCATAAAACCGTAAACCATAAACCGACTACCGTGAACGGTTATTTGTATATGGGGATAAACAAGATGGGTTCGTTGGATCAAAGAAGACTTGCGCGTTTAAAGAGAAAAAAAAGAATAAGAAAGTCCATGTTTGGCACACAACAAAGGCCAAGGCTGAGTATCTTTCGAAGCGCAAAACATATCTATGCGCAGATAATTGATGATACCACTGGAAATACTTTGGCTTCGGCATCAACTTTGGAACAGGTAGTCAAAGAATCTCCTGAGTATAAAAATAAAGTTTCAGTGGCGACCCTTGTCGGAAAACTTGTAGCTGAACGTGCTAATGAAAAAGGAATTAAAAAAATAGTATTTGATCGGAATGGTTTTTTATACCACGGTCGGGTTAAAGCTGTTTCCGATGGTGCACGTGAGGCTGGTTTGGATTTTTAAATAAGGAGGCGGAATCTTGTTTAAACAAGATACAGACGAAAGTCAGTTGATTGATAAAGTAGTTCACATTAACCGTGTGGCAAAGGTAGTTAAAGGCGGTCGCAGGTTTAGTTTTAGCGCTATAGTTGTTGTCGGTGATGGAAATGGCAGTATCGGTTATGGTTTGGGTAAAGCAGGGGAAGTCCCGGAAGCGATCCGAAAAGGTATAGAAAAAGCAAAAAAGAACATGATTAAAGTTTCCCTGATTGATGGAACAATTCCCTTTGAGGTTATAGGAAAGTTTGGTGCAGGGAAAGTATTTTTAAAACCTGCTTCACAAGGAACAGGAGTTATAGCCGGCGGCGCTGTTCGCGCGGTGTTAGAGGCAGTCGGCGTAAATAATATTCTTACAAAGTGTATTGGATCCCATAATCCTCATAATTTGGTGAAAGCTACTGTTACAGGGCTAAGTCAACTTCAAAGTCGTGAACAGGTTGCCGCCAGGCGTGGCAAAAGATTAGAGGATTTATAAAATAACTCGCAACCCGCAAAGGGAAATATATATGTCTGGTAAATTGAAGGTGACTCTTGTTAAAAGCATGATCGGAAGGCCTGAAAAACATCGCAAAATATTGCGTAGTATGGGGCTTGCAAAGATAAACGGAACGGTCGTATTTATAGATACTCCTTCTATCCGGGGCATGATAAACAAGGTTTCCCATTTAGTGAAAGCTGAGGAGAAGATAGATGAGGCTTAATGAATTGTCACCGGCAATGGGATCTCGAAAATCTCGGAAACGTCCTGGTCGCGGTGTGGGCTCAGGAAATGGTAAGACTGCCGGTAGAGGTACAAAGGGGCATAATAGTCGTTCCGGCGGAGGTGTTAGGCCTGGTTTTGAAGGCGGTCAAATGCCTATTCATCGTCGTTTGCCCAAACGTGGTTTTACAAATATTTTCAGAAAAAATATCGCTGTAGTTAATATACGTGACCTGTCGAGATTCGAGGAAAACAGTTTAGTAGATGAAGATGCTCTTTTTAACTCCGGCCTTGTCAAGGGTAAAATAGATGGTATCAAACTTCTTGCTCAAGGTGAGATAAAGATTCCTCTTACGATACGGTTAAATAGCACCAGCAAAAATGCCAGAGAGAAAATTATTGCTGCTGGTGGAAATATAGAGGTTTTATAGTATGGTTAGCGAGGGGTTCGGAAATATATTTAAAATACCCGAGCTAAAAAAAAGGATATTATACACCTTTGCTCTTCTTATAGTTTACCGTATCGGAGTGCATGTTCCAACTCCCGGCATAGATACAGTTGCGCTTGCCTCATTTTTTGCTCGAGCAAAAGGGACTTTGCTTGGCCTGTTTGATATGTTTTCAGGCGGTGCGTTAGAGAGGCTCTCGGTTTTTGCTCTAGGGATAATGCCTTACATAAGTGCTTCTATTATTCTCCAACTCTTAACTGTAGTTATACCGCATCTCGAGAGGCTGTCAAAAGAGGGCGAGCAGGGACGAAAAAAGATTACACAATATACCCGTTACGGAACTGTATTGTTAAGCATAATACAAGGGTTCGGTATCAGCGTCGGCCTTGAACAAATGACTTCGCCCGGCGGTGCTCCTGTGGTCATACATCCTGGATGGGAATTCAGACTTATGACCGTAATTACCCTGACGGCAGGCACTGCCTTTATTATGTGGTTAGGTGAGCAGATAACAGAGAGAGGGATCGGTAATGGTATTTCACTTATAATATTTGCCGGTATTGTTGCCCGACTGCCAACTGCGATAGCAAATACTTTTAAACTCCTTTCAACAGGAGAAATGGGGATTTTTTTAATCATAATTATGATAGTTTTTATGATAGCTGTCGTAGGTTGCATTATATTTGTTGAGCAGGGGCAGCGACGCATACCGGTTCAATATGCTAAAAGGGTTGTGGGCCGGAAAATGTACGGAGGTCAGAGCACCCATCTTCCATTGAAAATTAATACATCTGGAGTAATACCACCTATTTTTGCATCATCAATTATGATGTTTCCGGCAACTATCGGCAGTTTTATAGCAATTGCATGGATACAGAATATTGTCTCCGCAATAACGCCCGGCAGCATTTTTTATGAAGTATTATTTGTAGGTCTAATATTCTTTTTCTGTTATTTTTATACTGCCATCACATTTAATCCTGATGATGTTGCGGAAAATATGAAAAAACATGGCGGCTATATACCTGGTATCCGTCCGGGTAAGCGTACAGCGGACTATATTGAGAGAGTTTTGACTCGAATAACTCTTGGCGGGGCAATATATGTTTCAGCAGTATGTGTGCTTCCGTCAATTTTGATATCAAAGTTTAATGTTCCTTTTTATTTCGGCGGCACGGCACTTCTTATAGTTGTTGGTGTAGCCATTGATACTGTATCTCAAATAGAATCGCACATGTTGACACGTCATTACGAGGGTTTTTTAAAAAAGAGCGGAGATAGAGTTAAGGGAAGGTTTTAAGATGGTGATTTTAAAATCGCACAAAGAAATTGAAAAAATTTATGCAAGTAATCAGGTTGTTGCAGAAATTCTTTCTAAACTTGAGTCAGAGATAAAGCCAGGAATTGATACTCTTTATTTAAATGATCTTTCAGAACAGTTGACTTATGAGAGAAATGCAATTCCGGCTTTCAAGGGATACAGGGGTTTCCCTTATTCAATATGCGCATCTCTTAATAACACTGTTGTACACGGATTTTCTTCTAAAACTCCGCTGAATGAAGGCGATATTATTAGCCTGGACTTTGGTGTTCTTTTAAACGGTTATTACGGTGATTCAGCTATCACAGTGGCTGTTGGCAAGATATCCGAATCTACCCGAAGACTGACTCAGATTACAGAAGAGTCTCTCTATAAAGGTATAGAAAAGGCGGTTCCGGGCGGCAGGCTTTCGGATATTTCTCATGCAATCCAAACGCATGTTGAAGCGGCTGGTTTTTCTGTAGTTCGCAAATTTGTAGGGCATGGTATAGGAAGCAATCTTCATGAAGAACCTCAGATACCTAATTTTGGAAAGCCTGGTATGGGGGTCAGATTAAAAGCGGGTATGACTTTGGCTATAGAGCCCATGGTAAATGAAAAGGATTGTGGTGTTAAAATACTTGAAGATGGATGGACGGCTGTAACAAAGGATGGTTCTTTGTCTGCGCATTTTGAGCATACGATAGCGATTACAGAAAGCGGTCCAATTATCTTAAGTAAAAGGAATGGGAGTTAAAAATGCCAAAGGAAGAGGCTATAAAGGTAGAGGGCAAGGTTCTTGAGGCTTTGCCCAATGCAATGTTTAAGGTTGAACTGGAAAATAAGCACGAGGTGCTTGCGCATATTTCCGGGAAAATGCGCATGCATTTTATAAAAATTTTGCCGGGAGATAAAGTTACAGTAGAACTTTCACCATATGATCTCTCTCGCGGCAGAATAACATACAGATCAAAGTAATAAAAAGTGCCTAAAGTGAGCTAAAGTGCCTAAAATGCCTAAAGTTATGGTACACCTTCGGCGTGTAAATTATAACATAGGAAAAGAAACTGTTACACTTTCCCATGCATTAATGACTCAAAAAATTTTTATATAAAATGGCAGAATACCTTAACTTTAGGCACTTTAATATACTTTAGCTCACTTTAGGCACTTATATTTGCGCCGAAGGTGCGCTAATTTAATAGCTTGCCTGAAGGGCATAAGGGAGTTTTATTTATGAAAGTAAGAGCATCAGCTAAAAAAATTTGCAGTAAGTGTAAAATAATTCGTAGAAAAGGTGTTGTAAGAGTGATCTGCGAAAATAAACGGCACAAACAGAGGCAAGGATAGAGGAGGAAAAACTTTGGCAAGAATTGCGGGTGTAGATTTACCTAGGCAAAAGCGGATTGAGATAGCGTTGACATACATTTATGGAATTGGCAGGACAATATCGAGAAGCATACTAACAAAGCTTAACATTGATCCTGATACCAAGAGTAATGATTTGTCAGAAGCCGAGATTAATAATATCCGCAAGGTTATTGACAGTGAACATAAGGTTGAAGGTGATCTCCGTACAGAAATTTCTATGAATATAAAAAGACTTATGGATTTTGGATCATATCGTGGCCTTCGTCACCGAAAATCGCTTCCCGTGCGAGGACAGAGGACAAGTACTAATGCGCGCACAAGAAAGGGGCCAAAAAGATCGGCTGTTAAGAAGAGAGGTGGAGAGAAAAGGAAGTGATTCGGGTAATATTTTTAATCTTAGCCCGCAACCCGTAAGAGTAGAAAGAGGCTTTATTTATGGCTAAAAGTGTCCGTACTAAAAAGAAAGAAAAGAAAAATATTCCAAATGGAATAGTGCATATTCAATCTACTTTCAATAATACAATAATTACTATTACAGATCCTGCAGGTAATGTTGTTGCCTGGTCAAGCGCCGGCGTTCAAGGATTTAAAGGATCTCGAAAGAGTACACCATTTGCAGCACAACTGGCGGCAGCAGACGCTGTAAAAAAGGCGATGGAACATGGGATGAAGAATGTTGAAGTATATGTAAAGGGTCCTGGAGCAGGAAGGGAATCGGCGCTTCGCTCATTGCAGGCCGCAGGGTTTAATGTTGTTATGATCAAAGATGTTACTCCTATCCCGCATAATGGTTGCCGACCACCAAAAAGACGCAGGGTATAGATAAAGGAGGAAAATTTGGCACGATATATAGGGTCAGTTTGTCGGTTATGCCGACGAGAAAACTTAAAATTGTTCCTAAAGGGAGATCGCTGTTATTCTGATAAATGTGCTTTTGACAGACGGAGTTATCCACCTGGTCAGCATGGCCAGCGTCGTGGAAGAAAAAATTCGGATTATGCTATTCAGCTTCGTGAAAAGCAGAAGGTAAAACGCATGTATGGTCTTTCCGAAAAGCAATTTCGTCTATTTTTTAAGAGAGCGGACCGCCAGAAGGGTATAACTGGAACAAATTTACTTGTATTGCTGGAACGTCGGCTTGATAATGTTGTTTATCGTTTGGGATTTGTTAATTCAAGAACTCAAGGCCGTCAGCTTGTCAAGCATAGTCACTTCCTTATTAATGGCAAGAAGGTAAATATTCCTTCATATCTGATAAAAATGGGTGATGTTGTTGAAATACGTGAAAAAAGCCGTAACGTGCAGACCATAAAAGATTCACTTGACGCCGTTGTTCGAAGAGGTATTCCACAGTGGCTTGATTTGGAAAAAGAGAACTTGAAGGGTATAGTAAAAGGTTGTCCTGTCCGAGAAGACCTGACAATGCCTATCCAGGAGCAACTTATAGTGGAGCTTTATTCCAAGTAAAAAACAGAATTTTTTCCTATAGACTTTCAGATAAATAATTTCACTGCGTTATCAGTCGTCGACGTATAACTAATACGCCTTTCTCCTTCTATCCTTGTGAAATTATTTATCTGAAAGTCTATATTGGAATGAGAGAATAACTAATTTCCCAAAAAATTAATCCGGAGATAAAATATGTCGTCAAATGAACTTATGTACATGAACTGGCAAGAAATGATAAGGCCGGAAAAGGTGCAGGTAACCAGCAAACCTACTTATGGCAAGTTTGTTTGTGAGCCTCTTGAAAGAGGATTTGGCATAACGATTGGCAATTCTTTAAGGCGGATAATACTTTCTTCTTTGTATGGATCTGCAATAGTAGCGGTAAAATTTGATACTGTAATGCATGAATTCAGTGTTATTCCAGGTGTGCTCGAGGATGTTTCCGAGATTATTCTTAATTTGAAAGAGGTGCGTTTCAAAGTAGCCTATTCTGAACCAAAGACAGTTTACATTAATGTCGAAGGAGAGGGAAAAGTAACCGCCGGCGATATAATCAGTGATGACGGAAGATGCGAAGTTCTTAACCCTGATGCACATATTGCAACTCTTTCCAAGAACGCGAAACTGGATATAACCATGACCGTTAAAGTCGGGAAAGGATATTCTTTGTCCGAAGCCAATAAGGATGAAGATGCTCCTTTAGGCACAATACCTGTTGATGCAGTATTTTCTCCTATTAAGCGTGTAAATTATGGAGTAGATAATGCCAGGGTGGGGCAGAAAACCGACTATGATAAGCTCACCTTGGAGGTGTGGACAGATGGAAGCATCCTGCCCGAGGATGCAGTCGCATACGCCGCCAAGATTTTAAAAGAGCAGTTGACAATTTTTATTAATTTTGATGAAAAAATTGAACCGGAAGCCGAGAAGAAAGTTGATGAGTTGCAGGAGCCTCAGTTTAATGAAAACCTTTACAGAAGTGTTGATGAACTTGAGCTTTCTGTTCGTAGCGCTAATTGCCTCAAAAATGCCGATATACTAAAGATTTATCAGTTGGTAAGTAAAACCGAAGCAGAAATGCTTAAGACAAAAAACTTTGGTAGAAAATCTTTGAATGAGATCAAGGAAGTCTTAAGTGAGATGGGTCTTTCTTTGGGTATGAAGCTTGAAGGATTTGTGCCTCCCGAGGAAGATACAGATGAAGGGGAGCAAACTGAATTATGAGACATCGAAAAGCTGGATTGAAATTAAATAGAACTAGTAGCCACAGAGATGCCATGTTCAGAAACATGGTTACTTCTCTGTTTAAATATGAACGTATCCGTACTACTGATACAAAAGCAAAAGGATTAAGACGCTGGGCAGACCATCTGATTACTCTTGCAAAGCGGGGAGATCTTCATGCCAGACGACAGGCTCTTTCAATAATAAGGGAGAAAGCCGTTGTTTACAAGTTGTTTAGTGAAGCTAACGAGCGCTTTGGTACAATGTCAGGAGGATATACAAGAATTGTTAAACTGGGAAGTCGTCCGGGAGATGCTGCGCTTGTTTCAATGATCGAACTCGTTACTATGGAAAAGGAAAAAAGTAAAAAAAAGAAAACAAAGGGCAAAAAAAGTGCTGCTGTTGAAAAGAAACAGGTTGCAGAGATTGCAGTAGAGAAAGTCGAGCCTGAGAAAAAAGAAGAAAAGCATGTAGAAAAGATAGTAGAAAAAAAGTCTGCCGAGCAGGAAGAAGATAAGGACAAGAACTCGGATGAAATGGAGTTGGCAGCAGAATCAAAAGAGACCGTAACTGAAGAAGATAAAGATAAACCTGAAGATGAGGTAGAAAAAACCGAGCTTGAGAAATAGATTTAAAAATATAATTTAAAAAGCCCTGTTTGCATATACAGGGCTTTTTTATTTGAGTGTAACCTTTTCTGATAAATCTCATTTTTTTCACTTTAATGAGCCAATGCTCAAAATGAGCATTATTTTAGAACTCTTAAAAATTTAAACTGAATAATTCCAGCATATTATAAATAGACTGCTTTGATTTTGTCAATGTAGTGCCATATGGATAGCTTCAAACGAAGCAACGAATTGAAATAATTGCCACGAGATTTCGATGTTCGTCGATTGAACCGAAAAGTGAACTCGTCGAGGTAATAATCAAGATGCTCATGGCTGAGGTAGCCTATGCACGCCCCTTCCTTAGAGAACCGCGCCTCTAGTTCTGCAAGTGTCCGGGGATAGTCTTCCATACCCGGAAATACTATATGTAGTATATACCTGAGTCAAGGAGATACCCCCTTTTTTCCAAAATAAATTTGAAGCTCACTCCCGCGGAAATTCAGATAATAGATCTTGTCAGGCACGGTAAGACCACAAAAAAAGATAGCGCAATTTCTTAATCTGGCCACAAGTACAATCGATTTTCACAGGAGCAATATCAGGGAAAAGCTTGGCATAAAGAACAAGAAAATAAACCTCACAACCCACCTCTTATCCATCTCATAATAGGGGGATTATCCCCATATTATACACCCAATTTTCTAGCATTGACATTCAAATTGACAAATTTATTGGCGGATGCGTAAAAATATGATTTTTGCTTGAAATTATTGAATATAAATAATAGAAATCTAATCTGATGAATTCTTTAAGGCATGGGAAAGGTGTTTTTTTAAGGGCGTAAAGATATGGAAATCTATGAGAAAGTAAAGAAATATTTATTTGAGAATATTGGTCATTTAACCAGCCCCGGCACCCCACGATTTGATGTTAAGAATAAGACATGGAAGGTTCCTGTTCTCTGTAAAACAGACAGGGGTATTTTAATAATAGGAGAATTTAGCCTTGATAACATAGGGAACTTTATCAAGATCCCACGAAAGAGGAAATGTTAAAGACGGTTGAGATGGAAGTATCAAAGCTCCCCTATCTTTTTTACGGCACCAGGGAAGAATTGGAGGAAAAAAATATTGAACCTGTCGCCATCTGGAGATAGTGTCATATCATGCGTAAAATATCGTATCAGGCACTCGTCATTCCCACGAAGATGTGGGGCAACCGAGGAGCCTGTGAAGCCGCCGTTGCCGTGATTTGTGACGGAACCGCAGAATAAACGCTGATGCACGCAGATATTTATCCACGAATGACACGAAGGGGCACTAAGATTTTAGTTTTTACCCCTTCGAGCTGTTCGTGTCCTTCGTGGTAGAAAAATTATTTACCGTAACAACATAATCCACAGGAACCCGTGTATAAATACTATTACCTGGTAGTCTTTGTGGTTTTTTTATTTTTTACAACCTAAAATTGATCCACCTTTACAACCTAAAATTGACCCACCTTGTTGATAAATTATTTACTTGATTCCTTGCCTGTTACTCCATTTAAGTTGGTCGATCTTAACTACCGATTTCGTAATCATCTGGCAA
>JAUWFS010000033.1:0-21166 GCA_030606805.1 Deltaproteobacteria bacterium
GCCGTAGATTTAATCGATCTGATTGAGCAAAACCGCAGGAATAGCGAGCTATTTCGAGGACTTTTGCGAATGAAAATCGATTAAAGATATGGTGAAGTTGGGATGCAAAAATGCCAAGTTATTTTTTAGCGAGCCCTTAGGTATAAATTTAGCGAATATTATAGTGGACAAGATTCTTTAAATGAAGTTGCTTCAGAAAAACAGAAACCGTTTAATCTTGTGTCTCGTAGTCTGGTGGATATGTATTGCTGTTTTTTATATGATTACTTCAATCAAGATCAGCCTGGTAAGGAAGACTATCATTCAATCCGGAGTAAAAATGGCCAGAGTGTTTTCTAATCGTGCCGGTTTACCTCTGTTAGAACTGGACATGCCGACCCTGAGTGCATTGCTTAGTGAAGCTACCGGCAATTCGGATATAGTTTATGCAGCTATTATTGATCATAAAAACAATATTATAGCTTACACCAATGTTGAATTGATAATGTCTACAATGAATGAAAGGGCTCGCACTGTTGATCAAGTTTCTTTTTGGGAAGGGAATTCATCCGACTACAAAAGGATTGTTAACTTTTCTTCAGATGCGACTTATGCAGGGACAAAGATTGGCGAAATATATCTGGCCATTTCAGCCGCTGAAATTGACAAATTTGAAAAGCGCTTTGGTTTTGTTGCACTTTCGAGCTTTACTATAATGTTGCTTGTGATAATTGTGTTATATTTCAAAGAGATTAGGTCTATAGTTAGCAAACTGAGAGCTGCTTATAGATCACAAGCAGGGAGCAGGGGTGTTTTTGCGGGAACAACCTGTATTACATGCCCTCTGTGTGGAACAAACAAACCTTTTTCCCAAGAAATTTTTAATTGTATAAACCTGAACAGATTTAGGATTATCCGGTCAACAAATAGTGAACTAAAGCCCGAAGGGTTTGATAAATCTAAAGATATCTTTTTATCGGAAATCGCTAAAAGAAAAGATCTGAGTTGGTTGAAACGTCAAGTAATTGTCCGGTGCATAGAACTTATTAAGAAACTGGCTGCTTAGCCTTTGATAGAGAGAGGTTCCCATGGCGTCTGTTCGCGAAATTGCCTCATCAACCATGTTATGGGTGAAAGAGTTACCAACGAACATTTTCAAGAAGACTACTATTAAATTACTTGAGATAGAATTTGTTCGACGTAATAGAAATAGCATAGTTATATGTCTTATCATTTGGCTCATAGCCTCTGTAACCGGCTATTTAATTTTAAATAGCAGTGTAAAACGTCTGAATAATGATTTTTATCAATACGGATTGTCGGTGACCCAAAAGCTTGCCTCTAAGATTGGCCCGTCTCTTTTAGAAAAGAATATGTTGTCTCTGAATGTGGCAATTGGCGAGGTTGAAGGTAGTAATAACTTGATATTCGTATCGATTCTGAATCATGAAAACAAGTTGGTGGCTCATAGCGATTCTGAAATGATAAATGAGATATCTATTCCCATAAAGAATGGAAGATATATAGATACTATTAAAGGGATTTCTATCGAAGCAAAGTCTTTACCTGACAATGAAAAAATTGCCGGCTTTTCAACAATTATCACTTTTTCCGGAACAAATATCGGCAAAGTGTATTTGATATTTTCTTCAACCCAATTATACAGCTCCATAAGTAAATACAAAGCTCTCTTTGTCTATGCGATACTCTTTAGTGTTTTATTGTTTTCAGCGATTATGGCGGTGATAGATCGTATTTCTAAGACAAAAGCATTAAAGATTCAAAAAGAATCTGAAGGTATAACTCGGATCGGCCCTTATATATTGCAAAAGAAAATAGCGCAAGGAGGAATGGCCGAGTTATTTGTGGCAGACTATGTGCGCGAGGATGGTTTTCGAAGGATTGTAGCCATAAAAAAAATACTGCCTCATCTTATTGAAAATTCAGAGTTTATTAGAATGTTTATCCGAGAGGCCAGACTAGCCGCATTATTGCAACACCCAAACATTGTTCAGATAAATGATTTTGGCAAGTTTCAGAATATTTACTTTATCGCTATGGAATATGTCCGCGGCAAAAATCTGGCAGAAATCACGGCAGTGGCAAAAAAGGGCCTCCCTGTTGATCAGTCGGTTTTTATTGTTTCACAGATCAGTAGAGGTTTGCAGTACTCGCATTCTAAACTAGACGACAAGACCGGGAAACCTCTGAACATTGTTCATCGAGATATTAGTCCTCAGAATATCCTTATCTCATTTCAAGGAGAGGTCAAGATAAGCGATTTCGGAATCTCAAAAGCCAGATCTGAGCCAAGTTTAACTCTGGCTGGTGTCATTAAAGGTAAACTTTCCTACATGTCTCCGGAACAGGCATTGGGGCAATCTGTCGATCATAGAGCTGACATATATGCGTTGGGTATTGTCTTTTATGAAATATTATCAGGAAAAAAATTATATCAATTTGGCAGTGAGATAGAAGCCATCAGGTTTATTCCGGAAAAAGAAATAGTTCCTATAATAAAATTAAGACCGGATGTCCCTGACGAGTTAAATAGAATTGTAATGAAATGCCTGGAGAAAGACAAAAAATTAAGATATCAAAGCGCACGGGAACTTCATGAGGATTTAATACACCTCAAAACGAAATTAAACATCACTTATGACAGGTCAGATCTTGCAGACTTTATGGAGAAGCACTTCAAGAAATAGAAAATATTGGCATCCTTCAAAATAGGTCAAAAGTAGTTCACACTTTTTTAAATTTGTACGAGTACACAAAAAATTACAAGTGCCTAAAATGCCTAAAGTTAAGGATTGCGCCTTCGGCGCTGCCAATTTTATATGAACTAATGGAGCGAAGCGACTCCTTAACTTTAGGCACTTTAACATACTTTAGCTCACTTTAGGCACTTCATGTTTCCGGTCGAAGCTGGAATCACCTCTAAAAAGTGTAAACTGGCAAATGCAGGATGCCAAAATATTCATGGAGAAATTTAGAGTGAATAATATCAAAATGCCATCTTTGCTACCTTATCTTGAGTTTACCGATACGAAGTTCCGATTGAATTTTTCTTTGATCTCTCAAGATGGTTCCATTCTGGAAAAATCTCCTTTTCCATTTCTAATTATCAGTGAGTCAGACCCTTTTGCCAGGCTCATTGAAGCTCGGTTTGTCACCGATGCCGGAAGTGAAATTAAACGAGTATTCCTTTTGTTGCAAAAAGATGAATATCATCTAACACGGGATGAGTTACGGCCTTTCAACAACCAGGATATTGATCAATGCTGGCAGAAGGCATTTTTGTTTTATTCGAGAAAAAATCAGGATGGTTCCGCCATCATCCTGGCTGATCAAATCGGAGAAGATGGTGGGTTGATATCTTTACAGTCTTTATTTTTTTGCAAATCAAAACGGATCTTTTTTCACCCTCCGTGTCCGGTGTGTGGGCTGCCTCTTCAACAATGCTATGATGACGACATCTTGACCAGCTTGGGGTTTCAGCGTTATTCTGCCTCACTTAAACGCTATTTGTTTTGTCCGTCATGTTTTGGTTCAACAGGCAAGTCTGATTTTTACGTTTTTTCATTGGAGAGTTCCGACCATTCCGCACTTAAAGACAGGTGGGATTTGATCAAAGACTTCGGTCGCATCACAGAAGTGAGAAACCGCTTGAATCGGTTTCCTTGTATCAATTGCTCCAGCCGGCAGGAGTGCTATGGATCAGACTGTTTAGCCGTCTCAAGAATTGTTCCAATTTCTTTTTATCCTTTTTACATGTTAATTTTTGAAGCCGGATCTGTTAATGTTTATGATTTTTTGTCTCTAATTTCAGGTGCCTCATTTGACGATCTGGAAAGCAGGCTTAGCGAAAAACAAGAATCAGGCAGAATAAACTGTCTGAAGGCTTTAAAACGAAATAGTCTGGCAACAACCCCTTTTTTCTTTGAAAAAAACAAAAAATATTTTCTGGAAGTCCTGTATTTAAAGCTTTCTTTTTTGGGCGAGCTTGTTCAGACTATCTTTTCCAGGATAGATGATCCAGGGCTTGATTTATCTATCGATAGAATCTGGATTAACCTTGCAGACCAGAGTGGCCTGTTGCCGTTTTTCTGGAACTTTAAACTAAACTTTATAGACATAGGAGGAAATGCCGTCAAGCCACCGTTTCTCCCGAAATTATTCCCATATTCCAGCCCCCATTTTCTGGGAATTATCTGGTTTTACACGCTTCTGGTCAACAAAAAACAAGATGTTTCAGAAGTATATGTGACTCTTGGAAAAAAAATTGAGAAAATAGTCTCAAATGATGATGATAGCCTGGAAAACTTTCTAAAGAACGGAGCTGATAGCGCTTTTTCTCCTGAAAATATTTTCTGGATTCCTGATGGAAAGAGTGTTAGTCAGGACTGGGTGAGCCTTTGGGAAAAATCTATCGGTTTGGGCTGGTCTTTATTGAAAATTGGGTTGAGAACCGGCTTGATGGAAAATTCTAAATGGTCGAAGGACAAATTCCAGCAAGAATTGGAAAACCTCAGAAAAGAGGTCAAAGACAAATTGTTTTCTCATGAGCTCAATTTTGTACAAGCAGAGCCTGCACCGGAAAATAAGGCTATTTCTGACATCCTCGCTAAGATCATGGAAAAATGGAGTATTGGCTTGGAAGCACAGAAGGATGAATTAGAAAAAACGGTTGCTATATCAACAGCAGGCAGGGAGCGATTTGACAATACCAATGTTGTCTCAGAAGATGAGTATGGGTTAGAAGAGACGGTCATTCTTTCACCTGATGATTTTAGAAAAGAAAAATCACCGTCTGTTCAGGCAGATAAGGACGATATTCCGGCAACAAAGGGAGCAGACGAACCCGAGGAAAACGATTTTATATCCGAGACGGTTATTCTTTATCCGGATAATGGTGGTAATAAGAGATAGGGGAATGAACGACCAAATATCGACAGAACAAATAACAAATGAAATTAGACAAATTTATAAGTCAGATCGCTTGCAGGCTGAAACTTTAATCGAAACATATCTTGAAGAAAGACTAAAAGAATTTTCAGATAGCGAAAAATTAACGTTGCTTGAGAAACTGACGGCTGAATTTAATATAGCAATCTCAAGCAGATACAGCGGTTTAAACATAGATGAAGAGGTTCTTCCGAGGCTTTTTTCGTTGTTATTAGGAAAAAGGATTTCTCAGGCCGATCTATCTTCCACAGAACTTTTACAAAAATTGGCTGAATCCTTGAATACTATCTTTGATGCCCTCAATCAAGTGGTGGGTGTGATTAATACAACCTTTCTTGGCGAAAGCACCGGGGATGAAACGATCAGGCAGGTTATAGGTTTTCATTTGGAAGGTGGAGAAAGCCATGCCCGATCCCTTGAGAGCTATCTTGGGCAGATCGAAAAAGCCTTTCTGATTGCACATCAAGCATTTAAAGAGGCTGCCTACACCGAGATAGGCGAAATTCTACACGAATTGGACCCTGATCAGATCAAAGCCGACGGTAGCGGAGGTTTTAAGTTCGGACCGTTCCAAAAAGCAGAATTTTTTGAAATATATGAAAAAAAGTTTTATAAATGCAAAAAATGGTTTGACTCAGGACGCTTCATGGAGAAATTCTTAAGAGAATTTGAAAAGAATGCTCAAAAATTGTTCGTACAATAAGGAGGTAACAAAGTGAAAAAATATATTAAAATACTGTTCCTGTGGTTGCTTGCTTTCGGAGTCTGTTCATGTGCATCCCTGCCTCTTGCTCCTCCGGAGTGGAGATACGAAAAAGAGACTATTCAACTTCACTTAAAAGCCGATTTTCAATTAAACCTCCACGAGGGAACGCCTCACACTCTCCTTATATGTGTTTATCAACTCAGAAATCCGAATACTTTCAATCAGCTTGCCGGCGATAATAACGGGCTTTACAAACTTTTGGAATGCGGCCTTTTTGACAGCAGTGTAGCCGGCTCAGAAAGATTAATTATTCATCCCGGGCAAGATTTGACTTTTCGGTTGAACCGAGCCGAGGGCGCAAGATATATAGCCATTGTGGCAGGTTACTATTCGCTTTACAAAGAGAGAATTATACGGTTGTTTGATAGTCCGGTGATTATAGAAAAAAAAGGGTGGATTAAGCGGACTAAAATTTTAAAACCAGGCCCCTTAAATATAGAACTTACGTTGGGCCCGAAACAGATTCAATAAGAGCCTCAGGGAAACGTCAAAGTCAGTGCTAAAGTGCTAATATTTAGAGTTTGTGGGGACCTCAAAATCCGAAATACGAATATCGAAACTCGAAACAATATCTAATTTCGAATATCAAATGACCAAAATATGTCAGGCACTTATGCAATATCTATGGCGCTCCACCATGTTTGAAATTTTGAATTTTGGTTATTCGTATTTGTTTCGGATTTCGAGCTTCGTGCTTCGAATTTATTGAAAATTGAATAAGTAAGCAATTCTTGTAAATTCAGGAAGTTATCAGTTTAAATGACAGAGCACTGATAAGAGCCTGTTTAAAAGTCCTTTTTTTTACCAAACCATCTCTAACATTATAAAAAAAAGATAAAGAATATGGAAAGACCTCTTTTTTGGCATCAAGGCCTTTTTTTACAACCACAACATTTTCAACTGGAAGATCTTCATTTTCAGTCTCTGTTGACACCTTTTCATAAATTCCTTCAGCCCCACCTATGGGGCGTCGGGAATTTAGAGATCCGGAAAACCGCTCTGGGAAATTTTTCTTTTAATCTCCTGAAAGGTGAATTTTTGTTTCCGGATATGACCTATCTGGTTTTCCCGGGCAATTCTCTTATCGAGGCCCGTTCTTTTGATGAAGCCTGGGTGGATGGGGACAAACCTTTTACCGTTTTTATCGGCCTGAAAAAATGGAATGATGCCGGAGAAAATGTTACCGTACTTTCTAAATTAGAAAACCTTTCAGAAGTGACCACCAGATTTGTGACAACGACCGACCCTGAAGAGGTTTCCGACTTACATCAAAGCGGGCCGCCGGCTCAGATTAAGAGGCTTTACTATGTCCTGAAAATATTTTGGGAAACGGAAAAGGATCAAATCGGAGACTATATACTTGTTCCTCTTGCTCAACTGAAAAGATCAGGCGAAGAGATAACGCTTTCCGAAGAGTTTGTTCCTCCCTCACTTGCCATTTCCGGTTCAGGTCCTCTCGTAAAGATTGTCAGGGAAATCAGGGACCAGATCGCATCTCGCGGCCACCAGCTTGAATCGTATAAACGTGAAAGGGGGATTCATACAGTCGAATTCGGGACAAGAGATATGGTTTATCTCTTAGCCTTAAGGTCCCTTAATCGCTACATTCCTTCCCTTTTTCATTTGACTGAATCGCAACAAGTTCATCCCTGGACGGTGTATGCCCTCTTAAGAGAGTTGATCGGCGAACTCTCTTCTTTTTCAGAGCAGGTCAATGTGATGGGAGAACTGGAAGACGGAACCCGTCTTTTATCCGGATATGATCATCAAAACCTGTGGAAATGTTTTTCAGGCGCCCAGGCTATAGTCACCCAGCTTTTGGATGAAATTACGGCCGGGCCGGAATATGTGATTCAACTCGTATACGACGGAACCTATTATGCGTGTGATCTGGCCCCAACGATTTTTGAAGGACGAAACCGTTTTTACCTGGTTTTTGAAACCGAAAAGGATCCTGATTTCGTGCTTAAGTCTCTGGAGACAATCGCAAAAATAAGTTCACGAGAATCTTTACCTATTCTTATGGCCCGTGCTCTTCCAGGAGCAAAGCTGCAACACCTTCCAACGCCGCCACAAGAATTGCCCCGTCGGACTTACTCTATTTATTTTCAGATTGACCATCACAGTGACCAATGGGCCCGTGTGCACAAAGATTACAATATTGCTTTGTATTGGGATGCAGCTCCTGAAGATTTAAAGGTAGAACTGATGGTTGTGGGGAAAAGTTAGATATGCGATTGACCGATTGTTTTATAGAACTCGTTGCCTACGCGGCATATTTTTTGAAAACAGTGGCCAAAAGACAACCACCCTTTGATCAGGTTAAGGCCGATATTCAACGTCTGATCTCGAAGAGTCAAGAGAGTCTCAATAACGGCGCTTTCTCTCAGGAGGATTACGACCTGGCGCGCTTTGCCATTTTTGCCTGGATTGATGAGGCTATTTTAAACTCTTCGTGGAAAGAAAAACATCTGTGGCAGGGTGAACAACTCCAGCGCTTTTATTATCAGACTGCCGACGCCGGCGAGATTTTTTTTGAACGCTTAAATACTCTTGGTCCCCATCAAAGAGATGTAAGGGAGGTTTATTATCTCTGTCTCGCTATAGGTTTTATGGGACGCTATTGCCATGAAGGAGACGAATATCTCCTGGAACAGCTAAAGACATCAAATTTGAAACTTCTTACAGGAAGTTCAGTGGGACTACCTTCTCTTGAAAAAGGAGAGCTTTTTCCGGAAGCATATCCTGTTGAGTCGAGCGAGGTGATCTCTCTTAAAGGAAAAAAACGTTTCTCAACTTTTACGCTTCTTTGTCTTGGAGCCCCCGTTCTCCTTTACTCGGTTCTGTTTTTGATTTACGGGTTTATTCTAAACAATATCGGAGAAAGTTTATTAAGTAAATGAAACAGATTTTTTTTAAAATTCTTAAAGTCTTTTTTATTATAGCAGTAATTCTACTGACTATCCTTCTGGTTTTTGGGATCGTACTGAGCCTTGATTGGGCATGGTGGGTAGGATTTTTCATTTTGCTGGGCATTTTAGGCTTAGGGCTGGGTTTGCTTTTTCTAAGAAAGCTATGGCTTAAACGTCGGGAACAGCATTTTGTTGACCAGATCATTGAGCAGGATGACTCCTATCTGAAAACCGTGGACGATAAAGAGAGTGCGCGTTTAAGAGAGCTTCAGGATAGTTGGAAAGAGGCTATTGAGTCTCTTAAGTCTTCTCACTTGAAAAAATATGGCAACCCTCTTTATGTGCTTCCTTGGTATATGGTAATCGGAGAAAGTGGTTCCGGAAAAACCACGGCAATTAAAAGCGCGGGTCTTTCTTCACCGTTTGCGGATGTCAGCCGAACTTCGGGCATTTCCGGGACAAAGAATTGTGATTGGTGGTTTTTTGAACAGGCTATTATTATCGATACAGCCGGCAGGTATGCTATTCCTGTCGATGAAGGCCGTGATAAAGAGGAATGGCAAAAATTCCTCAACCTTTTGGTCAAATACAGAAAAAGAGAATCTCTCAATGGTCTCATTGTTACCATTGCGGCTGATAAGTTACTTGGCTCCGGCCCTGAAGCTCTTGAAGAAGATGGTCGAAACATCCGGCGCCGTATTGATGAATTGATGCGGGTTCTCGGTGTAAAGTTTCCGGTATACGTTCTTGTAACCAAATGCGACTTGATTCAAGGTATGACTCAATTTTGTGATCATCTTCCGGATAAAAGCCTTGAACAGGCCATGGGGCTCATGAATCATGACCTGTCAACAGATGTAGTTGCCTTTGTCAACCGCGCCATGCATACAATCGGGGGGCGCTTAAGAGATCTCCGGCTCCTCCTTTTCCATAAGGCCGGGTCCATAGGCGCTGATCCGGGCCTCCTTCTTTTTCCTGAAGAGTTTGAAAAAATGAAATCCGGCTTTGATTCTTTTATTAAAGGGGCTTTTTGGGAAAATCCCTACCAGGAGACTCCAGTTTTAAGAGGTCTTTTCTTTAGCAGCGGACAACAGGAAGGGAGCCCGTACTCACATTTCTTAAAGTCTCTCGGGCTTATTGAAGAGAGAGATGTCTTGCCTGGAACGAATAATGGCTTGTTTCTACATGATTTTTTTGAGCAAATTCTACCTAATGACAGAAATCTGTTTACCCCTACCCAGCGAAGACTTGAATGGAGCCTGCTAACAAGAAATCTTGGCATAGCTTCATGGGTTGCAGTGGCGGTTGCCATTTGTGGTCTGTTGAGTTTTTCATTTGTAAAGAATCTTGGAACCATGAGAGGGATTTCTCATGAGTTTTCAAAACCTCTTATATTACAGGGAGAAGTCTTGACGGATGTCATTATTATGGAACGCTTTAGAGAGGCGCTTCTGAAAGTGGAAGAGGAGAATCGCAACTGGTGGATTCCCAGATTTGGGTTGAATGAAAGTAATAATGTTGAGATTCGACTCAAGGAGAAGTATTGCAAACAGTTTAAAGACGGCTTTCAGATCTCTTTTGACAGACAGATGGGAGAGAGGATAGTAAACTTTTCTGATTCAACTCCTGACGAAGTTATCGGCCAACACATAGTTTACCTCGTAAGGCGCATCAATCTTTTGCGTACCCGTCTGCAAGCTGAAAGCCTTGAAACACTCAAATCCATGCCTCAGCCTTCTTATGAACCTATCGTCTTAATGACAGATCAAAAGATTATACCTGAGATAAGAAAGCAATTTGCCGACCAGTATCTTTATAATGTGGTCTGGCAAACCGATTCGAGCAGCCTTAATCAGGAAATGAATAATTTGCATGCATGGTTAAAGCATATATTGACTTTAAAGGGCGTCGATCTCGGGTGGTTTGCCACCTGGGTTAACTCAAATGAATCTCTGTCGTATGTGACCCTGGAAGATTTCTGGGGAGGCAGTTTATCAGCTTTACGTCAAACGAGTGTACCTCCTGTCTTCACCCTTAAAGGGAAAAAGCAAATTGATTCGTTTCTTAATGAAATGGAATCCGCTCTTGTCGATCCTCTTATTATAGCAGGTCAAAAACTTGAATTTCAAACCTTGTACAGGAAGGCTTATTTTCAAGCCTGGCACAATTTTGGGCTTGTTTTTCCAGAAGGCGTTAAAAGGCTTCAAGGGAGAGAAGAGCGGCGTCAGTTAGCGGCAAGAATGGCAATCAATCAAGGTCCGTATTTTGCTGTTTTGAACAAAATGGCGATTGAGCTGAAACCTTTAACAATAGACCATGATGTGCCTTCATGGGTTGAGCGTATTTACGAGTTTCAATCCACTAAAGCCAAAGCGGCCAAGCTGGAGATCGGAAGCAAGGGAGGCCTGGCAAAGGTTGCAGACAAAGGAAAAACCATTATTTCCAGATTAGAAAAAAAGATCGGCAAAGTCGATGGCAAAAAAACTCTGGAGTCTCAGTTATTAGCCGCAAAGGCATTTCGAGAATATCAAAACGCTCTGGCCGAGGTTATGCCGGCGGCTGCTTCAAAAACAGTGGCTTACCATATGGCCGCCCAGGCCTTCAATGAAGATACAGTCACCAGCAAGTCTCCTTTTTTTGTGGCCCGCATGGCATATGACAAGCTCAGTGCTTCTATGGCCGGCAAGTCGACCGGCAATGACAAGATTTTCTGGAAACTGGTAATTGGCCCTCTCGATTATTTATGGAACTTTGTTTGTTCGGAAACTGCTTGCCATCTCCAGGACCTTTGGGAAAAGGAAGTTTTGGTGGAAATTCAAGGAGTGTCTGATCAAAAGACTTTAGAGCAGATCCTTTTAGGACATGATGGTTATGCTGTAAAGTTTGTGAATGGGCCAGCCGCGCCATTCGTCAGCAGAAGTACGCAAAAAGGTTATTATGCAAAACAGGTGCTGGACCGGAGGATACTTTTCGACCCCTACTTTTTTTCCTTCTTAACGAAAGGGGCTAAGGTTGTAAAACTTGTGAAAGCCAATTACACCGTCTCAATCAGAGGGCTACCCACTGATATCAATCCGGAAGCCCAAATAAGACCCCATGCAACCATTCTTGAGCTTCAGTGCGCGGACAAAGCCCAAAAGCTGATTAATCTCAACTATCCTGTAAGAAAGACTTTTAACTGGTCACCCGAGACCTGTAGGGATGTCATTTTTCAGATTGAGGTAGGAAACCTCGTTTTGACCAAAAAGTATACAGGTTATCGAGCATTCGCTAAGTTTTTAAAAGATTTTATCGATGGGCAGCGGACTTTTTATCCTAAAGAATTCCCCAGGCATAAGGCGGCCCTCAAACGTTTGGGAATCAGATATATCAAAATAAATTATCAGTTTAATGGTAACCGGCCGATTATAAAACTCCTCACAAGTGCTCCTGGAAGAGCGCCAAGGAATATCGTAAAATGCTGGGATTAGTAAAATCTAAGCGCTCCTGGAACTGGGCCGCGTGGGGTAAGCATCCAGTGGCCAGAGACTATTTCAGAGTTGGTTCTCAAGCTCCACTTTTGAAGGCGTTTTCTGATTGGGTTGAAAAAGGTTATCATATGTTAGGCTCAAAACGCAACTATTCTTCAAATCTCTATTCATGGCGTTTTTGGGCCAGAGGCTCTGAGAAAGATAACATTGTTTGTGGTGTCGGAAGGGACAGTAGTGACAGCCTTGGCCGCTCATACCCGCTACTGATTATCGGAACCGGTCCTCTGCAAAAATGGGAGGATCACTGGGACCTTTTACCCCTTGCCTGTGAAAAGACCTGGAGTAATATAGAGCACCTAACCACAAAAAAATTCCTGGATTTTAAACAAATGGAAGATGGAGTCCGAATCATAAAGCCGCCTTATCCCAACTGGTCGGAGCTTACAAATCAAAGAGGCAGCCAATTTGAGTATTCTTCCAATAATAGTTTATTTCACCAGGATCTTAGAGGCATAAAAGAGAGTGTCGATAGCTTGACAAAAAAGACTGAATTTTTTGTTCCGCTCGACAGTGTATCGTCCAATGACCCGATTAGATTGGCAGGTCTATGGCATTCCTTTTTGAAGTCACGTATTCGGGAGATTCCGAATGCAGTTTTTTTTGGCGGGACCCTGGATGACATTTATTTAGCGGTCTTTAAAAGACCTATAGTGCCGGCTGATTTTGTTCGGTTATGGTCGGATAAGCTGATAAGCTGATTGCATGCCAACCTGATAAGCGGAGTGGAGATATCCGGCGCTCACCGTTCCTTATGAGGTTATATAGACTTTCAGATAATTAATTTCACAAGCCTGGAAGGAGGAAGGCGTATTAGTTATACGTCGACGACTGATAACGCAGTGAAATTAATTATCTGAAAGTCTATAGATGACTTCGGAAAGACCTAAGTAAGGAACTCTTCAAAAAGGATACTCTAATGCCGCGCATTTTTGACAACATAGAAAAAAGCCTTCTGCCCGCTCTTCAGGAAACCCTTGAATTATCCGACCATGCGGACTTTTGTGTGGGATATTTCAATCTTCGGGGCTGGAAAGAATTAGATTCATATATCGAGACATGGTTTGGTGGAAAAGACCATTGTTGCCGCCTTCTCGTAGGAATGCAGAAATTGCCTCAGGATGAATTGCGGCAGGTAATGAGGCTTTCAAAAGCCTATAGCGGAATGGACAACCAGACGGCAATTCGTCTCAAGAAAAAATTAGCCGAGGAGTTCCGGGAGCAACTGACTGTTGGCGCACCTACAAACAAAGACGAAACCGGCCTGCGCCGGCTTTCCGCCCAGATTAAAGCAAAAAAAGTTGTCGTTAAATTGTTTCTTAGACACCCTTTACATGCAAAGCTATATCTGCTTTTCCGGCCTGATCCGGTCAATCCCGCTACAGGATACCTTGGGAGCAGCAATCTGACTTTTTCAGGCCTGTCAAGGCAGGGCGAATTAAATATAGACGTGCTTGACCATGACGCGTGCAAAAAACTCGCCCAATGGTTTGATGATCGCTGGAATGACCGCTGGTGTATTGATATTTCAGATGAGCTGGCCCAGATCATTGGTGAAAGCTGGGCACGTGAAGAGCCGATCCCTCCTTATTATATATACATTAAAATGGCCTACCATCTCTCGCAGGAAGCCCGCGCGGGTCTTTCCGAATTCCGGATTCCACGGGAGTTTGGTCGAAAACTTTTTGAATTTCAAAAGGCTGCCGTAAAAATCGCCGCACACCATATCAATAAGAGAGGAGGAGTCCTGATCGGCGATGTAGTGGGCCTTGGTAAAACCCTCATGGCAACCGCTGTTGCGCGTATCGTTGAGGATGACCTTGGTCTGGAAACATTGATCATCTGTCCCAAAAATTTAGTAGATATGTGGAAAGACTATCGCGATCAGTATCGTCTTCGCGCAAGGGTGCTTTCTATCAGCCAGGTTATCAGCAAGCTTCCTGAGTTAAGGCGATTTCGTCTTGTTTTAATCGACGAAAGCCATAACCTGCGCAACCGTGAAGGCAAACGCTACCATGCAATCCAGGAATACATAAACGAAAATGAGAGTAAGGTTATTCTTCTCTCAGCCACACCTTACAACAAAACCTATCTTGATCTATCAAACCAGTTGCGCCTTTTTGTTCCGGAAGACAAAGAATTAACCATCCGGCCTGAACGATTGTTAAAGGATATGGGTAAGATTGAATTCAGGCGCAAGCATCAGTGCCCAATACATTCTCTGGCTGCTTTTGAAAAGAGCGAATATCCGGATGACTGGCGCGAACTCATGCGCCTTTTTCTTGTCAGGCGCACCAGGAGTTTTATTCAGGATAACTATGCAAAAACCGATACTGAAAACGGACGCAAGTATCTAACGTTTGAAGATGGAACACGATCCTATTTCCCCATGCGTGCGCCAAAAACAATAAAGTTCAAGATCGATGATAAAGACCCATATGATCAGTATGCAAAACTTTATGCTTCGGATGTGGTTGATACAATCAATAGTTTACGGCTTCCTCGTTATGGATTGGGCAATTATGTGAAGGAAACCCATCGAAAACCGCCCACCCAATCTGAAGTCAGAGCGTTGAACGATCTTTCCCGCGCAGGAAAAAGGCTCATGGGCTTTTGCCGCACCAATATTTTCAAACGGCTGGAGAGCAGCGGGGAGGCATTCATTCTATCTATTGAACGACACATTTTGCGCAATTACATTTTTCTTCACGCAATCGAGCAAGGTCAGCCTCTTCCTGTCGGCACCCAGGATGCCGGATTGTTAGATGCACGTATTAATGATGAAGATGCCGATTCAACAAGCATTACATCAGATTTGTTCGATAATGAAAATAATACAAGTGAAAATGAAATTGAGGAGAAGGGATCTCTGAAATTCGAGAAAGACTATAAAGATCGGGCCGCTGAAATTTATGCAAAATACGCCTTAGAATATAAAAATCGTTTCAGGTGGCTGCGTGAGGAGCTTTTCAGCAAGGCTCTGGCAAACGATTTGCAGAGCGATGGAAACGCTCTTTTAGGAATACTAAAAAAATGCGGTGATTGGGATTCGACTAAAGACACCAAGCTGGAAGCTTTGCATAAGATGATAACTGAAAAACACCCAGGTGAGAAAGTTATTGTTTTTACCCAATTTGCCGACACTGTGCGCTATTTGGAAAAACACTTGAAACTCAGGGGTGTATCAAGCTTGTCAGGCGTGACAGGAGATTCGCCGGACCCAACAGCTCTTGCCTGGCGTTTCAGCCCTGAGAGTAATGAAAAACGTGGACGGATTAAACCTGAAGATGAACTGCGGGTTCTTATTGCAACAGACGTCCTCAGTGAAGGTCAAAATTTACAGGATTGCTTTATTGTGGTTAACTACGATCTTCCATGGGCTATTATTCGATTGATCCAGCGTGCAGGGCGTGTTGATCGAATTGGACAGAAGGCGGAAAATATTCTTTGTTACTCCTTTCTTCCAGCAGAGGGAGTGGAGCGTATCATTCGGCTCAGGGATCGAGTGCGGTTAAGATTGCAGGAAAATGCGGAGGTTGTTGGCACGGACGAAGCATTTTTTGAAGATGACTGCAATGATCAGGCCGTTGTAAGCCTTTACCATGAGAAAGCAGGTATTCTTGATGGGGATAATGATACAGAGGTCGATCTTGCATCATACGCCTATCAGATATGGAAAAATGCCGTAGATACTGATCCAAAGCTTAAAAAAATCATCCCTGCCCTGCCTTCGGTGGTCTATTCCACAAAAAAGCTTAAATCAGAAAGCAAAAAACCGGAAGGGGTTCTGGTTTATATGCGGACAGGTGAAGGCAACGATGCTCTTGCCTGGATTGACCAGAAAGGCGCCAGTGTGACTGAATCACAGTTTGAAATCCTTAAAGCGGCAAGATGCAGTATGGATACAGTTGCCATCCCCCGCCATGAAAATCATCACGAACTGGTAAAAAAAGGTGTTGATCTCCTGATTGAAGAAGAACGACACATCGGCGGCCAGTTGGGAAGACCTTCTGGCGCCCGTTTTCGCACTTATGAACGGCTTAAAGACTATGCAGGAGAAGTCGAAGGCACGCTGTTTGAGTCAAGGGAATTGCTTAGCGCAATAGAAGATATCTACCGTTACCCTTTACGCCAATCCGCTATCGATACCTTAAACCGCCAGCTTCGAAGTGGTATATCGAATATGGCTTTAGCCCAACTGGTTATTGCGCTCAGAGAAGAAGATCGGCTTTGTCTTATTCATAAAGAGGATGGGGAAGTACGTGAACCGAAAATCATCTGTTCTTTGGGTCTGGTGGAAAAGAACCTATAGCATAAGGAGACCATTTCAGGACTATGCCTCTTAACCTTGAACGAACCCGAACACTGCTCCGAAATTTCGACTTCAAGACCCTGTTTGTCGAAGAGTTAGGATGGGATCATTATACCTCTATCCTTGACATTCCGGTTGAAGGTCAGAACTTCGCACTTGACGCTATTGCAGAAAAACGCGGCATAGTCGTTTTTGTGTGCGGGCCGGCTAACAATGGATCAATGCCTGATTACTCGATCCGCCGGAAGATTGAGCGGCAGGTTACAAAATCCCATCATGAACATCTCGTCATTTATCTCAATGCGGATAAGACAAGGCAGGTCTGGCAATGGGTAAAACGGCAGTCCGGTAAGCCTGCTCAATGTCGCGAGCACACCTATTATGCAAGCCAGTCCGGCGAGTTGCTTATCCAGAAAATCAATAATCTGGTATTCACTCTTGAGGATGAAGAAAAAGGTCTGACTGTTTTAGATGCAAGCAAACGCACCAGAAAGGCATTTGATGTAGAAAAAGTCACAAAGAAGTTCTATGACCGGTTCAAGACGGAGCACGAAAAGTTCTTAAAATTCCTGAAAGGCATTCCCGAAGAAAAACTTCAGCGGTGGTATATATCTGTCATGTTAAACCGCCTTATGTTCATCTATTTTATCCAGAAAAAGGGCTTTCTCGATAATGATACGGATTACCTGAGATCCCGTCTGCGCAAGAGCAAGAAACACAGCAAAAACGGGTATTACAAAAACTTCCTCTGCCCCCTCTTTTTTGAGGGCTTTGCCAAAAAAGAGGAAGACCGCACCCCGGAAACAAACAGGCTTTTGGGCAAGGTGCCTTATCTTGACGGAGGTCTTTTCCAACAGCACCAGATTGAAAAGCTGTACGGCAAAGAGATTCAGATCGAGGATGCGGCATTTGAAGATCTTTTTACATTTTTTGAGCAGTACAACTGGCACCTTGATGAACGCCCTCTGCGAGCCGATAATGAAATCAACCCGGATGTTCTTGGCTATATCTTTGAAAAATACATCAACCAGAAACAGATGGGGGCCTATTACACCAAAGAGGATATCACGGGGTATATCAGTAAAAATACCATCATCCCTTTTCTTTTTGATCAGTCCCAAAAGAAATGCAAAATTGCCTTTGAAGGGGAGCAGTCTGTATGGCGGCTGCTCAAAAAAGATCCTGACCGGTATATCTATGATGCTGTGAAAAAAGGGGTAGAATTAGATCTGCCCGAAGAAATCGCTGTCGGGATAAAGAGTGTTTCAAAGCGCACCCAGTGGAACAAGCCTGCAAGTCCGGAATATGCCCTGCCAACAGAAATATGGCGCGAGGTTGTGACCCGGAGGCAACGCTATGAAGAAGTGCGCTGCAAACTGTCAAACGGTGAAATAAGTTCAATCAACGATCTTATCACCTATAATCTCGACATTCGCCAGTTTGCCCAGGATGTGATTGAAAATTGTGAAGGCCCTGAACTGCTTCGTGCCATTTACTACACCTTAGCAGGCCGGATACCGGAAAAATCGAATCAGCAATTTCAGCCCGGAATGAGCGTTTTGGACCCGACATGCGGTTCCGGCGCTTTTCTCTTTGCCGCTCTGAATATCCTTGAACCGCTGTACGAGGCATGCCTAGACCGGATGCAGGTCTTTCTTGATGAACTGGAAAGCTCAGGTCAAAAACACCGCTCCGACAAATTCGGTGATTTCCGAAAAATCCTTCAGCGAATAGAAAAGCACCCGAACCGCCGCTATTTCATCCTCAAGTCCATCGTCCTGAACAATCTCTATGGTGTGGACATCATGGAGGAAGCAACAGAAATCTGCAAGCTTCGCCTATTTCTCAAACTGGTTGCCCAGGTTGATAGTGTTGATAAGATCGAACCACTTCCAGACATTGATTTCAATATCCGGGCAGGAAACACTTTAGTCGGTTTTGCAAGCAAGGATGAAGTAAGAAAAGCAATTACTATGTCTGAAGCTGGCAAGCAAAAACAAGGGCTACTGTTGTTTCCTGAGCATCTTGATGCCTTAGGCCGGATAGAGGAAAAAGCCGAAATTGCTGACAGGGCATTCAAGGATTTTCGGCAGATGCAGACAGAGCACGGAATGGATGCAAAAGATTTCTCTGATGCTAAAGATGAGCTTAGTAGCAGGTTGAAGCTCCTTTCAGATGAATTGGATCGTTACCTAGCATCGGAGTATGATATTCGCCGAAATAGTGTGACGTCCGAGAAAAAATACAACAAAGAGTTCGCCAAATGGCGTGAAAGCCACCAGCCATTTCACTGGTTCAGCGAGTTTTATGGGATTATTAATGAAGGCGGTTTTGATGTGATTATTGGCAATCCGCCATATGTGGAGTATAGTAAAGTTAAGAAAGAATATGCCTTACGAGGGTACAGGACAAAACGGTGTGGGAATTTATATGCCTTTACAGTCGAACGATGCTTTCACATTTTGCATGACGCTGGTTATTTTAGCATGATTGTACAACTTCCAATTGTTTGCACAGATAGAATGATACCTCTCCAAAAGCTGTGTCTTGACCGTAGTTCTTTTCTTTGGTTTGCAAATTTTGATGACCGTCCAGCTCGACTCTTTGGCGGTTTGGAACATATTAGAGCTTCCATTTTTTTGAGCAAAAAAGGCAAAGATAAAAACCAAGATAACCATATCTTTTCTACTACCTATAACCGTTGGTACTCAGAAATTCGCTTTTCTCTATTTGATTTGTTATCCTTTGCTATAATATCTGAACTGTTAACGGAAGGAGCCATTCCTAAAATTGGACATCCTGTTGCAATTTCAATAATGAAGCGAATTAGACCTTTTAAACCTTTAAGAAATTATCTCAGTATGAATTCGCCACTTGAGGTCTATTTTCACAATGCTCCACAGTATTGGGTTAGAGCAATGGATTTTGCTCCTTATTTCTGGAATGAACGTAACGGAGAGCAAATCTCAACTCAGACTAAATCTTTACACTTATCATCGAAATTAGACGCATTAGTGATAGTGGCTATCTTAAACAGTTCAATGTTCTACTGGTGGTTCATCGTACTTTCTGATTGTCGTCATCTGAATATGCGTGAAATTGAAAACTTTCCCATTGGTATTAGCGAAATGAAAGAACCAATAAAACATAGATTGTCTGAGCTTACCGAAAAATTAATGTCCGATTTAAAACAACATGCACAACGTAAAGAGTGTTTCTATAAAACTACAGGGAAAGTAATTTACGATGAGTTCAATTTGAAATATTCCAAACCCATTATCGATGAGATCAACCGCGTCTTAGCTCAACACTACGGCTTCACAGATGAAGAACTCGACTTCATCATCAACTATGATATCAAGTATCGAATGGGATTGAGTTGAGAGATGGACACAATTACCCTGAAGAAAAGCGCTCCGAATTACCCATCAGCCTTGAAACAACATCTGGGCAAAGACGCTCCAAATGCCATCACGGCCATAGGAAACCTCGACATCCTCAGCCATAACTCAACATCTTTTTTTTGCTCGACAAAATGTCCGGGCGATCTGATAGTAAAAACCTATGACATCGCACAAATTTTAAGGGATACCGGCATAACAGTCATCAGCGGATTTCATTCGCCCATGGAGCGTGAATGCCTCACAATACTTTTACGCGGCGCCCAGCCCGTCATCGTCTGCCCTGCCGGAAGTATAAACAACATGCGGATAAACAAAGAGTACAAAAAGCCCCTGAAAGACGGGCGACTGCTTTTTCTCTCTCCATTTGATGAAAATCAACGACGCATTTCCGCCAAGAGTTCACATTACCGCAATCTATTTGTGGCAGCCATGTCTGCTGCTATTTTCGTAGCCCATGCCGGCCCTGCCAGTAAGACAGAATCGTTTTGCAAAAAGATTATCTCATGGCAAAAACCAATTTATACTTTTGAAAGTGATTACAACAAGAACCTTGTTGAAATGGGTGCCAGGCCGGTAAACATGGACAATGTTTCCCTGTGGGCAAATTTATTTGCAGCAAATAATGAATAACGGCTGAAGAGAACGGCATGTTATTCACGTCTTCACGTTGTAAAAAATAGGAGACCGGAACGTCTGTTTGCAACTTATTTAATTATTACTTGAACTTTTAAATAGTTTTGAATAGTCTATAGTCATTGCGTTAAAATCCCTTATTATTATTATCAGAGGTCAACCGTTTTATGAGGCTATTATGAAAGCAGAATTGAGCGGGATAAATATTGTAATACTCGGCAGCTTTAATCCAAAGATATTTCAACCAGCTTGGTTTGCAGCAAATGAACTTATAAGAAAACTTGAGGCTGAAGAAGCGGATACAGAAATTATTCATAATGATATTTCAATATTCCGTATTGGGGATTGGCTACGGTTGGAAGTTACAAGAGATCGATTTAATGCGTCAACTGAACAGGAAGCATATTTTAAAGTGCTAGTTGACTTTGTGCTGGGCACATTTAGCTTATTGTCTCATACACCGGCTGGTATTCTTGGAATTAATACGGCTATGCATTACCGGGTAAAAAACGAAAAGCTTTGGCACGAGATAGGCGATAAGCTGGCCCCAAAAGAACCTTGGAAGTTATTAATGCGGGCTCCAAGGCTGACAAGAGTTGAAATGCAGGATGTTAGGGTAGATGGCCCTAAGGGATATTTGAGAGTTCGGGTCGAACCATCAACTC
>JAUWFS010000164.1:0-7973 GCA_030606805.1 Deltaproteobacteria bacterium
GCCGTAGATTTAATCGATCTGATTGAGCAAAACCGCAGGAATAGCGAGCTATTTCGAGGACTTTTGCGAATGAAAATCGATTAAAGATATGGTGAAGTTGGGATGCAAAAATGCCAAGTTATTTTTTAGCGAGCCCTTAGGAAAAAAAGTACATACTATTTCCTGTTAATCATTTCATACAATTTATGCCGGTGTTTCGAGGGGTTAAGTTTTGAGTGGTTAATCTATTTTTTTGAGGAGATATCAAATGCGGTCAGTGCTTCTTCTATTAATAGATATTCTTTTCCTGTATATCTTGGTGAGAAGTGGAAAAGAGTGTATTGTTTTATATTGGCTTTGCCTGCTAATTTGCCGGCCTGATGAGCAGTAAGGTGATATTTTTTTTCAGCTATGTCTCTGTCATTTTCAAGAAATGCCGCTTCTATAAAAAGATGATCCGAATTTTTTGCAATTCCTATTATTTTTTTTTTGTTACGGTCACTATAAACTACATCTGCAATATATGTAATTTTTTGCCCGGGAGTAATAATGGCGATTTGTTTTAAAAGATTGCCGAGAATAAATTTTTTTTCTTTATTATTTCTTCCGTATCTTACAACGAATTCAGATTCAGGGTCCTGGTGGTTGAATAATGCTTGTTTGAAGTCTTTTAGCCAGGGGCCTATTTCAAGCCCAAGAGCAATAACTTTGTCTTTAATTATATTAACGTGAAATCGTTCTTTGATTGAAAATCCCAGGCATGGT
This sequence comes from Deltaproteobacteria bacterium, assembly GCA_030606805.1. GTDB lineage: Bacteria > Desulfobacterota > Desulfobacteria > Desulfobacterales > ETH-SRB1 > B13-G4. The sequence goes on from JAUWFS010000164.1 coordinate 745, forward strand.
ATGCTGTGGTCCAGGATTACAGCAGAAATGGACAGGGCCGGTTCCTTTAAAAGGACTGAGTTAAAGGATACTTTTACATCTTCTTTAATAGGGATAAATTTGTTTTGACAAACATACTCTCTGGAAATCAGGTGTTCAGGATGCACCTCGGTAACGTTTAAAGAGAAGCTGTTGCTGAAATTTCCTACAAGGTTCCATGAATAGCCAGCCAGTTTTCCTTCAACATTTTTCATAAAACCCTCAGGACCATACAGATATAAGTTTTTTTCGCGGCCAAGGAAAAGTCGCAGCACTCTATCAAAACCCACAAAATGATCCATATGTGTATGTGTGACAAAAATATGGCTTATCTTAAGAATATCTCTTGTTGAAAGAGAATAAATATCGCCTAAATCGAAAATCAGGGCTCGTTTTTCAAATAAAAAAGGGATAAATATTCCCGGGTCATCAAAAGGTCCGTTGATTAGCCTTGGATGAAATGATGGGCGCATTGTTATGGCAGGATTTTGACAACTTGCTGGTTTATGCAATAATATATATCTTCATCAGAACCGAATATATCAATAACATCTTTGTGATTTATTAGTTTTTCTATGACAAAAGAGGTGACATAAATACTTACGATATGTGGATTTGGAACAATATTTCTAACTGGTGCAATTTGGTAGTCAATATCAAACTCATCAGAATGGCTTAACTTATCGAGGCATTTATTAATCTGTTCTTCCAATCCGTTTTTATTGGTTGTTTCAACGATATTGTTTTCAATAAGCTTCATGGCAATAGCATTCGAGAGCGGTTCGATACATTCTTTTACGCTGTTTATTGCCCGTCTTTTAGCATATTCCTTTGAAGATTCTATTTTAGATAAAATACTTGATTCACGATTGCTTGGCCTGAATATTTTAGCCATGGATTATCACCTATAGTTGTTATAACGGTTCAAGGTTACGGGTTAGTGAAGGTTAACGAAGAAGAGAAGGCAACACTGAACACCTGCTCTGTTCATTTAATTTTTTTGCAGGGCATAATAATTGTATGTACGATGGATTGCAAGGAAAATATTGCAAAGCTGGTTATCAGCTTCAGGGTTGGTTGCTGGAGCTGTAAGCCTGAGCAGTTACGTTTCTTCAATAATAATTTGTGCTTTTTTTGTTCCATTCCAGTGGTTCCAGCGCAGTCTGAATGCGATTTTGTCAAATCCGTCATTTAATGGTTTACTTTTATCAATGTTAAAATGAATTGCGTTAAAGCCCTTTCCTTTGCTGGATGAGTTTTGCTTTAAAAGCATGTTTCTATGGTTTTCACCAACGATTTTAGAAGATAAAACTTTAATGTTTTTAGCCGTAAAAAGAGGTTCATGGTTTCCTGCCCCAAAGGGCTTTAAGGCTTCAAGATCGTTAATCAGCGTGTCTGAAATGTCATCGAAATTAAGTTCATAATCAATTGTAATTACCGGCACAGGATTTATTGTTTGTTTATTTGCATTTTTTTCAAAATTTTCTTGAAATAGAGTTATATTTTCATTTTTTATTTTTAAGCCCGCAGCCATTGAATGCCCGCCAAAATTTTCAAGATCACTTGCACAATTCATAAGCCCGTCATACAGGTCAAATCCAGGTACACTTCTCGCAGAACCTTTACCAATACCATCTTTTGTTGAAATAAGCACAACAGGCCGGAAAAATTTTTTTGCAAGCCTTGACGCAACGATCCCAAGAATCCCTTCGTGCCATCCCTGATTAGATAATACAAGCGTTTTCTTTTGTAGCAGATGAGGATTTTTATTTAAATAAAACAGGATATTATCAGTTAGTTTTTTTTCAATAACCTGCCTTTGGATATTCAGTTTATTGAGTGTTTGAGCAGTTTGTCTCGCCATGTCAAGGTGTTTTGTAGTTAAAAGTTCAACTGCGGTTTTTGCATGGTCTATTCTGCCCGGTGCATTTAACCTTGGCGCCACTTTGAAAGCAATATCATCTGTATCTGTTAATGGGGCTTTTAATTTGCATTCTTCGATCAATGCTTTCATTCCATTACGTTCACCTGTGTAGATTTTTTCAAGTCCCGCATTAACCAATATCCGGTTTTCATCAACAAGAGGAACCATATCAGCAATGGTTCCAAGGGCTACAAGATCGCAAAGATTTTTTAAATTGGGCTCTGGCAGTTTAAGCCAGAAGCTGTTGTCACGCAGGTGTTTTCTGAGGCAGATGAGAAGATAAAAGGCCACACCAACTCCTGCGAGGTTATCAAGGCCTGATGTGCAATCGGTGCGTTTTGGGTTTACAACAGCAAATGCATGAGGCGGTCTGTCTGATATTCTGTGATGATCGGTTATAATTACATCTATTCCAAGAGGTTGTGCAGCTTTCACAGCATCATAACTACTGGACCCGCAGTCCACAGTTATTATAAGGTTTATTCCTTTTGGCAGCGCATAATCTGTAATATGGTTTTTTTGCAGACCGTATCCTTCTTTTATCCGGTGCGGGATATAATAATATACATTTGTTCCTATATAACTGAAGAATTCTAAAAGGATAGTTATAGCTGTAATACCATCAACATCATAATCCCCGAAAATTAAAATCTTTTCATTATTGATTATTGCGGAATAAATACGGCTGACAGCAGTATTTATTTCTTTTATTGAAAACGGAGAGCGCATATTGTTAAAAGAGGGATTAAGAAAATCAAAGGCATCCTCAACAGAAACAATGTTTCGATTAACCATAATGCTTGCTATGATTGGATTACATTTAAGAGCGTTACTGATTTTTTTTACAGAACCGATATCCGGTTGAAGCAGTTGCCAGTGTTTTTTCATAACTGATACCTAAGTTAAGCGATTTTTTGCGAAAAAATGTGCTAAGATCTTGATGCAGCAAGGTTTGCGAAAAGCGCAGGCATACCAATGGATATGTCGAGACTTTTCGCAAGTCCTTGATGCGCAAGAGATTGGTGCAGGTAGCCGCCCACTCAACAAAATCCATATCATCACCCATTTCGCCATTTTCGTAGCGCGAATAGAAATCAGACGAGTCCAACCCATATTTCTTCTCAAGATTTTGCAGTTACCCTGCCAAACGTGTTTTAAGTTCAAGCATGCGTGAAATTTCACGTTCCAGCAATTTGTCAATAGCCATGTTTATCACAGGGTCAACCATGGAACTATCAGCAGCAATATATTGTTCCAACCGTCTGACTTTTTCAACTGTCGATATCATCTGTCTTGCCTCATTAATTTTTCTGTAATGTCGAGTATTCCCAACATTAGCAAATTTAATGTGAACATATTTTTGTTGGGTTTCGTTTCATTCAACCCAACCTGCCTGGCTATTTCAGCTATCATTGGATTTTTCCTGCGATCTGCCTGACCTCATCTGTTAAACACTGTTTCACTTCCTCCCAACCAATATCCCATAGTTGTGTCAAGTCAGCATCACGGTCAGCTTCTTCAAAATCGACCAGCCCTTTGAGAAAAAGAAGTCTGCTATACCGAACACCATGGTTTTCTTCCATTGCAAGGGTCAACAGTGACTCTAATGTGATCACTTTTCTTGTAAGGCAATACAAATCCACAAAATCCTTCTTGCTGCCGCGGCTCCCTATTGACATAATCTTCATTCGCCCTATGTCTTTTGGATCAGCCATCTTGAGATTTGCTATCCGGCTATTGATGGGCTTCAGAGAAAATTTCAATGGAATCCGTTCTCTTATCATATCAACCCTAACGGACTGTATTATCAATTCCGTATGGCCAAATGTTTGATTGAGAACGAGCGTATCCAGGCCCTTCGATTTTATCGCCATTTCAAAGGAAAGGTGATCAAATTCTTCCACAACAAAGAAGTCCAGGTCCTCTGATATCCTGTGTCCCAACTGAAGAGCCAGAGCTGTTCCCCCGGCAAGATAACAGGATTTCATCTGGGCAATGGAATTCAGTTGGTGGAGTAAATCCCATACGGAGTCGGATATCGCTTCGGAATACATGGTTCACCTGCCGCTCCCAAAAGTATTTTCCAGAAATTTCTGGATCTCCTTGAAAGGACTCTGCTTGTCCTTAAAACATCTATCATTGCTTCCCTGCTATAGGTTTTCAAAAGAAAAGTCATTGCTGCTTCATCGCCATGCTCCATAAGTCGGCTGATGATAAAGTAGGATGACATATCAATTGATAGAGTCCGAAAATCAACATCCCAAAAAAAGGGACGAAGAAGGCCGGGGAGCTCATCACCTAAAGAATTTCTCATATCACACCTTGTATGTTACGACCGTGAAAAATATGTTCAGCCCTTTGCTCTGGCTCTGCGGTATTGCATATTTTATTATGCCGTTGGTATCATTTGTATCAAATCTTCTACCATTAAACAAATACTTATTGCTGCCTCCCAGAAAAACGTTAAAGTAGATTCCAACTTAGTCAATTAGAAGTATTTTCAAGATGCTTAAATGCGAAATCCGAATACCCGGCAGCATTATGTAAATAAAGTATCCATCAGCAGGGCAAACCGGAAATTCGAAATACGAAGCACGAAATTCGAATGTTCAAAAAGGCTGTAAACGATATTTGATCTTATACTGTGAAAGATCATAATTTGGGTTTTTTCATCATATTTTTTTTCACGGCAAAGCGCAAAGAACGCAAATTTTGGAATAATAGACTTTGCCATAGGTTGTGATGTAACACAGGAGTTCAAAAAAGCTGTTGCACAGGTTGGAACTTTTTGAGAAGTTACTTAACTTACTTGCATCAAGTGAATACCCCGTTTAGAGAAAAAGGCAGAGGCATTTGCTGCCTCTGCCTTCAATATCTGATCTGCTTTTATCATTTATGGGACAATGTAAATTACTACCGGCCCAGGGTTTTCCTGTAAACCGCAAACGTGTTCAACGACTGATGCGTTTAATGGGTATTGAATCAGTGGCTCCAAAACCGAATACAAGCAAGCCACGCAGAGAACATAAGGTGTATCCATATCTCCTGAGGAAATTGTCGATCACAGAGCCTGATCAAGTCTGGTGTTCCGACATTACCTATATCCGGATGGCACATGGATTTGTGTATCTGACAGCAGTTATGGATTGGGCAAGCCGCTATGTGCTGTCCTGGGAGGTGTCTGTGACAATGGATGACGATTTCTGTGTGAATGCTCTAAAAAGTGCTCTTCGCAAGCATAAAAGCCCTGAGATATTCAATACCGATCAAGGTTCACAATATACCGGTAATGCCTTTACTGGTGCACTGAAAGAAAGAGGTATCAAGATCAGCATGGATGGCAAAGGACGTTGTATGGATAATATCTTCATAGAACGTTTATGGCGATCAGTGAAGTACGAAAAGATATTTCTCGAAGAGTTTGAAACAGTAACGGAATTGATTACTGGGCTAAAAGAATATTTTGAGTTTTACAACTTTGAACGACCACATCAGTCGTTCTCAGGAAAAACACCTGCTGAGGTGTATTGGGGAGAGGAAGTTGCCCAAATGGCAGCATGAATAATTCGGTTAAAAGACAAAAAGAAGCGCACCTTAATTTAGGAGAAAATTGTCCTTGACTTGGGGTCCACTTCAGGATGTCAACGTTTAATGAAGGAAACTCAAAATGAAATCTACGGATCGCGAAATAAGGATTAAAGTTCCAGAAGACATACTTTTATCTGCAAGTTTTAATGAAGCACAGTTTGTTATTGAGATGCGAGAAACTTTGGCTTTTAAGCTATTTTCTCAGGGACGGCTTTCTGGTGGGAAAGCTGCAAAATTAGCTGGAATGTCAAGAGTACAATTTTTGCTTAAAGCCGGTCAGCATAATATCGATTGGCTCTCCTTTGATCAAGATGAACTAAGAAGAGAGCTTTCCTGAAATGAAGGTAATATGTAACACGACACCGTTTATCGCTTTAGCTTCAATCAATCGGATCGAATTGATGAGGGAATTATTCGAAACGATATCTGTCCCTAAGGCGGTAATTGAAGAAATAAGAGCAGGAGGGCCAATAAAGGTACCTGATCCTTACATTGTTAAAATGGATTGAAGTAATCTCTAACATGACGACTCATAAACACAAGCTGCTATATCAACTGGATTATGGAAAACGTAATGTTATTCTGAATGCTTTGAAACTTAAGGCAGATTTGGTGTTAATAGATGACCGTATAGCAAGAAATATTGCAGAATATATGGGTTTGCATGTAAAGGGTACACTCGGTGTATTGGTTGATGCAAAACGAAAAGGTCTCATTACCTCTTTTAAAAAAATGGCTTTGGAAATGAGAGAAAATGGGATCCGATTTTCATTGAGATTAATAGAGGAAATTGCATTGGCGTTAAAGGAAAAATAGGATGGGCCTTGGTTAAAAGGAAAGAGAAACGCGCAATTTCAACCCCGTCCCCCTTTTCCAGAGTGGGATGGATTGAAGTCGAAATTTTCGACTTCAATAAAAGGCGGTAAAGTTAAGCTACCGAGTGCTTTTCCTGAAAAAGGCTTGTATATGCTGGCCACCATCCTTAAAAGTCCGCAGGCAGTACAGGCCACCCTGGCAATCATTGAAACTTTTTCAAAAATCAGACAACTATCAAGAAACATTCAGGAGCTATCGATTATTCAAGGTAAAGCTGATCAGAAGGCACTCATGCAGAGAAGCGGAGAGATGATTACTGAACTCCTGGATGACGACCTGCAAACAACCGACACAGAAACATCGATAGAATTGAACTTCCTTGACCCCTTTCTACACATGTTGCTTTGCTTGAAGTGTTGAACATGAATGAAAAAAATTAAACTAAAATTATGAGGTGAGCGGAATGAAATACAAAGTTATTTTGCAACAGTCCGCGGAAGGTTTTGCTGTATCAGCGCCAGGCTTGCCCGGTTGTCATTCCCAAGGGGCTACTGAACAGGAGGCCTTGAAAAATATTGGTGCTGCCATTGCAGAATATCTGGATGTTGTGGCGGAACTTGCCCGTGGTAAAACGGTCCGTGAAGTGGAAGTCAGGGTAGCATAGTTATGCCCAAGTTACCCGGAGTAAATCACCTTAACGCAGTTCGCGCTTTGGAAAAGACAGGTTTTTGGGTTGCGCGTCAGGGTAAACATATTGTGATGACAGACGGAAGCCGGATCATAACGATTCCCCGGCATAACCCGATCAACGCAATCACGATGGGAAACATTGTCCGGGATGCAGGCTTGACCAATGATGATTTTCGCAAGCTATTGTAGTTGA
>JAUWFS010000131.1:0-9435 GCA_030606805.1 Deltaproteobacteria bacterium
CCTTCAGAACAATTGCTTAAAGACGCCGAGCTTCTGGTTGATGGCGGAGTTACCTATGCCGCATTAATCCTTTTGGGCACCCGTAAAGCCTTGGGTATTCATCTTGCACAGGCCGAAGTTATTTTTGAATACCGATCAAAAGAAACCTCACTACCGTTTCAGCAGCGTAAGGAATATCGGAAAGGTTTTTTCCTGTACTATGACGATCTCTGGAATACCATCAATCTTCGGAACGATGAATATCAATACCAGGATGGCCTTTTTATGCTGACGATTCCGACTTTTAACGAGCTGGTGATTCGTGAAGCTATTCTAAACGCTGTCAGCCACAGGGATTATAGACACGCAGGTTCTGTATTCATTAAACAGTATCCCACCAAAATCGAACTTGTCAGCCCGGGTGGTTTTCCGCCCGGTATAACTCCGGAAAACATTCTCTGGAAGCAACATCCTCGCAACCGGCGCATCGCAGAGGTGTTTGCTAAATGCGGAATGGTTGAACGTTCCGGTCAGGGGGCTAACCGAATGTTCCAACTATGCGCCCGCGAGAGCAAACAACCGCCTGATTATAGTGGAAGCGATGACTATGAAGTATTCCTCACGCTATACGGGAAAATACAGGATCCCCGCTTTTTAACATTTCTTGAGAAGATCGGCCGTGAGCGTCAAATATCCTTCGAAGCCACTGATTTTATCACCCTTGATTTAATCAACAGGGAGCAAAAACTTCCCCTCTGGGCAAAAGAACGTGTTCCATTATTGCTCAAATCCGGCACCATTGAACGTATTGGACGAAAATACATTCTTTCCGGCAAGTTTTACGAATTCGTTGATAAAAAAGGCGTTTATACTCGCAAGCACGGATTGGACCGCGAAACCAATAAACAATTATTATTGAAGCACATTAAAGACAATAAAAATCAGGGAAGTCAATTCCGTGATTTAAGGGAGGTATTACCCTCACTTTCAAGGGATCAGGTAAAAAAGATACTTGCTGAAATGAAAAGGGAAAAAATGATATGTGTTGTCGGCAAAACCAGTGCAGCCAGATGGTATCCAGGAGCCGGCGATTAATTCAGAAAGATACTAATTTTGGCCCAAGTTCGGCCCAAGTTTGGTGCAAGTTAAATTTCTTAACTACCAGTATATATAATTATTTTATCATTTTTGGTAATTGCGCTAAATATAATTAAGGCGCAAGTTAGACACAATCCGGTGCAATTGAACGATACGACATATCTCATTGTTTTTATGAAGAGACGTTTTTTGTTTTTTTCGTGTGATTCGCGCAATTCGTAGTTTAATCTTTTAACGGCAGGAATAAATGATACCATCCACACTCTCCCAACAGCTTAGACAAGGCGTCGAAGATTTTCTGCGGACAACTTTCCCAGTATCAACACCTTTTTTTCACGGCATTATTGATCGCTTGCTGGCAGATAGAGAATCTGAAGTCCATGAACGGGCCTTATTATATGTGTCGGCAACCAGAGCAAAAAAAGAGGTTATTGTAACCAGCTTCGGGAAAGCAAGCAGGTTTTTAAGTCAATGAAACTACCAACTTAAGGCGGTCTGAAGCTTAGGCTCGGCCGGTTTGTTTTATAAAATTTTAGGCACTTTTTCAGTTTTATTATGAATAAAAATGATTTATTGAGATTACATCAAGCAGGCATACTAACCGATATAGACGTTCATTTCGCAAGGTTTATGGCGAACCTTGCGGACGGCAAATATCAGGAAGTATTGCTTGGGGCAGCTCTTGTAAGCAATGTTACAGGCAAGGGGGATGTGTGTCTTGACCTTGCATCATTTGCCGGGAGGGTGCTGCTTGAAAAAGATGAGGAAAGGGATGCTGTTATATGTCAGGGAGTTTCTGCATGGAAGGACAATTTGATGTCAACCGGGATTGTCGGAAGACCTGGAGAGCTTTACCCTCTTATACTTGATGAGAAAAACAGGCTTTATCTTTATCGTTACTGGGAATATGAAAAAAAACTTTCTGATTCTATAAAGGAACGTACCAGAGAAGATATTAGCGGCTTAAATTTATCGCTTATAAAAGACAGCATAAAGAGGCTTTTTCCTGAAACAATAGATAGCGATATTAACTGGCAAAAGGTTGGCGCCATAACTTCGGCTTTTAAGAAGTTCTGCGTTATTTCCGGCGGGCCGGGAACAGGCAAAACTACAACTGTTGCAAAGATCCTGGCGCTTTTATTGGAGCAGGCAGGTAAAGAAGAAAACCTTAGAATTTTTCTTGCTGCTCCAACAGGAAAAGCTGCGGCAAGGTTAAGTGAGTCCATCAGAAACATTAAAGAAAAGCTTGATTGTAAAGATTCTATCAAAGCAGCCATACCAGAGCAAACTTTTACAATTCACAGAATGCTGAAAACTATTATTGGTTCTCCTTTTTTTCGTCATAATTCTGAAAATCCGCTTTCTGCCGATATTGTTGTAGTAGATGAAGCCTCGATGGTTGACCTGCCTTTAATGTCAAAACTCATACAGGCAGTCCCGGTTGATGCAAGGTTCATACTAATAGGAGACAGCGATCAACTGGCATCGGTGGATCCAGGTTCAGTACTTGGCGACATTTGCGGCAGCAGCCATATTCGCGGATTTACAGCAGATTTTATTAATAAAGTTGAAGAATTAACAGATGAAAAATTTACGGATTCTATCAAAGAATATAAAGACATAAAGGTTTTACATGACTGCATTGTTCTTTTGAAAAAAAATTATAGATTTGCTGATGGCAGCGGAATCGGCGGATTAAGTCAGGCCGTTAAGCTCGGAGACATTAATAAAGCTTTATCCCTGCTGAAAAATGAGGACAACAGAAGTATAATGTTTGAAAAAATATTGGCGGCTGATAATTTCAAACAAATTCTTACGGATAAAGTTATTGAGTTTTATTCAGAATATCTCAAAACTGATGATCCGGGTATTGCGCTTGAACTTTTTAATCGCTTTAAAATATTATGTGCTGTAAAGATGGGGCAATTCGGGGTTTATGCAGTAAATGCAATTATCGAACAGATATTGAGCCGTGAAAATCTAATACAGACCGAAACCTTATGGTATAGAGGCAGGCCGGTTCTCATAACCAGCAACGACTATAAACTCGGCCTTTTTAACGGAGATATCGGCATAACCATGCCAATTCCAGACTCTGACAGCAATGATATGCATGTATTTTTTCCTGGAACTTTTTCTGGAGAATTGAGACAATTTCTGCCTTACAGATTGCCTCAGCATGAAACGGTTTATGCGATGACTGTTCACAAGAGCCAGGGATCTGAGTTTGAAAACCTTTATCTTGTTTTGCCGGATAAAGATTATTCCGTACTTTCAAGAGAACTTATTTATACAGCTATTACAAGGGCCAGTCAGAGTGTAACAATATTGGGTAAAGAAGAAGTCTTAAGAACTTCGATATCCAGGGTAATTGAGCGCAAGTCCGGTCTTCATGATTCTCTTTGGGGATAAAATTCAGGTTATAACTTGCCTGAAAACATTGTATCAAGATAGAATTTTGTAATTTCATCCATATTTTCAAACGAGTGATTTTTTTGTTCATTTTTTAATGCTATTTCGTTTCTGATACCGGATGCTATTGCTTTGCCTAGTTCCACACCGAACTGATCAAAGGGATTTGTGCCCCATATAAAAGCCTCAAAAACAGTTTTTGCCTCATAAAACGACAAAAGGCGGCCAACACTTTCAGGTGAAAGATCTTTTATAAGTATGGTGGAAGAGGGCCTGTTGCCCGGAAAGTATTTTGCTTTATTCTTGTCTTCTTTCCCTAAAGCAAGTGCTGTTGGCTGTGATATCAGATTTGCCCATAATTCCTGATGATTTGTAACACCTTTTGATTTTTGAGCATACTGATTATACTGAGGTTTGATCACTCCTATAAACTCAATGGGAAAGGGACGTCCCTGATGCGCCAGTTGAAAAAAAGAATGCTGTGCATTTGTGCCGGGCTCTCCGAAAATAATAGGCCCTGCTGGTTCACCCAGTGGATGTCCTTCCTGTGTTACTGATTTGCCGTTACTTTCCATGTTTAGCTGTTGAATATGGGGCGCCAGCTTTTGCAGCGGAGATGCATAGGGAATTATTGCCTGAGTTTGATATCCCAGAAAATTGTTGTTCCATATTGAAATAAGAGCAGCAATTAGAGGGATATTCTTTTCGCATGGAGAATCCTTTGCGTGAATATCCATCTCTTCTGCGCCTTTTAAAAATCGCTCAAACTTATCATAACCTAAGTAAAGACTGAGTGGTACACCGCCAACCGCAGAGGTAACACTGTATCTTCCTCCTATAAAATCGAACATGTGAAATGAAGCCAGAACAGGATTTTTTGGATCATCTCCAGGGCTTCCTTTGCTTGTAACAGTTACAAGGTGCTTAGAAGGATCAAGACCTTTTTCTTTCATAAATGAAATGGCGAGATTTGCATTGGCCATAGTTTCGGCGGTTGTATAGCTTTTTGAAACAACTATCCACAAGGTAGATTCCGGCTCTATTCTGGATACTATATTTCCAAAATTGTGGATATCTACATTTGACAAAAAATGTATTTCAATACCTTTATCTGCAAAGGCTTCCAAAGCACAAGAAACAAACTTCGTGCCCAGATACGATCCTCCTATACCGATTACAACAAGATGTTTAAAAAGTTTTCCGGTTGATCCGGTTATTTTTCCATTATGAACTTTTGAAACAAACTCCCTGATATTCTCTTTTGTTTTGATTATCTCGGGCATTATATCGTTTTCATCCATAAAAATAGAATTGCCTGAGAAATTTCTTGAAGCGGTGTGAAGAGCGGCTCTGTTTTCAGAAATATTTATCTTTTCGCCATTCATCATTGAAATAAACTGCTCTTTTAGTTTTCTTGCTTCTGCCAGTTCAAAAAGCAGACTCATGGCTTTTTCATCTACTCTCTGACGGGAAAAATCGTAGAAAAAACCGTTGCATTTTAAAGAAAATTTTTCGAGTCTGCTGTTTTTTTTGATGAGATATTTTAAATGCCTGTCAGGCAGGCTAAAGTTTTCAGCATGTTGCTTCAGACTCTTCCATGCGGAAATGCTGTTTAGATTTAATCTTCCAGACATTTATATACATCCTTTATAATTCTGTCGGAGATGTTTGCCATTGCTTTGCTCATCGCTTCCGCAAGAGCCTGAGGATTCTTCCTGCTGCAAGGTTCTATGGCACTGTATCGTTTTTGCATAAGCACGCTTTTGCTGATATCCGGCTCATTTTTTGACATAAGCGTGATGTTTATGGAAAGAACTGCTTTCCATACTTTATCATCATCTTGCTCAAAAAACTCATCAACTGTTCCGTTAATTATATGTGTTGATGAACAACTGCTGTTTGAACTAAATGCGGTGCTGAAAAGGGAGGAACGTTTTATATCCCTTGTCAGATAATAAGAGACAAGATCGCCTGGGTTTGCCATCCATTTATGGTAAATATAGGCATTTCTTTTAAACTTTTTTTGACTGTATATTATCCTGTTTGAGTCGTATAAAGGAGCTACATTAAAGCGCTCTATATAAATAACAAATGGAAGTGATTTTAGATTTGCTGTTTCAGGAGGATCATATTCCAGTGTGTAATAACTAATTTTTTTGTTTGGCTGCTGTGTTAGATTCAGACAACCACATGCAAGCAGGGCGGAAAGGATAATCAAATAAATAATTTTTTTTGAATAATTCATTTTAGTTAACCGGTTCCACATTTTTTTCAGAGGGTGGTTCTCCGAAGATAATTTGTGAAGGCTGATCAGATATAAGCTCTAAGAGCCTATTCATATTATAACTTGCTTTTTCTAAATTTTGCAAAGTTGTAAGAACCTTACGCTGTAAAGTTGAAAGTTTTACATCTGCATCTTTAACAAGTTCTGATCCATCATCCATTAAAGTATCTGCGTGTTTCATAGTATTTTTAAAATTGTAAATAGCTTCTGTAAATTCCTTTTTGTTTTCTTCAACAATACTATCAATACTGGAAAGTGTTTTATCGGCATTTACAGCAAAATTATCAAATGATGAACCGGCGCTGCCAATGGATTTCATTACGTTGTCCCATTTTTTTGTGTCCAGTATTATTTCTACCTTATCAAGGGATGATCTGATATCAGATGATATTTTTTTGATTTGGGAATCCTCGACAGTTTTGCTTATCGTGTCAAGCATGGTTTTAAACTTAGCCGTTATTCCTTGTAAGTCTAGAGCGTTGATCTGATTCAGTACATTATCTATACCTTTTATAATCTGACTTATGTTAGATGGTTTTGTAGCAATAACAGGATATTCTGAAGGAAAATTTATTTCAGGTGAAAGGTCGGGTTCGTCATCCTTTTTTCGTTCAAGCTCAATAAACATTATACCGGTAATACCTACTGATTTTAACTCGGCAACTATGTTTTCACTATGATCTTCCGGTTTTATGCCGGATTCAATTTTTAATATTACCTTAATCAAAGTTGCGTCAGGCGCAACGACTATATTATCAACCCGTCCTATGGATACTCCTCTGTATTTAACAGGGGAATCCTTTGCAAGACCCTGGACCGATTCATCAAAGTAAGCGATATAATACTGACCTTTTTCAAGATAATGGGATTTCCCAAGCCACATTATTGTAACTACAGCTATGGCTAATCCTGTTATTACAAAAAGACCGACAGTAAATTTGGTTTTAATAGAAGCCATTGTTATATCCTGATTTTTGCTTTGCGATTGAAGAACTGCCTGACGGATACATTTTTACTATGATCTTTCAGATATCTGGGATCCCCTTCAGCAATTATACTTTTTGTTTTTTTATCAAGCATAATTATGCGTTGCGCAACGTTTAATATGCTGTCAAGCGCATGGGTAACAATAACCATTGTAGTACCGATGCTTTTATTGATTAATAAAATCAATTCATCAATTTCTGCAGAACTGACAGGATCAAGTCCGGCTGTTGGTTCATCAAGAAAAAGAATTTTTGGATTAAGCGCCAGAGCCCTTGCCAGGCCGGCTCTTTTTTTCATTCCTCCGCTAATTTTTGACGGCAGGTAATCTTCATACCCTTGAAGATTAACCATACAAAGTTTCATCCTGACTAAATTTATTATAGAGCTTTTTGAAAGATCAGAATATTCTTTAATAGGAAGAGCTATATTTTCAGATAGGGTCATTGATCCGAACAGAGCGCTGCTTTGAAATAAAACTCCTATTTTTTTTAGTACATTATAGTATAAACCATCACTTGATGTAATATTTTCGCCATCGATTATTATATTTCCTAAGAAAGGTTTATCGAGTCCGATCATATGTCTTAGCAAGGTTGATTTTCCACATCCACTGCTGCCAAGGACTACCAGTATTTCTCCTTCAAAGACATCAAAGCTTATATTGTCAAGGATTACATCATCTCCGTATTGTGCAGTAAGATTTTTTACATTTATGATAGCTTGTTTTTTCATGTGTTACCAGTAACTGCGAAGTACGGCAAAAATTGAATCAAAAAGTATTATCAGAAAAATACTGCTGACAACAGCCGATGTTGCGGCGTTGCCGACAGAATCAGCGCCGCCTCTTGTCTGAAATCCTCTCAAACATCCTATCCATGCTATAAGTGCTGCAAATACGAAGCTTTTACCCATGCCCCACATTACCTCAAATAGCGTAAGTGTTTCCATTGTTTGATTTATATAGGATGTTGTACTCAGATCAAGCATAAAGACTCCCACCATGAGCCCTCCTGAAATTGCAAATAGATCTGAAAAAAGAGTTAATATAGGAACAACAATAATGCACGCTATGATTCTGGGAACGGCCAGAAATATTGTCGTGTTAAATCCCATAGTAAAAAGAGCATCGATTTCTTCTGAAATCTTCATAGTACCAATTTCTGCAGCAAAGGCAGAGCCGGATCTTCCAGCCACGACAATTGCCGTCATAATAGGTCCAAGTTCTGATACCATAGCAATAGATACCAGCGAGGCAACATATATGTTTGCCCCGAATTGCTGCAGTTGAAGGGATGACGTAAATGCCATGACAAGGCCGAGCAGAAAGCTGATGAGTGCAACTATAGGGAGTGCATCCACACCGGTTTTTTTCATATATGTTATAGTGTCATCTATACGCAAGTCTTTAGGATGAAGACAGACATGAATAAAAGACAGAATAACAGAGCCCAGAAAGGAAATGAAAAATCTTATATTGTCAGTATTTTGTATGGCTGATTCACCAAGATGTACGAGGATATTTGGCCGGGTATATTTTTTCAGAGGCATGAAATATTCATTAGATTCAAAATTAACTAATGAAAGAATTCCTTTTATATTGTCTTTGACATTAACAATACTGAATTTTCCCTTTTGCTCAGCCACGAGGCGTTTTGTTTCAAGAAGAACAAGCGCTCCAAAATCATCAAGATAATCTACCTTGCCAAGGTCTATTACCAAAGAAGAAAGGGCATTGCCCTTTATAGCAGGAGTAAGTTCTTTAAGAAGGTAGGCCGAGTTTTTAATATCGATTTTACCCTTTAAGAGGATTAAAATTTGTCCTTTTTCTTTTTCAGAAATTTCATAAAAGCGGGATGATAATTGCTCTGATTTAGTCATATCTTTAATATTGATAGGTTGATGCTTTTATGCCTTGCAGATCAAATGCTTTTTGTGCAAGATCTTACTCCAGATAAAATTGTTTGTATTTTATCCAGGGCAGGGCAATCATCAATACATTTAGGGAAATTTTTCCTTTTATCACACTCTTTACATGGGCTTTTTTTTAAATAACCTACTTCAAAGTCGAACTTGTATGTGTAAACAGTTTTTTTAGCCATGTGTATATAATTTCCTTGAGCATGTTTCGACCATATATTTATTATAACATTTTAACTATAAAAAGGTAAAGCCATAATTAGATGGACTAATTCTGCATCAAAATTAATTTATAGGTAAAAGTTCACCACGGAACGACACGGAGTTTCACTGAAAATTGCAACCTAAGTTGAGCGATTTTTTGCGAAGAAATGTGCTAAGATCTTGATGCAGCAAGATTTGCGAAAAGCGTAGGCATACCAATGGATATGTCGAGACTTTTCGCAAGTACTTGATGCGCAAGAGATTGGTGCAGGTCGAGTAAAAAATCGTTCAATTTAGGTTTAACCAATGAGTAAGTTACTGGGGTGGTGAAAAATCGAATGATTCGCAATGTTGAGAAGAGTATTTTGATAATTCAGTGTAATTTAAGTGAAAATCCGTGGTGAACTATTGCATTTGTAGTTTTTCGAAAAAAACAATTAAGGAGTTAAAAAAGATGAATATAATAAAAGCGTATTCTTTTCGTTCATTTGTAATAATAATGTTTTTTATGGCTTTTATGTGCCTGCTGGTCGATTCGACCTTTTATGTTATAT
>JAUWFS010000196.1:0-6320 GCA_030606805.1 Deltaproteobacteria bacterium
CCTCCCCTGGTTATGCTATTGGTCATGATTAAATCTTATGAAGTATTATAACAATAATTTTGAGTTTGATGTACAGTTAAAAATTGCTGAAAGTAATTTTTCACCATTTTATTATGATTTTGAGAATAAAATTAAATTATATAACTTAGATACATTTTCATTTCTGCCAAACATACCAGATAATTGTGTTGATCTTATCTTTGCAGATCCGCCCTATTTTTTGTCATCTGGTGGTATAACATGTAGTAGTGGAAAAAGAGTATGTGTAGATAAAGGGGAGTGGGATAAATCCCGTACGATTGAATCTATTCATAATTTCAATAAGAAATGGTTGTTAGAAAGTAAGCGAATTTTGAAAGCAAATGGTACGATTTGGGTTTGTGGAACATTTCATAATATATTCTCGGTTGGATTTGCTTTACAGGAGTTAGGTTTTAAAATACTAAACAATATTGTATGGGAAAAAAAAGATCCTCCTCCAAATTTAACGCGTAGATATTTTACCCATGCCTCTGAACATCTTATTTGGGCTGCTAAAACCAAACAATCAAGACATACTTTTAATTATGAAAGGCTAAAAACTATTTCAAATGGAGAAGCGATAAAATCTGTATGGAGAGATATTTGGAAAATGCCATCAGTTGATCATTCTGAAAAAGTTTTTGGCAAACATCCAACACAAAAGCCGGAAGGAGTTATTAAAAGAGCTATATTAGCCTCCAGTAACACTGGTGACTTGGTTTTCGATCCATTTTGCGGGAGTGGAACAACAGGGGTTGTATGTAAAAAACTAAATCGAAAATTTGTCGGCCTTGATAATGATATAGAATACTTAAATATAGCTAAAAAAAGATTAGCTTCAGCAAGCAATAGAAATAATGGATCTTTCGTAAAAAAGTTGAATGTGTAAAAAATGCATCGAATTTCACACTATGGTAAGGTTTTTTAGGCATAAAATCTTTACTGTCTCCAGTTCAGCCGATATAATTGATTTATCGATTGAATGGCAACACTATACAATTGACCTAACTGGTAAGGATTTAAGTCATGTTATAGGGGGATTCTGCTGGGTGACTAACAAAAATCAGAATCCATATGGCAGCACCATTTTCTTGGATGACATCAAATACGAGTGATATGTTAAAGTAAAGAACCCCGTGCTTCCGCACGGAGTATCCATGGTTGTTCTTTCATGAAAAGCAGTGACAAAATAAATATTATAATCTATACTGGCCATATCCTGAGTATTGAGTATTT
The DNA here is from genome assembly GCA_030606805.1 of Deltaproteobacteria bacterium. GTDB lineage: Bacteria > Desulfobacterota > Desulfobacteria > Desulfobacterales > ETH-SRB1 > B13-G4. The sequence continues at coordinate 1,258 of JAUWFS010000196.1, forward strand.
GCTATATATGAAATAACCCGTTGGCACGGTATTAATATATATTTCCATATGTTATCCCTTCTCAAAACTTAATATTTAACGGGTGACCCCTTTAATGGGCGCTGGACAAATTCATATGTTGCAATCTGGCTTACAGTTTATCATTCAAAAAACACAAAAAGAGCTTCTATCTTTATATCAGGCAGACGATCGACCATGGGTTATCGCTTTTTCTGGGGGAAAAGATTCTACTGTATTACTACAGCTTGTTTATGAAATGCTGCTTGAAAACAAAATGACTGTTTTCAAAACGGTCCTCGTGCTATGCTCAGATACTGGAGTGGAGCCTCCCAATGTGTTTGCATATTTAAAAAGGACGCTTCATAATATCATCCGTCAGTCAAACAAACTTGCACTGCCGTTAAATGTAAAAATTATTCGTCCACAACCAGAGGAAAGTTTTTGGGGGATGCTTATCGGTAAAGGCTATCCTTCTCCGACACGCTGGTTTCGATGGTGCACATCTCGAATGAAGATCCGTCCTGCCAGAAAAGTTATTGAAAAAATTACAAAAGAGTATGGAAGCGTAATTTTATTATTAGGTACTCGCCTGGATGAGAGCTCAGCGCGGAAAAATCGCATGGAGAGCCGTGAATACAGCCAAAGAAGACTAAATCCTCACCATGAAATCCCAAATGCCCTTGTGGCCACGCCTATTGCGAGTTGGACGACGGATCAAGTTTGGCAATTCCTTAAAATAAAAAACCCTCCGCCCTGGGGAGGCAACCATGATGATTTAAGAAATCTATACAGCCAGGCCACTGGTGGGGAATGCCATTTTATTCTTGATATGCTTTCTCCATCGTGCGGGGGTAGCCGTTTTGGGTGCTGGACCTGCACAGTGGTTAAAGAAGATGTATCCATGAAAGGATTCATTTCATCTGGAGAAAGCTGGATGTTGCCTCTAAATGAATTCCGAAATTGGCTAAAGGATATCCGTGAAGATTTGACAATGCGTTTGTCATACCGCAGAAATGGTGCTGAAGGACCGGGTCCGTTTTCGCCTGATGCGAGAAAACTTATCCTGAAAGGGTTGTTTGAGGTTGAGCAAAAGACAGGGATTACCCTTATTTCGGGTAATGATATCGCTTATATCCAACAAATATGGACAGAAGAATTTGATTCAAGAGATTCAGCTTTAGCTTTAGCGAAGGCTGCCGGACGGGAGGTTGGAAATATGAAAGGATTTAGTTTACCCCCTATGGAGCAAAAGCTCCTTGATGATTTGCTGAAGGAATATGAAATGTCCCCGGATCTGGTCGATAAATTATTGAGTCTAGTCACTGACAAATACCCATCCCTTGGAATTTGGGGAGCCAAAACTGGTTTGTCCCGGGACATTAAAGAGACAATTACAAAAGCAATTACGATGAAAAGTACGGCGGACAATTCCAATGCTGTTTGAACAAATCCGGCTTTGCAATATGTTTTCTTATTATGGAGAGCAGGTCCTTGATCTTAAATCTCCTTCTAAGGATAAAAACGTCCTTCTAATATCTGGCAGGAATGGATTCGGGAAAACAAATTTCATCAACAGCTTAAAACTTGTATTTGCTGGTGTGACTAACGAATTACGAAGTTCCGCCATCTTTGGCCATGAGTTGCGGGATAATCATTATCTGCTCGGATTCGGAAACGAATGGCTGGGCGTTATGAACCGACGCGCGCTCCAAAAAGGTGAAAGGGATTTTGGCGTTGAAATCCGGTGGCGTGAAAAATTAGGAACGGTAAAAGTTAGACGCTTTTGGAGTATTCACAGCGGTAAGTGTACACAAAAATTAACGATCCGTGTGACTTCGCTAGATCAAGTACTGAAAGATGAAAAAGCACAGAACTTTCTCGACCAGCGTCTGCCTGAGAGTTACATTCCTTTTTTCTTCTTTGACGGCGAGCAGATCCAACAAATTGTTGAGGCAAAGAGACCTGAACAACGCAGGCAAATCGAACAGATATTGAATATTTCCGGCGTTGAAACACTTATCGACTACATCGGGAAGACTATTGGAGAATGGCAACGGGAGGCCATGGAAGCGGAGGCTAAGGCTGAATTGGTAAAATTTGAAGGCGAGTTAAAGGCCTGTCGAGCCGAATTGGCTAAAAATGATGAAAAACAAAATGATTTACAATATAATGTGGATGAGCTGCAAAGGGAGATCGAAGAAGAAGAGCGATACCTCGAAAGTAAAAGAGCTTACAGCCACCAAAAAGACAAAAGCATCTTAGAGCAAAAACGGGCTATGCTGTCAAACGAAATTGAGAAATTACAAATCGATTTAGCAGAAGCAATTCCCATTGATGCACCGTTACTGACAAATCCACAGTTGGTTTCCAGAGCATGTGAAGAATTACGGAAACTGCTTGAAGGCGAGAAGGAAATCTCCAATTCGCTGTTAACCAATTTGATAACAGGGCTTTCCAAAAATCTCTTTGACACTCCACCCTATCCTGACCCCCCCCTGATGGAAAAGCAGATAATATTTTTAAAACACCGATTGACAAAAGCCATTGCGGAATACCGTTCCGAAGCCAGCAACTTACCGAAATCTTTCATTGATATTCCACCAATGATAGCGAAAGCTCTGCTAAAAATGCTTGACTTTTATGCAGAAGCTGATGTGCTTCGTCAGAGACGTGTCGCTGAACTGAAGATGCTCAGGGATAAGAAAAGGGAAAGAAACGAGATTGATCGCCGTTTATTGGATGCCAGTCATCTGAGTGAAAAAGAGCGAGAGGAGTTCCGTCAAAGGCAAGCACAAAACAGAGAAAGACAGAACCTCCTCGTTAAAGACATGGTTAAGCAGAAATCACTTGGGATCGAGAAGCGCTCATTAGTGACTGAAATTAACAAAAAGGAGCAGGAAATTAAAAGCCAGGAAGAACGTGTTAAATTTACCCAAAGGGCCAGGGAAAAAGTTGAACTCGCCAAAAAGCTGAGATCTTTTTTTCAGAGTTACAAAGACACTCTAAAAGAAAACTACAAACAACGAATTGAAAAGGCAATAAATCGCCATTTTCAAAAAATCATGACGGCCCACCGTCTCATTGACCGCATAAAAATCGATGCGGATTTTGATTTGTATTATTTTGATAAGACAGGCGATCCAGTCGGAAAGGCCAATCTTTCCGCGGGAATGAAACAGCTTTCTGCCACAGCATTGCTTTGGGCTTTAAAGGAGGTTTCTGGAAAAAGCGTTCCGGTGGTTATTGATACGCCTTTGGCCCGGTTTGACAGGAAGCACCAAGAAAATCTCCTTTCCATGTATTACCCGAACGCTGCCGATCAGGTCATTGTACTTCCGACCGATTCCGAGCTCGACAAAGACAAATACAAGATTCTGCTTCCCTGGATATATCGGGAATACAGACTGAGAAATGACGACGGTGAAAGCACTGTTTTTGAAGAAAAACCCATGTATGCGATAGACTAAATATATCTTATGGCTAAAATTCATACATCAAAAGACGACGAAAATTTTATCCTTAAAATTTTAGGAAAACAAGGTCTCGGTGCCTATAATACCCCCAAATGGGCGGTGTTGAGACTGGCACTTGCTATTTCACTGCGCATCCAGACGGAGCCAGGCGAAGAATTGGATCTGGAAACTAGGGGCGGTGAATACGATTTTAAACAGCTCACCGGATTGGGGCAGGATAGGGATCACACGGATACACACCGGGGGCAGAGCAAAGATTTTACCGATGCATATAGGGCACTGCTTAGTGTATACCACAATCAGGATTTATTTAGGGACGATGAACAGTTTCGAATCCTGTTACAGCGCCACATCCGGCGCGGTTTCCGTGAGATGCGGACAAGCTGGAGAGAAAGCCATGATTTCCACGAATATCTGTTTCAAGAACTTTTTTCGGACTCTTCACTGCAAAACCATTATGACATAGATCTTTTAGAAGACCGTTTGTTGGACGCATTGACGCAAATCGGTGTCCATGCGGAAGTCCGAGATAGCTTGTCAGGACCACGCATTACCCGAACGTTGGTTTATTTAGAAGATGTCCATGATCTGGACCGGTTACGAAAAGGGTTGGAAAAAATTTCTTTTACCCTTGGCCTTCGAAATCAAGGCGTTTTTATGCGGCTAACGAATACACCTAAAGTGGCGGCACTTGACGTGCCACGACCGCCTGAAACATGGCAGCGGATACTTGGTACAGATCTTCGTCAGTGGATATCAGAACCTCCTTCGGATGCAAGGTTACCAGTCTGGCCGGGTGTTGACGTTTTAGGCCGTCCGTTTGTTCTGGATTTGTCCTTGGCCCCTCATCTGTTGGTTGCCGGTACAACCGGAAGCGGCAAAAGCGTTTGCCTGCATTCTTTTCTCATCGCTCTGCTACGTCAGAATAGAGATCGCTTGCGAATCTGCCTGATCGATCCGAAAAAGATGGAGTTCAGTTACTATGCAAAGGTTCCGCACTTATGGGGCAAAAGAATTTTTAATGAATCCGAAGAAATGGCGACAGCTTTGCATCAATTGTCCCAGGAAATGGAACGCCGGGAATCTCTGCTCACCAATGCCGGGCTTCGGGATTTAAGCGAGGCGGAGGGAAAGGGTCGTTTGAACTTGCCCAGAATAGTCGTATTCGTTGAAGAACTGGCGGACCTGTTGATGCAGGTGGAGGCCGCCGAAAAGCCCCTTGTCAGGCTTGCCCAGAAGGCCAGGGCCACCGGGATTCACCTCATCCTGGCAACCCAGCGCCCGGACGCTGAAACGTTCAGCGGATTGCTGAGATCAAATATCCCAAGCCGGATAGCCTTTACTGTTCAAAAATCTTCTGAATCAAGGATAATACTGGATGAGATCGGAGCAGAACGCCTTTCAGGATCAGGGGATATGCTGGTTAAGCTGGTGGGTCAAGAAAGCGTCCGGATACACGGCGTTCATGTGGGTTCTGACGATATATCAAAATGGGTAAATGATGCAAGGAGAGGACAATGATTCCGGAAACTTTTCTGGTAAAATCCTTTAAGCCACTAAGACTCACTGTTAATAATATAGGTCCTTTCC
>JAUWFS010000059.1:0-15579 GCA_030606805.1 Deltaproteobacteria bacterium
GGTGTTGAAAGTATATGAACATCTTTGTCCTTCTTATATGCCTGTATGACCGCCGCCAGGTTGGGAAAGGTAATGTTTCCGATTGTAACAACTTCACCAAAAACACCGAGAGAAAAGCCGGAAGGCAATGAAGAAACAGTGCCTGTGCCTGTGACTGTCATTCCCTTTATGTTGCTGTAATTACTCTCGCCGCCGCTAAAGCCGCCGCCAAAGAATCCTGTCTTGCTATGACCATCATAGGTTGTCTTGCCGCCCGCCTGCCACTCTGTTCCAAGGTTAAATTCCTTGTTCACATTTACTTCCATGATCAAGCATTCTATATAGACCATTGCCCTTGGAATATCCAGCTTCTTTATTATTTCTTCAAGTACCAGATAGTCATCCTTTTCCGCCATAATAATGAGGGTGTTGGTGGCCTTATCCGCTTTTATTATGACATCGCCTGAAATAATAGGGGCTTCTTTTTTTCCTTTGGCGGGGCTTTGCTTTTTTGCCGGCAGTTCCTGCAGAACCTTTGCCAGATCTTCGGCCGTGGCATTTTCAAGATAATAAACACGGATTTTCTCTTTACCTCGCGGAACCTCCCTGTCAAGCAACTTAATAAGCTTTTTAATCCTGACAGTTTCATTTTCGCTGGCAAGCAAAACAATTGTGTTTGTCCGTTCATCTGCTACGAACTTAACAGTTTTTCCCAAATCTCCTTTTTTTGGTCTAAGCCTCGTTTGGAATACAGTACTTAATATTTTTACCAGCTTTTCGGCACCTGCAAATTCAAGCGGAATAACAGAAAGTTCCAGGCCGGTACCTGTAACATCAATGACATCAAGAATTTTCAGCAGTCTTGTTATGTTTGAATAAGTATCAGTAATCACAAGCATGTTTGTAGGAGAATAGGCCAAAACCAGGCTGCTTTTGGAAATTAAAGGAGCAAAAAGCTTTTTAACTTCACCAGGATCAGCATATTTTAAGTGTACGAGTTGCGTTACCACTTTATCTTCCGGTGACCTTGTCTCCTCTTTAAACATGGTTTCAATATTCTTTGAACGCGCATCAGGGGATGGAACTATTTTAATTATTTTGCCTGATTTTACCGTAGAATAACCATGGACTTCCAGAACGGATTCAAAAACCTTGTAAGCTTCATCAATAGAAATTTTAGAAGGAGAAATTATATTTACTGCCCCCCTAACTCTTTGATCTATAACGAAATTTTTGCCGGTTAGTTCGCTTATGAATTTAATAAATACGCTTATATCAACGTTGTTGAAATCTATGGAGACCAGTTGTTTTGATTCATCAGCTTGTTTTATTTCACTCCCAATTTCATTTGCCGAATTTTCAGTAGCTGATGAAATGGATATAAGCACGAAACTGATAATAATAAATAAACATAAAATGCCTTTTAAGCGATTTGTGAATGATTTCATTTTATTTACCAATCATTTTTATTCTTATATGTTGCAGATTAGTAGAAAAGTCTCTTGCTAAAAACTATTAGCGTTACTCTTCTATACTTTGTTCTTCCCATATTATATCTTTATGCTTTCCTTTACGTTTTATCTGAAGCTGAACATCGGGGGATGCCTTTAAGCTTTTGTAAAACTCCTGGATATCCTCAACTGATTCTATATTCTCGCCGTCCACTCCTTTTATAATATCACCGTTTTCCAAACCCATTTTATGAAAAAGTGAATCAGGCTTAATTCTTGTTAAAATAATGCCGCCTATCTTTCCTTTTTCAAAATAGGGTTTAATGTTCGCCTGACTCATAAGATTGTGGACTTCTTTAAAAACGTTTTCCGTTTGTAAACGGTTAGATTTTATATTACGCTTATGTATTACATTCGATTTCAAAACAAACTTATTTGTTTTTTTATTTATTGGCAACTCCTCAATCTCAAGGATCTCATCTCTTCCATTTATACTTAGAACAACTTTTTCTCTGAAAATCATTTTTACTGTTGCATCCTGAACTTTATCGCCGACTCTGTACAAATTTTGTTTTTTAGCTTTCAGTTCTTCAATAACAGCGTATGCCGTTTGTTTGTCATCCGCAGTAACGGTTCCCCATAGCCTTAACTTTAAATCAGTATGCTTCAGTGCCTCTAAATTAATCTTGTCTTTCAAGATCTTGTTTGAATTTTTTTTTGTTTTTAAAAGATCTCGTTCAATAATTGGGCTGTAATAAGACAGACTTTTATGATTTTCATCTTCCTTGTATGATATCTTCTCTATTCTTGTATCGCCTTTCAGGTCAATATTATTTATATCCTCGGCTATTATCTTGTAAAAAATTTTTATGCAGAAATAACCGGCGACAACTATTAAAAAAATATTTAATGCTAAAAAATATCGTTTCATAATTACACACATCGTAATCGTTCACGGTTCACAGTTTACTGTTTTATGTTTTGAACAACCGTAAACTGTGAACCGTGAATCTGAGTAGTTATAGACTATATTCCTATTGTTTCAACCTTTAAGACAGCATTGATGAGATCTTCCTGCCCACCAGCCTTTGAAATTGAAAGCCTGTTAATAAAAACGTTAGTGTCTGTTGTTTCTACCATATAAAGATACGAAATAAGATCTTTTAAAGTTACATTCTGAAGCTTAATTTCTACCGATGATATCTTGTAGTTACTGTTTTTAGCAACTGAAGTTGAAGGCTTCATATATACAATATGATCTTTTATCGCTGCTTTTCCGGCAAGACTGTCTATCAAGGAAAAAAGTGTAAAGTTCTTTTCTCTTTTTGCAAAGCGTAACTTTGATAAATCAGCCTTGTAACTTATGGCATCGTGTTTTGATTTTAGAACTATCATCTCCTCAAGTATTTTTGTTTTAACCTGAATAGCCCTTGTAACACGTTCCCTTTTATCGATAACCGGGAATACTATAAATTTAATTAAAACAAATATGCAGATAATAACTGCTGCCGCATATACTGAATATTTCTCACGTTTGTTCAGCTTCATATTATTTAAAACCATTATAACTTAATTTGCAGCTTAAAGCGCACCCTGTTTTCAGCCTTGTCTATATTGGCCGAGCCTATTATGACTTTTTTAAAAAAATCCGCTTGTTCAAGCTTGCTCTTAATTTTGTTCACAGAATTAAATGTATCTGTATTTCCCACTATCATTAAGTCTTCAAATCCAAACACAAACTTTGTAACCTCAACATCAATTTCCTCTGGAATGAGCCTGCTGATTTCATAAAGAATATCAATTGCGCGGATATCTCTATGAGTTTCTCCCTGGAATAAAGAGCTTTTTTGCGCCTTTTGTATTCCAACCCGCATCTGATGCAGTGGATCTACTATATTTTTAACATCAGGAAAAGTTGTTTTAAATAAATCGGTTATCTTATGCTCTATGCTTGACAACCTTTTGTTCATTAAATAAGTATTAACAATTACATTAGAAAATGATGTTGCCAGAACTACTCCGGCAAGAAATCCCGTTATAATCAGGGCATTTTTGTTTTCTTCCCAATATTTTTTTAAGGAAAAATAATCTTTATTAAAATTTAAACTATTAAGCCCTTTTAGCTCAACCAGCGAGAGCGCAAAAGCATTGTCCATTCTTTCAGGCTTCCAGGAATTTCCAGGATGATTTTTTATTTGAACTGATGTGCCGGCAACAAGATTCGTCTGCTTTACGGAAATTCCCAAAATACTTTCCATCTTCCGTTCAAATCCAGTTTCACCAATGCTGTTTCCTGTTGTAATAATTACATCCGGTTGAAAATCAAGGTGGAAAATCTCTTCAAAAGTAGAAATTGCCTGCTTTATATTTAAACAAAGTGATTCTATTTTCGAGGTATCAATTGAGTTTAATCTAAAAGAACGAATATAATATACCTGCCCTGATCTTACTATAAATACAGCGCATTTTTCATTACCTGTATCCACAAAAAGAAAATTATCAGGGGTATCTGCAAGCTCGGTCAGACACAGTACTGCGGCTGAGCCCCCGACCGTTATTATCTTTGGATTAACATTAAAGGATTTTAGTTTGTTAAGATATAATTGAATATCGGCTTTTTCAACAGCAGCTACGATTAAGTCTGTGTTATCATCAGATGTTAAAGAATTAAAATCAATTACAAGGTCATCAACCTTGAAAGGAAGAGTGGTTTCAAGTTCAAAAGGCAGGATCTGTCTTATCTTTTTCCGATTTTTGAAAGGCACCTGAATGTTTCTGTACGAGATTTGGTCGGAAGGGAATGAAGCAATGCATACAGAACCAGTTATATCCATTTTTTTTGTAATAATATCAAGAGAATACGATATTATACTCTCAATATCTTTTTGATCTGATATCGGAACATATTCATGAGCTTCTATAAAGTTTTCCTTGATATTATTCTTTACCAACACTGCAGATACGGAACCATATCGAATATCAAGCCCAAGTATCTTCTTGCTCGTGGCATTTAATAATATATTTTGAAGCTTTTTCATCATACTTGATATAGACTTTCACTCCGTCTGCCGGCTTAAAATTTTGCATTTCCACTTGCCGGATTCATTATCTTTTAAGCGCTGAACTATTGCTGTTGTGATCATTTCCATTTCCCGCAGTTTAGCAACAGACACAATTTGAAAAAAATCACTTGAAGTTGTAATTAGATTCGAATCAATCTCAATATTTTCACAGCCGGGAACATTCTTATACCATATATTGCTTGATAAATCATAGAGAAATTTTAGATCCGACATTTCCTGACGGTATTCACAGATATCCGAAGATAGATACCTGCTGTCATCGGGCAATAAAGCCGCAATAACATGAGCCTCTGCCGTGTTGATATTAATTTTTCCTGCATATGTGCTGTCGGGATTTGTCATACCATAGACAGTCATATATTCTGAAATACCGGGCATTCCATTATAGTTATAAAAAATTTCGGGGCTAACGCCTTTTATCATTGCAAGCTGGTTTAAATTAGATAATGGAGCATTCCTGCAAGAATATGGAGTGTCGCTGTCGTGGTAATATTCTGATTCCGCCCCACTTAAACCTGTAATTTCATCATCAAAATCCAGCCAGTCCTTAACGGAATTTATTATGCAGGAAGGATCAATTTCTTCAGGCAATTCACGTTCAACAATTATAAGCCGCAAAAAATGATCCCAGAGATTCTTTTGAATTTCACTAAATTCACTCCTGTCAGGATATGCTACAAGTGCATTAACCTGAATCTTGCCGAGTTCATCACTGATTTTTAATTTTATTTCGCCATCCTCAAAGGGAATATCTTCCAATAAAAAAGCAATCTTATCAGGATTGGCCCAGTCTTCCTGTATAGAGTCTGTTTCTGATTCGAGTTTATCTTTAATAAGCAAAGCAATTGCTGCATTTAGTCCTGAAGATGTCATATGCGATAATGTATATTGATCCATGATTGCTGCAGTTGATGCGATCACAGATCTGCTCTTCCTGTTTAACTCCAATGCTATTGTAATTAATAATGTTATTACAGCAATAGTAACAAGAATTGCCACCCCTCGGTTACTGCTTAATATTCTTGTAATCATTATTGAATCTTAACTGGTTTTTTCTCTGTAAACCGGGATTGTTACCATTGCTTCCAAAAAAATAGAGTTTGGTTCATCCCCTACCTCAAGTTCTATACTTATTGCCCTTGGAGTCGAATGCCGGAACTCATCGGACTGTGAATCCCAAAAATCATATTCATTTCCATCATAGCCATAATATTTGAATTCCAAAGATTTTACTCTTTCACATAACAAAGGATCGCTATCTTTTTTTTTAAAAAATTTATAGGGATACAGACTATCTGCTCTCCTGATAACATAATTATCTTTATCTGTTTCTTGAACATAATAGATAATTTCTGCAATCCCATACCGCATATCATGCTCAAGATTTATATGCGCCAGAGAAGTAAACCTTAGTTTTGAGAATTCTCTGCTTCCCACTTCGGTATTTTCACCCACAATACGATAAGCTCCCAGCAGACCATCTGGATTTAAAGATGTATCCTCAGGGCAATATGCATGGATGGATTTAAAATCGGTAATAATTCTGTTAAGACAATTTTTAGCCATATCGCATGTGGTAAGCTTTTCAGATATAGAGCCGGTGCCACTCAGTATTGCATTAAATGAACTGAAAATAGTTGTGATAATTATGCTGAAGATAAATATTGCAATCAAAATTTCGACCAGGGTAAAACCCAGGCTGGACAAGCCAGAACCAAATTGACAATTGAAAATTGAAAATTTAAGATTTGTGGTATCGCTTCGTTCTGTCATTTTAATTAAACCTGTAAGCCCTGAGACTATACGAAAGTTCTTCAGTATCAGTAAATACAGCAACATCTATTTTTTTTAAATCACCTGCGGCATATCCAAGAAATTCAGAATCAACATCATCTATGGAAATATTATATCTGTAACCAGGGTAATTATCTCCGAACACCCCTGAATCATAAATACTGTCATAAACGGATTTTAATTCAAGCTCCTCTATTTTATTCTGGGCCAATAGGGGTGCTATGGTGTAAAACTTTGCAGCATGATTCATCGATATAGTCTGTTTATGCATCTTAAATATACTTAAAAAGACAATTGCAATGATGGATATCGCCACCAGAATTTCAAGCAGCGAAAAGCCAGACCGTAATATTAGCGATTTGTCAGTTTTCAAACTCCACATATTTTTCATACAGCTCGACCTCAGATAAAAAAGGTTCTATAAGAAAAGAAAGCTGTTTGTTGCTGCTGTCTTCAATATGAATCAATGCCTTGTCGGAATATCCTTTTTTATAAAAATAAATATCTGCACGCCCGAATAATATTTTATCTTTACCAGGATATTCAACATCAAGCAAATTTATATCATCCGGAAGCTCAAAACCTTGTTGCTCGGCATTTTGTATTTCTTCTTCCGACATTAATTCATCTGTCACCCACATTCTGTTATTATCTAAATCAATATGTAAAAAATAACTCTTATGGTTAGTGATTGAGCCTTCCTTTAATGCCTTTACTTTACCGATAATCCAGCGAGATACTCTTTTTGTACTATCAAACATAACTGCTTCCTGGAATTTCGGAATATACAAAAAAAGCATAATACTGATAAGAAAAACCACAATTATCAGCTCAATGAGAGTAAAACCTCTGTTTTGCATTAGGGCTCGGTCAAAAATAACTTGGCATTTTTGCATCCCAACTTCACCATATCTTTCATCGGTTTTCATTCGCAAAAAAATCCTCGCCCTTATGTAAAACATGATGGATAGCGTTTATGGATGAACTCTATTCAATTTCCCAGCTATTGATATCCTCGTTCTTTTCTTCACCTCCAGGCAAACCGTCGGCACCATATGACATAATATCATAGTCATAATTAATACCTGGACAAAGATAGACAAAATTATTATCCCATGGATCTTTGGGGAGCTTTCCCTTTTCAAGATAGCCACCCTTGCGCCATTTTTTCGGAAGAGTCCCTGTCTCGGGCGCTTCTACAAGTGCCTGCAATCCCTGCTCAGTATCCGGATACATGCCGCTATCCAGTTTGTACAATTTAAGAGCTGTTTCCAGAATTTCTATCTGCATCTTTGCTTTAAGCCGCCTTGCCTCCTCTGGCCGCCCCATCAACCTTGGGACTATAAGACCCGCAAGGATCCCTAAAATTACAATAACAACCATCAACTCAATAAGCGTAAAGCCACATACGCCAGTTATTATTCGTGGAATCTTTTTATTCATTAATCCTCCAATCAAAATTTTACCACAAAAAATACAGATAAATTATTTTAAATTGTAAGTTTTTCTTTGCAAACCCTGAATCTAGACTACAAGCTGATTCATTTCAAATATAGGAAGGCAAATTGAGATAACTATAAATGCAACAACAATCCCCATTATTAATATCATAACCGGCTCAAGCATTGAGGTAATGTTCATAACACTCAATTCTATTTCATTTTCATAAACATCCGCCGCTTTTTTCAACATTTTCTCCAGCTCCCCGCTTTGTTCTCCAACCTTAACCATCTGAGTAAACAGATTAGGGAATACCTTGCTTTCAGTAAGAACCATCCCAAGCCCCTGTCCGCCCTCAACCTCTTTGGCGGCTGTTTCAACCGCATTTGAAATAATAATATTACCCACAATATTTTTTACTATTTCAAGTGCATGCAGCATGGGAACACCATTTTCAAGCAAAGACCCAAGGGTTCGGGAAAAACGCGCTACAGCAAGCTTTCTTGCTAATGTGCCGACCAGCGGGAAAGAAAGCAGACTTTTATCTAAAAAATAGCTTCCTTTTGATGTTTTTTTAAAGCTCCTTAAAGCTAATATCACAACAAAAATCATAATTAATATGACCCACCAATAGTGCTTGAATAAATCGCTAAAAGCAATAAGAAAACGGGTTGGAGCAGGCAGGATCTGATTCATGTCGGAAAATATTGAGGTTATATTAGGAACTATATATGCCAGCAAAAAAAATAATACAACAGATCCAACAATCAACATTAAAACAGGGTAAACCAAAGCCGATCTTATCTGACTCTTTAAAGCCTGTTGTTTTTCGGCAATATCCGCCAGCCGTTCCAGAACAATTTCAAGAGTGCCGGATGTTTCGCCGGAACGAACCATGTTTATATAAATTGCGGAAAAAACTCCTGGATACAATGACAAAGCATCAGCAAAACTTTTACCTTCAACTATTGAATCCTTAATATTTGCCAGGGTCTTTTTGAAAACATGAGATCCGGTTTGAGGAATAAGAGTATCTATGGCTGATACAAGCGGAAAGCCGGCACCCACTAAAGTAGCAAGATGCCTTGTCATCATGGAAAGTTCAGACGGTTTGATACTTCGCGAAAAAAATTGCAATAGAGAAAAAGTCTTAGACTCTTTTTCCGCACTTGTAACACTGACTTCCTTTATCGAAACGGGAAAAATCTTTGAATCACGGAGCTTCTGACGAGCCGTAAGAGCACTTTCCGCATCAACAATACCGGAAGTATTCTTCCCGTTTACATCCAGTGCTGTATATTCATATACCGACATTTAATATAACCATCCGAACTAATTGTTTATACTCATTTATTACTATCTTTTATCATCTGAGCGCCTGTTTTATGGTTTTTTGTCTTACAAATTCCATTAATAACAGGGCGCACAAATGATTTCTCTATAATTGACTTTTGATTTAAGCTTAAATTCCATAAATACTAATCTTTACCCCATCCGATGTGAATGGGCAGACCTGCATCACTCCACGAGACTGATTCATGCTCCTGAAAAGAAGTTTTTCTTCCCGGGAAACCCCTGAATCCATTATATGCGTCACCATAACTGGTACTATGCATCAAATGCCTGTTCGGCTGTTATCGGCACCGCACCATTTGCGTAAACAATTCCTGTGGCAAACATAGATACCATCAAAGCTACCGTAAAAATTCCAACCATCTTCTTCATTTTGAACCTCCCTTGATTTGTTGTTTGATTGGATGAGAGGATAAAACATTTTATTAATTATTGCAAATTTTTACTGGAAAATCAATTGAATATTTAAGAACGTGGAAAAGCATGGATTCATATAAGAAAAGTATGTATCGAGGACAAAGTGAAGCGCTTATTCTTTTATGCTTTGCATATCAATTCATATTAAGGGGTAACTCGGGCTATTTTTATAAAAAAGATAGAGGCGGTCCGACAACATTGTTTTACAATAACCGCATTAACATTATATGTATTTTCCATTAAATTTAAAACAGATCCAGTTTCTGATTCATATAATCTGACGGAAACGGGACTTCAACCTATTTGTCGGACCGGCTCTCTGATAATTAACTACAAGCAAATAATATGCCTATATTTACAAGAACCATATGAATAGCTTAAACGCTTGACTACAGCCCATTAAAGCTATTTTTAATAATTAACAACAGGAATTAAAATCAACAAAATAATCTTAAATATATTTATATTGTGGTTTATAATACATAATTATTATTAAAATATTTAAATAATAATAAATTTGAAAACTCAAAAGTAACTTGTTAACAATTAGAGGTGGCGGGCATTTACAATTTAAAACGGCTGACTGTTTGAGCGTATTAGTGAGCATTAAGAAAAAAAAGGCACTTTTGTATATTTTTGTTAAAAGGATAAACTCAAGCCATAACGTTTAATTTTTCTAACTGATATTAATACTCTTTTTTCTTTAGGCTCACTTATGCGCAAGTTTCAGACGTTCTTAAATTTAATTGCCCGCTACCTCTGGTTAATCTCATACTTGAGTTTTCAAATTTCTGATCATTATAAACGAATAAATTTTTTTTAAGGAGAAGTATAATAATATGGGTTGGTTTGGAAAAGTTGTTGGAGGTACTATAGGATTTGCATTAGGCGGCCCTCTCGGTGCTGTCGCAGGAGCTGCATTTGGACATACTTTTGATTCAAGCAAAAAGCAATACTATGTTAATGATAATGCACGTCTTTCATCAGGCGAAGAGTCTCAGTTTACTTTTTTTATAGCGGCATTTTCAATGCTTGCAAAGCTTGCTAAAGTGGATGGCCGCATATCAGAGGAAGAAATTAAGTCCATAGAGGATTTTATGGTTAATGACTTAAACCTTAATCTTGAGAGCAAAAGACTTGCCATGAACATTTTTCATGCAGCTACCAGATCTCAGGAGACCTTCTATGATTTTGCGAATCAGTTCTACATGCAGTTTAGCAGACAGCCTCAGCTCCTGGAACTTATGATGGATATGCTTTTTAGAGTATCTGTTGCCGATGGAGTCCTTAGTAAAAGCGAAGAACAACTTATTCACTCTGCTGCAAGAGTATTCAACTTCAATGATGCGGAATACAGTAAATTTAAGTCCAGATATATCAAGGACTTTGAAAAATATTATGCAATTCTTGGGTGCAGCCAAAACGATTCAGATGCTCAGATAAAAAAGCAGTACAGAAAACTGGTATTAGAATACCATCCTGATAAGATTGCATCAAAGGGCCTTCCTGAAGAGTTTACAAAATTTGCTAATGATAAATTCCGGGAGATTCAAGGGGCGTATGAACTTATAAAAAAAGAAAAGGGGATCAAATAGTGCCGAATAAAGAATTATCGTTATTTATTTTTTCAATTTTAGCATCAACTATTGTATTTTTCAAAGCATCATTTCCATTCAAAAATATCGGCAAATAATTTGAAGTCATACCTTTTAAAAAGCCTGTTGCTTTGTCTCTTTTTGCCTCTATAAGAACTTCAACCTTTTTCCCGATACTTTTTTTGTAAAATTCCTTTTTTTTGATATTTCCCAGATCACGCATTATTTTACATCTTTCTTTAATAATCTTTGATGGTACTTTATCCGGGAAGCTGCTTGCCGGTGTTCCTTTGCGGGATGAAAAAGGAAAGACATGGAGATAGGTCGCCGGCAGTTCTTTAATTAGATTATATGTATTTTCAAAGGTTTCCTCAGTTTCGCCCGGAAATCCTATAATAGTATCAACTCCTATTGCGGCATCAGGTATTAATTCATGAATTCTATATAGTAACTTTCTGAACATTGATCTTGTATATGGCCGTCGCATTTTTTTTAATATTAAATCATCTCCGCTCTGCAAAGGAATATGGAAATGACGGCAGAAAATATCTGACTTAGCTACTGTTTTTATAATGGCTTCAGTTAATTCAAGAGGTTCTATTGAACTTAGCCTGACGCGCTCTATAGCCCTTGACTTATTTATATGTTTTATGAGTTCTGTTAAATTTGTTTGCGGTGAGAGATCAAGTCCATAGCGGCCAAGGTGTATGCCCGAGAGGACGACTTCCCTGTATCCGGATTTTTTAATCCGGATGATATTATCTAATATGTTTTTTAAGGGCATACTGCGGCTGCGGCCTCTGGCATAAGGAACAATGCAATAGGTGCAAAAAGCGTTGCAGCCGTCCTGTATTTTTAGAAAAGGCCTTGTTCTTTCCCCAAGCGCAACAGGCATTTGTTTGAAAGTTTTTTCATTAATTATGTCATTGTAAATGGTTACAGGAAATACAAAATCTTTTTTTTCTGTTGATGTAATTATTTCCGGGATTTTATGTTTGCCGGCATGACCGATTATATAATGGACTCCTTTGATTTTTTTAATCTCATCGGGCTCGGTTTGTGCATAACAGCCTGTAACAATTATACGCGCACGCGGGTTGGAGCGAATTGCATGTCTTACTGCCTGCCGTGACTGCATGGCTGCTTTCCTGGTAACGGTGCATGTGTTTATTATGCAAAATCCTGCATCTTCTCCTAAAGGAACAGAAGTCCATCCCGACTTTTTCAAGATCTGAATTATGGATTCTGACTCGCAATGATTTACCTTACAGCCTAATGTTGTGATGGAATAATTTTGCATAAGTTAATTTTTTAGCTTTCAATCCAGCCGCCGCCGATTACTTCATCTCCTGTATAGAATACAGCGCCCTGTCCGGGAGTTATTGATAGTTGAGGGTTTTTAAATTTTACAATTGCCGTTTGTTTTCCCATTGGTAGAAGAGTAGCCTCTACTGCTTTGTGACGGTATCTTATACGGACATAAACTTTTATCAAAGAAGTCGGTTCTTGATTTATCCAGTTTATTTTTATAACCTTACATTTTTTTAATAGTAAATCTTTTTTAGAACCGACTATCAAAATATTTCGCTTTATATCAATACTTACAACATAATAGGGCTCGGAAGCAGGGCAGTTTATGCCTTTCCTTTGGCCAATAGTATAAAGATGCAAACCTTTGTGCTTTCCCAAAAGGTTGCCGTTAAGATCTTTTATTAGCCCCGGCTTTGGTTTAAATCCTTGTTGTTGTTCAAGGAAATATCCATAATTATTGTCTTTGATAAAGCAGATGTCCTGGCTTTCTCTACTTGCAATTGGTTTAAGTTCTTTTTCCTTACTGATTTTTAGAACTTCTGATTTCGTCAAATTCCCAAGAGGAAAGCAGGCAGCGGCAAGTTGTTTTTGCTCTAATAAAGCAAGAAAATAAGACTGGTCTTTTTGCGGATCAATACCTTTAAGAAGGTGGCACCTGTTTTTTCTGTCTTTTATTACCCTGGCATAATGTCCTGTTGCAATATGAGTGGCTCCCATTTTGCGGGCAAAATCCAGAACAGTCCCAAATTTAATTGAGCTATTGCATACCATGCATGGGTTGGGGGTTTTGCCGGCCTTATAAGTTTGTATAAAATTATCGACAACATTTTTTTTAAATTCAGCGCTACAGTCGATAATTTCAATGCAAATGCCAAGTTGTTCGGCTATGTTAGAGATATTTTGGCAAATGTAATCTTTTGTGCTTGAGGGAGTTGTTGCATATAAATTTGTTTCCGGGTTTGCAGGATCTTTAATATTCGTATGATAAGTAGGCCTGGTTTCATATCCGGTTATAAAATGGATACCAATGAGTTTAATGCCCTGTTTTTTTAATAAATACGCTGCTGTTAGAGAATCTACGCCGCCGCTTATCGCTATGGCCGTTAACTGTTTCATTCAAAAAAAACGTTCTTTGTAGGGCGAACTTCCATTGCCCTGGGGGGGCAGGCGGGTACGCAAAGTTCACATACGCTGCATTTTTTTTGATCAAAGACAATATTCATTTCGGGCCTTTGAATGGATAGAGCGCCGGTTGGGCAGACAGCAGTACATGCTCCGCAGTGCGTGCATTTTTTATTATCATGCTTTACTTCCTGGGATGCATTCTGAACGTGTACTCCTTCAGTCTTGAGATATTGTACACCTTCTCTGAAGTTTTTTCTGGTTCCGGATAGCTCAAGAACCATAACTCCCTCTTTTCTGGGAAGTACTGTGGCATTAAGGATATTAAATGTAAGATCATAATCTTTAACGAGGTAACAAACTATAGGCTTTTGAACCATAGTTTTTGGAAAGCGAAGTATTAGTATTTTTGAGTACACAATCGGCCTCCGAAAATTATATAAATAAATTACTGTAATTGCTATTAGATAACATGTCAATACAGGGAAACGTCAAAGTCAGTGCTAAAGTGCTAATATTTAGAGTTTGTGGGGACCTCAAAATCCGAAATCCGAAACTCGAAACTCGAAACAATATCTAATTTCGAATATCAAATGACCAAAACATGTCAGGTGCTTATGCAATATCTATGGCGCTCCACCATGTTTGAAATTTTGAATTTTGGTCATTCGTATTTGTTTCGGATTTCGAGCTTAGTGCTTCGAATTTATTGAAAATTGAATAAGTAAGCAATGCTTGTGAATTCAGGAGGTTATCAGCTTAAATGATGTGGCCCTGCATGTCAATATTATGAATTCTTAAAAAAACAAATTCATCAAGTTTTATATGAAGACAATTTTTGAAAAGGGTTATCTATATACTGGAAAAAATAAGAGCATTGAGTGGGGCCATATAAGAAATGCTTCCCCAAAGGGTCTTATATTTGTTCCGCCACTGATAGGCGGTAAATTATCACAACAGGTAATTTCCTTTCGCTGGTTAATTCGCAAGAAATATGACCTTATTTCTTTTAACTTTTCCGGACATGGAGGCTCATCAGATAAATTTTCACTTAAATCTTCCAATCAGGATACCTTGCATATGCTTTTACATGTATTCAGGCTGAGCCAAAAAGAAAGTTTGCCTTTATACGGCATAGCTTCTTGTTATTCCGCGATACCCATCCTGTATGCGGCTCACAGCCTAAAGGAACCTTTTAAAAGGCTGGTGCTGATAAATGCAATTTCAAAATTATGTCTTAAGTCAGTTATAAATTCTTTTTTTTCATATTACCGGGAGAAATTTTCGCCTCATAAAAGTCTTAGAAAAACAATAGAGGCGGTCAGCTATTACATGGACTTCCTGTTCCCGGGAATTGAAAAAAATGAGAATTATTTTGGTGTATTAGAACGGAGGAGAACCAGCCTGTTTAGAATTGTATCAGAATTATTTACCTGGGAGCCTTTGCATGGTGTATGTTTGGATAAAACTCCTGTTTTATGTCTTTATGCTCGTAAAGATAGAATTTTGGAAATTTTTGATACTGGTTTCAAAGTAAATTATGAGAATGATATTAAACGATTATGCCCACAGGTCACCTTCCATTCTTTGGATGTAGATCATTATTTTTCGCAGCCAATTGCACGAAATGAAGCATTAAAATTAATTATTTCATTTTTTTAATTGTATAGGAAATTATAAAATTACGCTTTCAATATTTTGCAGGCACCCGATTATGATACTTCGTTAAATCCATGCAAGGCATTGCGGGCAGGTTACGCAGATTTCACAGATTAAATTTCAAAAATATTTGAAACATACCTAAAAACTGCTCCAAATTCATGATTGACATTTTTCACTAATCTGTATTATACAGATATGCATAATACAAATTAGTGAAATACTCACCCGGAGATATACAACAGCTCTGTGAGGCCCTCTGGGAAGTAACCTTAGAAAAAGAAATCATAGGCCTGGACAAACTGAAAAACGCTCTTGAATTGTTATTTGCCAGGGAACAGAAATCCTACGAAAACTATATCAATCTTTTGACAA
>JAUWFS010000207.1:0-5778 GCA_030606805.1 Deltaproteobacteria bacterium
AGTTAATAGTGATTAGAACAAACATAATGCCAAAAAGAAGAAATATATCCTTAAACACAAAAGAAATAACCGAGGTAAACAGCTCGTGCATGTTCTGGGTATCATTGGTGACCCTTGTGACAAGCCGGCCAACAGGATTCCTGCTGAAGAAAGCAACTGATAAATCCTGGATATGCGCAAAAAGACGGACCCTTAAATCATGCATTATTTTCTGTCCGGTATATTCCATCAACATAACCTGCAAAAAATTCAGTACAAAATTTAAAAGGATTAATCCGATGAAAATGGTTGTTATAAGAGTTACTCCGGCTAAATCGTCTTTTCGCAATATGGAAAGATCTTCTTTGTCCAGTCCTGACAGGTCATCAAATGATATCAAAGCAAATGAGCCGGAAATCTTGAATTGATCTGAATATTTGTTTACAATTGCTTTGATTTCAGGATCGGTTATGTCTGCCTCTAAAAATCTGACTTTATCTTCTCTGCCACGAACATCCTTAAAATTAGCTGATTCAAGCTTGGGAACAATATACCTGTCTATTGCAATTTTGGTAATATACGGAAGGGACAGATCAAGGAGAGTAATAATAATGACAAGAAATATTGATAATATGAAAAACAATCTATACGGTCCGGCAAAAGGATAAAGCCTTCTTAACATCTTTATATCATAAGGCTTCCCAAGCTTTTTTTCCTCAAAATATCCGAAATCAGTACGCATTAAGCTCCTCTTCTATTTCCTGCAGACGAAATGTTTTTGCGTAGTATCTGTCATTTTTCATCAATTCCTCATGCATACCTGATTCTATAATGCGACCGTTATCCAGTACGATTATTCGATCAGCGAATTGAACCGCTGAAAGCCTGTGTGAAACAATTACTACTGTCTTTATGTCCGCCAATGACTTTATGGTATTTATGATGGCGCTTCCGGTTTCCATATCCACCTGGCTTACAGGGTCGTCAAGGATCAGAATGGCGCTGTCTCGCAAAAGCGCACGGGCAAGTGCTATGCGCTGTTTCTGTCCTCCGGAAAGAATTACACCTTTTTCTCCTACTATTGTTTCAAAACCATCGGAAAAGGATTTTATTGTACTATACAAAGATGCTTGCTTAACAGCTTTAACCAATTCCTTTTCATCTGCTTCTTTATTTCCAAATAAAATGTTTTCCCTGATCGTACCTGCAAATAAAAACGGTTCCTGGGGCATAAAAGAAATCTGTGCCCTGAGATCCTTGAGCAGGATATTGCGGATATCTTTTTCGTCTAATGTTATCCTGCCGCCTGTTACATCAAAGAGTCTTGGAATAAGGTTTGCAAAGGTTGTTTTACCGCTTCCGGGAGCTCCCACAATACCCAATACCTTTCCCTTATCCAGTTTTATATCAATTCCGGCAAGTGCATGCGCTTTATCACGCCCGTAAGAAAATGACACATTTTCAAAAACAATACTTCCCTGTACGAGTTCAAGATGCTCTGCGCCGGAGCAGTCATCAATTTCGGGCCTGATCTGTAAAATCTTATCTATTCTATCTAATGATGCTCTTCCCCGCTGCAGAAGGTTGGTTACCCAACCCATAGCCATCATCGGCCATGTAAGAAGGCCGAGATAGCTTATGAACGCCACAAAATCTCCTGGAGTAATCGTCAGGCCTATGGTTTGTCGTCCTCCGAGATAAAGGACTATTGCAAGGCTGATATTTGAAAAAAGTAGCATCATCGGGAAAAAAGATCCTGTGACTCTTACAAGCCTCAGGTTGCTGTTTATATAATCCTTTGATATTTTTGCTAATCTGGATCTCTCATCTTTTTCCCTGTTATATGCTTTTATAATTCGGATACCTGCAAATCTTTCTCTCGTAACCTCGGTTAACTCAGAGAATGTCCCCTGTACCTCCTGATAAAGACGGTGCATCTTTTTACTGAAAAAGCGCGTGCCAAAAATAATCATCGGCATAGGGATTAATACAAATAAAGTCAGTTTGACATTAATATATGCCATAAAACCAATAGCAGCGGAACCAAGCACAATTGAATCTGTAAGAGCTACCATCCCCATGCCGGTCGCCATTCGGACATGCTGGATATCATTTGTTGCATGAGCCATAATATCACCGGTCTTGACTTTAGCGAAAAAAGAAGGGGAAAGTGTTTGAATATGAGCAAAAAGCCTGTTTCTCAGCCCCTCTTCCACTCTTCTCGATGTGCCTATAAGGCAACGCCGCCATCCATACCTGAACAATGCAATCAAAACAGCTATGGCTACTATATAAAGTGCATAGTACGAAAGTCTTATTGCATCGACCCTGAAGGCTGTGATGTCATCAACAGCCCATTTTATAATTCTGGGAATAAACAGTTGCAGGAAATCGACAACTATCAGACATACAAGACCGAAAAAAATTAAAAATCGTTTTTCTAAAAAATATGGTTTTATTAAATTTATTGAGTTCATGGTAACTATTCAGGTTTACGGTTCACTGTTCACGGTTTACGGTTGGTTGCCTTGATCTCTTCATATTTCGCAACTTCTCAGGTTGCCGGGTTCACGGTTCAGGGTTAGTCGGCTTTTAACCGTGAACCGTGAACCGTGAACTGTAAACCGTGAACCAAAGTAGTTACAAATCTTTTACAACAGAATCGTATGCCGGTCAAACAAACGATTATATATTACCTAAACTCAGTAGGGAAACGTCAAAGTCGGTGCTAAAGCTTTAATATTAGGAGTTTCCGGGGACTTCAAAATCCGAAACTCGAATATCGCCTGATCTTATAAAAATGGTCGAAACAATATCTAATTTCGAATATCAAATGAACAAAACATTTCAGGCAGTTATCCAATATCTGCGGGGCTCGGCACGTTTAGAATTTTTGATTTTGGTCATTCGTATTTGTTTCGGATTTCGTGTTTCGTGCTTCGAATTTATAGAAAATCCTATAAGTAAACAATTCTCGTTAAGTCAGCAGGTTATCAGCTTAAATGACGTAGCCCTCCTAAACTCCGGCGGAACGTTGACTTTCTCATGCCTGATTGTTATGATTTATTATTATGGAAACAGGAAATATTGTAGAATATATCGACCACCAGAAAATTATATGCGGCGTCATTCTTGAAGTCAAAAAACAGAAGCTTAGGATTCTTACTGAAAACAATCGGGAAATCAAGCTGTCGCCTGGTCGGCTATCACATAAATGCAACACGCACCTTAACCTTTCAATGGGTAAATACAAGCTGGTCGAGGCATTAAAGGAAATAGCCGGCAAACGTAACGCCCTGATTAATCATATAGATATAAAAGAGTTATGGGAAATTCTGAATGCAGAAAAAAAATGGATAGATCTTGCCGAAATGACTGAATTCTGTTTCCCGGATAGTCCTACTTATGACCATGAATCCGCAGTTGTAAGGGCATTTTTTAAAAACAGATCATATTTTAAATTTAACCGCGACCGTTTTTTCCCTTATTCGGAAGAGCAGGTAGAACAGATTGCCTGCCGGCAAAAAGAAGCCGCCCGAAAAAATCGTATTATAGATGAGGGCTCTGCCTGGCTAAAAACAATGCTCGATATCGAAAAACCTTACCTACCTGATGATAAAATAGAATGCATGGATATTCTTAAATCCTGCTATCTCTTCCAAAAGGAAAGCCCGCACTACTCCCTTGGCAAAGAAATACTTAAAAAAGCAGGGATAGATAACATAGAAATAGTATTCCAGTTCCTTGTAAAGCTTGGTGTCTGGGATAAAAATGAAAACATTGAATTGCACAGATATGAAATCCCGACCGTCTTCTCTGACGAGGTCATGAAAAATGCAACAGACCTGGTCTCCAGGCATAAAGACCCTGCCGACTTTAAAGACAGGCTGGACCTGACCGGCCTCTCCGCAATTACGATAGACGGACAATCAACTCTTGATTTTGACGATGCTATAACCATTGAAGACAAAGGTGATCATTATCGTCTTGGCGTTCATCTCGCTGATGTCGGCCATTTCATTAAAAAAGAAGATATTATAGACAAAGAGGCTGTTAATCGGGGAAGCTCCATTTATATGCCTGACCGGAAAATACCGATGCTGCCTTCATGCCTTGCAGAAAATCTATGCAGTCTGATAGCAGGGAAAGCACGTCCGGCTATAAGTATAATAATTAAATTAAGCAAATCGGCTGAAATAATCAATTACGAAATTGTTTCGAGCATGGTTAAGGTTAAGAGGCAACTAACCTATTATGATGTCAATACGATTGCCAATGAAGATCACGAAGTGCTTATCCTTCAAGATATAGCAAAAAAGTTTCGGGAAAAAAGATTAAAGCAGGGCGCAATTCAAATATCTCTGCCTGACATCAACGTCTGGCTGGACAATGACAAAGTAAATGTTACAAAAATAAACAGAGAAAGCCCTGGAAGGATGCTTGTTTCAGAAATAATGATCATGGCCAACTGGCTTATGGCGGAATTCCTTCTGAAACATCATATGCCGGCAATCTTCAGGTCTCAGGCTGAACCAAGGGAACGTCTCTATAAGGGAGAAAAAGGCACACTGTTTCAAAACTGGATGCAGCGAAAATTTTTGAGCCGTTTTATTTTGAGCCCTGAAGCAGAGAAACACTCAGGCCTTGGATTAAGCGCCTATGTTACCGCCACCTCTCCAATACGTAAATGTTTTGACCTGATTACACAGCGTCAGTTGAGGGGAATTCTCGGGTTAGAAGAGCCCTACACAAAGGAAGAAATAGAAAGTTTAATACAGCGCCTTGAACAGCCCATGAGTTACGTATCAAAGCTACAGCACAGGCGTCACAGGTACTGGTTGTTGAAATATCTTGAAAGAAAAATCAGAGAGGAACAAGAAGCTATCGTTCTCTCCAGGCGAAAAGAAAATTATCAGGTGCTGCTTACCGAATATATGATTGAATGTGACCTGCCTATATCCAGCGGTATTAACTTAAAGCCGCAGGACCTCATCCACGTTACAATACAACATGTAAATGCAAGGAAAAATGTTATTTCCGTATTTGTGAGCTGATAATGCCTGCCGTCAGTCTTTTTTACTTCTTGCAAAAATGAATCAAGAAGAAGTTTGTAGTTTTTTTCCTTCATATCATAAATCAGACTTCATGCAGCAGCGATTGCCACTGGTTGTAGCGATATGATCGGAATGGCTTCAACATTTGAAGGGGTATACGTTGACAGAGAAAGAATGTCGCTTACCGGTGGACGCAAAAGAATATAAAGTACAATTTTTCTCAGTTCCTCAGATAGTTCAGATAGACTTGTGAGAGGAAAACTACGCGGACCGACTTCGGTCTTCTGAGCTAAAAGGGAGTATTCCAGAAAGGTCAGACCTATTGCTCTTCGCTCATTTATGTTGATGCGCAGCAAAATGTGTTCATTTAACTCGATACCTGTCGCTTTTTCACCAGGCTCAAATGAAACATACAGGGTGTCGCTTATTTCATCATAGTTGAAGATTGGCTTTTTCATAGTCGTGCCTTTATCCTACCCCTTTTTGATAGGCGGTTACAATCTAAGCCTTTGAATTCACCAAAAATCGGCTCGGCTTTTGTGGTCAGCTCCATTTCCATTTTTTTGTTGGCATTTAATGCCTTGGTTGCTTTAGAAGCTGTGCACCATGCCATACCGCAACTATCCAAACAATATCGCCTTTGATTTTATAAAAAAAACGGTATGGCGATATAATCACCTCCCGGTAGGGAAGTTCTGGAAATTCTGGTATGATTCTTCCAGACTCAGGAAAGTCCTCAAGCCTT
>JAUWFS010000138.1:0-8964 GCA_030606805.1 Deltaproteobacteria bacterium
TGCATTCATACAACTCCGCCATGGGTCCAAGGCTCGATACGGGTGGGTGGCTAACCCTTCCAGAAATTCATTGCTGAGTTCCTCCCGACAGGGACTTTCACCCTGCAAGATACGCCGAGCTTTGCTCGGCGCGATAACGTAAAAATGTAATGCCGGCTTTGGCTTTTTGGCCTAAATCATCAATCCCTTGTTCCGGAATTATAATCTCTGCCTCAAAAGACATTTCTTTATCATACTTACCGCCAACGCAGTGAAACAGACTGCGTACATCAGGTGTTTTTCCTCCTTCACCACATACGGAAACAGCCGCATCAATTAATGTACTGTCAGACAAGGCACTCAGAAATTTGATAGCATCAAATAAATTTGACTTGCCGGAGCCATTAGCTCCTGTAATGCAATTAAACGGCCCAAAATGAACATCCACATCAACAAGGTTTTTGAATCCTGAAACCTTCAAGCAGGTTAACATAAAATCCTCCAGGGATGTGTAACCGTTCACGGTTGTCGGTTCACAGTTCACAGTTTTTTTAATGAACTATGCAACTATTGAAGCATTTTGGATATTGATTTCAAGTTGTTAGTGGTGATACCAACTTTGGCCCTTTGCCTGGTTCCCATGCTCAGGCGTGGGAACCCATATGGTATGCATTCCCATGCTGGAGCATGGGAACGAGAACACTGAATTTTGTTGTCAGACATTTTACAATAGTCTTTTAATTATTCTTTTAGCGAGGCCATCTTCTATTTCAGTATGCCTTGGGATAGGTTGGCTTTTTCCTGACTGAGGATTTTTATACCAATCATGATTAGCACCATGGCGCACAAAAAAACAACCGTTTGACTTAATTGTTTTAATCAATTTTTTTCTTTTCAAATTGCCACTTCCAATAGCTGAAAAGGTTCTGCATCAGGCACTAAACCTTGATTAATATCATTATAAATTTCTATTAAATTTTCTCTTAATTCATCTACTGTTTTACCTTGACTTTCATAATCGGGATATTCTTGAATATGCCCGATAAACCATTTATTTTCTTTTTTATAGACAATATTTAATTTCATGAATGTCTCCTTTTTATTTTAATTTTCAGTGAAACTCAGTGCACCTCCGTGGTGAATTTTTACAAATTTTCAAATTCTCCTACAATGCTTTAAAAGCGGAGCAAAAACTTCTTCTGCGATTCTTATGAATGCTTTATCAAACGGATCTGTTTTACTGAAACAAAGATTATAATAAGGATTATCCGACTCGCTCCAACTGCCTCTGTAATATTCTCCAGTCCATTTTTTTCTTGAGTAATTTAAAGCATTCTGCTGATTTTCTTTTTTTATTAATGTTCTTTGGGCATAATCAAACGATGTTTCAGGAAAAAAGTGAATGGGTTTTGATAATCCCTGCCAGTATAATGCAAGTAGATTCTCTAAAATGTCTTTACTTTCTTTAACAGGATCAAATTCCCATGTTTCATCTTTACAAACAAGATGGCTCTTTTTCAGATAGTTTTGTTCAGGCAATGAGCAAAAAACAAGGTGATAGATCCAGGATTTTAAAAGATCTTTTGACTTCCTTTTTGCGTAACGGATATTAACCAGGCCAAACTCAAAAATATTATCCAGCACACCGGTTATTTTAAAATCTGAAACATCCAGGTCAACTTGAACAGGAGCAAGTTGTTTTTTAAAATCATCTATTCTGTTGACAAAATCTTTTACATTAACTTCTGATTCTCTGTAGCAATGCTCCCCTACATTGCCATAAGGAAGTCGCCCTGTTGCTCTATATGCAGGCAGCAAACGCCTCAAATCAAACCCGGATATGCAACTTTGAAAAAGTCGCTGCTCAACATGGTATTTTTCAATGCCTTCTAATGTAAATGCTTCCCTGTCTTCTGAAACAGGCAATGTTTCTTCAAGAAATATTTCGAGTCGCCTTTCAATCAGAAATTTGGCAGGATTGGTGAAAAAAAAGCATAAAGTTTCAATATCCGGATTTTTCCATTCTTCTGACGGCTCTGAAAGCCCTGTTGAAACAAAATGTAAGGCTATTTTAGATTTAAAAGCTCTTTTGCCGGCAATAAAATTTTCCTTGGCATAACTGAACAACTGGCTGTCTCTTTTAAAATACTCCGGAGAAAACGCCTGTAGTCTGTGCCTAATGATAACGTGATCAAGAATGCATTTTTCGGGAACATAAAAACTTTCCTCAATGTAGTCGAGCAATTCGCTTACAACAACAGAGGGAGGAATCTGGGTGTTGTCTTCGATACTCTGTCCCACATAACTGATATAAAGCTTCTTCCTTGCCGAAATAAGCGCCTCAAGGAAAAGATATTTATCATCATTTCTTCTTAATCTATCTCCCGGCTTTGGGTCTTTTGCTATAATATCGAAGCTTAAAGTTTTTGAATCACGCGGGAATGCGTCATTATTCATACCTGCAAGGCATACAACCTTAAACGGGATACTGCGCATTGGTAGCATTGCACAAAATGTAACCCCTCCCGCAATAAAACCCGAGCCCGAATTCTCGCGTTCAAAACGCGTCTCAAGATATGTTTTTACAACCTCAATACTTATATTTTTATCAAAACCGGACAGGTCCTGTTTTTTTGATATGTCATCAAGAACATAGCGTATAAGCTGTATTTCATATTCAATATCATCGTCATTCCGGGGAAAAAATCCGTCAATTATAGTGTTAAGAATATCAACCCATTTGGATAATGTTTCAGGTTGGCTCAGATCATTTACACACTTAAAGACTCTGTCCAAAAATTCAAGAAATCTTCCCAGAATTTTGACCTCATTTCCTTCAATATTGTCATAGGGAAGAATTCCGCAAAACATATCTCTTTCATGACCGGGCATCGCATATCCCAACAACATCCTGTCAATGCCGGCTGTCCAGGTGTTTTCAGAAAATGCAGGAAGATTTAACCTGGTCCGGCTTGCGGCATCAATTCCCCACCTGATTCTTGTATCATTTATCCAGCGCCTGATAATCCGTATGTCTGATTCAGTCATTTCGAATTTTTCTTTTATCCCTGACGATTCCAAAAGAGAAATAATCCGGTCTGCCCCTAATCTGCTGTTTTTCAGATCGAGTATTGACAGAAATGATTCAATAATTCGTCTTTCCTTTCTAATGCTGCGGTCTGCAATGC
Organism: Deltaproteobacteria bacterium; assembly: GCA_030606805.1. Lineage (GTDB taxonomy): Bacteria > Desulfobacterota > Desulfobacteria > Desulfobacterales > ETH-SRB1 > B13-G4. The sequence goes on from JAUWFS010000138.1 coordinate 3,168, forward strand.
TGAAAGGAATACGCAATGAATGCTTTGCCTGGGCATCAAATACAGCATGGATAAATGGAGCATACGTCTCTATGTCCGGTGTCATTACGATAATATCTTTTGGTTTAAGACCCGGGCTTTCTTCGAACATGGCAAGCAAATTATCGTGCAACACTTCAATTTCTCTCATGGGACTGTGGCATGAATGAACCTGAATGGAGGTGTCTGTCTCAATATTAATTGAGAATTTATTTTTCGCATGTTCTCTGTCTCTTAAATATAATATATCTGACTGAACGCATGAGAGCATGTCATATTCCGCCTGGTCCTCGAAAAGTTCATACAATTCGCAGTCAAATCCACTGATAAGTTCAAAAAAATCTTTTCCCTGCTTCCCCATAGATGCAAGAAGACTGTTGCCTGTTTCAAGATGAAGTTCATCTAATGCAGAAGCTCCTGCGACGTATTTTCTCTTGATTCTATTTTTCTCTTTCTCGGAAACAATATCCGCCCAATAAACCATACAAGGGTTCAGAACAAAAAAAACAACTTGTACAATGCCGGATAATTCTACAAATACCTGTGTATGAAATGGTGGGAGATAGGATATGCCGAATATAAATATTCTTTCAGGAAGATCAGATGTTTTATCTGATCTGTCCCTGACTTTTTGTATAAGGGCTTTTCTCAGCCAGGCTCTATGCTGATTTTCATTGCCGGATACAAGTTCACGCCACAGTTTTGCCTGCCAGTGATCTTCTTTTCCTTCTTCCCACTTGAAGATAATATCCGGCCGGAAAACAAGGTACTGGTCAAAAGTCTCTGAGATCTTTTCAGACAACTGAAAAAGTTTTTGCTTATTTTCATCATCTGTCAGATATTTTTTAATGGTTTCAAAACCCGACTTGTGCCGGCATTCCGTCAAGATATCCATAATTCTGAAAGTCATAACATCAGGATCAAATAAAGACTCCTCCGGCATATCCGGCATTAGTTTTTTAAAAATCTCATTTAAGCAGGTATTTGGAAAGGGGAAAAATATGTTTGCGCTGATACCATTGTGCCTGGCCAGCTCCATTGATAACCATCGCTCTATTCCTTTGCTTTGAACAACGATAATTTCAGCCGAAAGCGGAGAAGATAAAGTACGGCCAACAGGATTACCTATTATCCTTGATAGTTGTTCGGCCAGTATCTCAAGGCGGTTGCTGGTAAAAATGTTTAGTCCCGGCATAATATATTTCTCGTAAATACTCAGGTTCACAGTTTACAGTTTACAGTTTACAGTTTTTTCACGGCAATCTCTTAATAGTTTATAAAGACGTACTGATAACCTACAAGATTTTTCCCAAACTTCTAAATCTTCAAAAGAGGACCCCATAATTTTCCTCTACCTTCTGTTTTTTTCAACCGTGAACCGTAAACCGTAAACCGTAAACCTTTGAATGGTTACAAGTTTACCTGAGACATGTTTTCACGTCAATACGAATTCCGGATACTCTTTTTCTGAAATAAGAATCAGCGGAGGTTTCTCAACGGGCAAATCAATGACTTGATTAGGAACGGGGACGAAATAACTTCCCCAAGTAGGCGCATAGATTTGGCATCCTTCATTCACCAGTTTACACTTTTTTCGATAAAGCGTGTATTATCGAATTGAATGCCGATTTTGAGACTGGAAATTAGAAATTTGTAATTAACCAACTCTATGTGGGTTACAGTTTTTTCAGTAAAAATGCCGGAGAGAAAGATTGAGTGGGTTAATGATTCTATTAGACTCATCGGCTACGAACCCAGTGAGTGTGTTGGCAAAGATACGGCTTTTCTCTACTCGGATAAGGATAATTTTTTAGAAAAGTACAAAAAGCACCTTGAAACCATTGTCAAAGAGCAGACAAATAAACTGGAAGAGCAGGTAGAGGAACTTGAACGCATGAATGAATGATCTTTTTGTAGGGCGGGAATTCAGGATAAAGGAACTCAGGGACAAAATTAAGAAACTGGAAAAAATTAAAGATTGAGGTTATCCTGTTTAAATTTCGAGGTAATGAGCAGTCTGTTAAAACGTAACCATGCGTAAATAAAGCCTTTTTTGTAAATTAAAAATGAGTTTTATCACGGTTTTTAAATAGGATACGCTGTTTCCTTGGAACGTGGTATGAGAATTACATCCTTACCATCCATATTTTGCCATTCAACGGATTATAGATTAAACTTCCATTTTACTTCCTGTTTTTTTAAAATGCGTTTCCTATTATTTACACAAGAAATGCAATTACATCCGGTTTTAACCGGATGTTTGCCCAGCCGTTGGGCCAGTTCCCATGAAGCGTCGATCATTTCAAAGATTATTTTTTTTTCTTCCTTTACAGACATTTGATTCTTTTTCATAATTCGAGCTTCCCCGGCTTATCAGAAACACCGAATATCTCATCAAAGTATTTTTGGGCTTTATCTTTTTGGCTAAATTTTTCGGCAAAAAGATAAACACGATCCATATCCAAAGGCTCGAAATTCTCAGGAATCAAACGGTTTTTGTATAAATTCATGACAGCAAGAATATCACCTTCGTCTTTTTGGCTCCTGCCGGGATTATTTGCAATGGCCATCAGTTTTAAAATAATGTAGTCAGTTGGCTGAATAACGTTGTAAGTTCCGATCAATTCATCGTTTGCAAGAATACTCTTTTTCAACATATCTTCTCCTTCCGGTGTGCTTACAAACATGAAGTCAATTTTTCCAAGGACTCCCATTTCAGAATCAAACTGGGCAAAAGATTTGGTCTTCTGATAGCAGTTATAGCCCAGTTTTTTCATGATCGGTGAGAGTCGAGACCGAAAGCGTGCTTCTGTTAAGAGGTCAATATCCGCAGTAAACCTTGGAAGTCCATACAAACTCAATGTCAGCGCCCCAATCAATGAGTATGGAATATGCTCTTGTGTAAGATTATCCGTTATTATCTTGAGAATATTGGTTAGTTTTTTTGATCTCACGATTGTTTATTGCTCCTTTTTGGTTGCTATGCAGTATATCCCCAGCCCTTGACTTTTTTTTTGCAAATGTGAAAAATTACATTTTCCATTACAAGTGTTGGATTCTGACTTGTAGATTTAAGACGCAAATCAGCTTTGCTCATGTATTCTATAGAGTCAAGCAATTCTTTTTATACCGGCCGGTAAACGGGTGGTCCCTACAAAACAGTGCAGGTTTAGAAATATCGCCCTGTCTTGCTTTGCGAATACCTGATTTTTCGCTATGTGCTACCAGAAGCTATGAAAAAGACTCAAGCGCATGGATGGCCTAATTGATGTTATTCTGCGTTATTCACGATAGAGAAAAGAAAGAGCGACTGAATTTGAATCTTCTTGTAAAGGATGTTATAGATAATATTACACCGCTTGATCGTATAAAAATTACCATCGAAAAAAATGAACTGCCCGATGTTTTAAGGAATTCTGTTCGTTGAGAAGCTCCAAGCCCATTCTTCTGATTGAAGACGACCAGGTTGATGCCATGACGGTTAAACGGGCATTGAAAGATATCAAAGTCACCAACAGGCTGGATATTGTGCATGATGGTGAGGAAGCATTGACATTTCTGAAAAATTTTGAAAGACAAAAAAATCCGTCTTCTTCTTGTAGAAGATGATGGCATTTTGAGAGATACGTCAAAAATAAGGAGCTAAAAAAATGAGCCAATAAATCTCGGGGAAGGAGGTTTATTTATGATTCTCGGGGAGAAATCCAAATCTCAATCATCGTTATTGGAAACCTACTCATTGTACTTTGTAATCGCATGGACCATTATTGTCGGTGGTTTTTTACTGTTCGGTATTTTTCAGATACAACATATTCAGCAAAAAATGGTCAAAAGTGAGGCGCTTGCGAATTTTAACAAAGATCAGGCATTGCGATTTTGGTCTGCATCGCACGGCGGCGTGTATATAACTATTACGGATGAAACGCCTCCAAATCCATATCTGGATCATGTGAAAGAACGGGACATTAAAACGCCTGACGGGAAGGCGCTCACATTGATGAATCCGGCATATATGCTGCGCCAGACCATGAAGAAATACGAAAGCCTTTTTGGTGTTCGCGGTCACATCACAAGCCTTAAGTATTTCAGACCCGAGACAGCGCCGGATGAATGGGAAAAATTCGCTCTTCAGGAATTTGGAAGAGGTGCCAAAGAGATTTCTGAATATACGGAGATAAATGGAAAATCATATTATCGGTACATGGCCCCAATGATTACAAAGAAGGGTTGTCTGAAGTGTCACGGCCATCAGGGATACAAAGTGGGAGATGTACGAGGAGGCGTCAGTGTTTCAGTACCGATGACACCATATCTGATCAATCAGCAACAACAGACCATAACATTGGCTGTCTCACTGGGTTTATTATGGTTGCTTGGTTTTACCGGGCTTGTTTTGGCAAAGCGTGGGCTTAAAAACAGAGCCAGGGAACGCGATAGAGCAAAGATGGAACTTCAAAAATCCCATGATGAATTGGGAAAAAGAGTTAGAGAGCGTACAGCAGACCTTAAGAAAGCATTGGATGATATTAAAACATTAAAAGGCATTATTCCGATTTGCTCTTACTGCAAAAAAATACGGGATGATAAAGGATATTGGAACCAGCTTGAATCTTATATTAAAACGCACTCCGAAGCTGATTTCAGTCACAGTATCTGTCCGGATTGCGCCAAAAAACATTATCCTGATTACGATATTTATGACGATTGATATGACCCAAATCTATAGGGGAAAATTATGAAAGGCAGCAGATTGGGCCAAAGACATGGTTCAGCAAATTCTCACATTCAGCCGGAAGACCGAAAAAAAATAAGAAGCCGATCAGCGTTCAAGATGAACATTATTTCTTATAACCAATGTAAAAACCAGGCTGGAATCAACACTAATAAAAACCATAATTAGAATTGCTGACCAGCAAATTTTCAGATTGACAAAAAAAAAAAATAGATTAATAATTAAAATTTTGAAAGAAATTCAGCAGGAAAAATATATATAGTGCCTGAACAAAAACTGCTATTTTTCCCGTTTTCTGCATCATGCCCAAATTTTAATCCTCAAAATACTCCATGTATTCCTGCGGTTAAAATTTGCGCCCTCCTTGAACTTGGAAAAACTATCTAGTTTTCGTTCGGGCACTATCTAAAAAAAACTTATTGAGAGGATAAACAAAATGGATTCACCAATTAAGAACATAAGGATAGGTGTTGCTAATCGTGGTATACCTGCTCTTCGTATAGGAAGAACCATACAGGAAATGGGGGGAATTTATGTAGCCTTTGCTACAGAGGAAGATAAGACAGCCCCGCATGTTACCAAAGCAGATAAGGCATACACTATTCGAACCGAAGGTGGATATCTGGATATAAAAGAAATCGTACGTATTGCAAAACAGCACAATATAAAGGCTCTTCATCCTGGATGGGGTTTTGCAGCAGAAAACAACCGATTCCCCTCTCTTTGTAAAGACAATGGAATTATTTTTATTGGTCCCTCTGAAGACCCTATGAAAAAACTGGGGAACAAAGTTAAGGCCCGTGAAATTGCAAAGTCAGTTGATGTCCCTGTTATTCCCGGCTCAGATGATGCGGTAACTCTTGATGAAGCAAAAAATACAGCCAAAGAAATCGGCTATCCGGTCATGATAAAAAGTGAAGGGGGCGGCGGCGGCAGAGGTATTGTAATAATTAATTCTCAGGCGGAACTTGAACACAACTTTGAAAAGGCTTCAGCTATTTCAGAGGCCAGTTTCGGCAATCCGAATTTATATATTGAAAAGTTTCT
>JAUWFS010000012.1:0-30194 GCA_030606805.1 Deltaproteobacteria bacterium
CGGTAAAGCCGTCTTGTTAACATGATTTCCGTGAGGTCCTTTAATTCTTCAGGTAATTCTTCAGGAGCATCGCCATTGTCGTTAGAAATTGTTAAGACAACCTCTGCCATGTTTAATGAAAGTTTACCATTTGAGCCGGCAAATATGACATCTTCCATAGATTTTCCGCGGAGTTGCTTTACGCTTTGTTCTCCCATAACCCATCTTAGAGCATCAATGATGTTGCTTTTGCCGCAACCATTGGGGCCGACGACCGCGGAAATGCCGGGATGAAATTCGATGCAGGTTTTATCAGGAAATGATTTAAATCCCGCTATCTCCAATTTTTTAAGTTTCATGCAGGGAAATCTCCTGTGTTAGGGTTGCTGGTTGCTGGTTGCTGGTTTTCTGACTTTGGACTGTCGAGTTAGGGTAAATAACAGGAAACAGTCTGTTTGTAAAGCAAAAAACACAAATTACTGTATAATTTTGTTGCATAAATACAATATATGGTATATTATAATTAAATAAAATTATACCAAAATCCACCGCCTAATTTTACGAATTCCTTTAGCTTTAGTAATAAGGCTTTGCGACAATTTTGCCTGCACTTAAGTATTACATTATAACCCTATGGTTATCAAGGTTTCTCCGATTTGATGGTGGATTTAGGTAACATTCATCTTGCACGTAAAAATTAACCGTGATAGTTTTATTATTATGAAACAGTATGTAATTGACGAGCTGAGACCTGCAGATTATGAAAAAATCAAGGCTTATCTGGATAAGAATTTTGACGCTTCCAGTGTAGATGGTATTTACTGGATACCGCTTGATCAGGACATTCTTAGCAATATCCAGGCAGAGCATATTGAATGTCAGCCATTTTGTTTTGCCATTAATTTAGAACCAACTGTTATGGCCTGTGAACTTCTGGTGCGCAGCAAAAACACAATTAGATGCGACTGTATCGGCTATGCAACAGAAAAACAGCATAACTGGTTTATCCAGGTTGTTGACGCTATATTCGAGAAGCTTGAGATCAAAACATGAGACTTTTGTAACCGTTCACAGTTTACAGTTATCGGTTCACGGTTGAAAAAAACAGATTGCGCAAGGATCGGCTGCGGAGCTGAAAACACAAATTTATATTTCACGAGAGGTTAATATATTTTCTGATTTAGATGCGAAAGAATTAATTCAAGAGTTGAAATCAATATCCAAAATGCTTCAATCATTGCATAGTTCATTGAAAAAACTGTGAACTGTGAACCGACAACCGTGAACGGTTACGACGGCAGAAACATTTGCTTTACTTCGTTGGTGTATGAACCGTCTTCATGGTAGATTATCATAGGAGAAGCTATGGTTACGCCCGGTCGACCCCCTTTAATCCCTTCGACAAGAATCAGTTTTGCTTCAGAATTTCTGTTGGAATGAATAGTGCGAAGGAATTTCGGTTCAATATTAAAAGAGCGCATTTGTGTAAGAATATCAGTTAGTCGATTTGAGGAATAAACCATCACAATTCTTCCCGAAGTACGCAGCATCCTGCGAGCGGTTTCAATAACGTCGAAAAGTGTAGCTTTGATTTCATGCCTGGCAACAGCCCTTTGTTGATCAGGGTTCATTCTTCCGGATAAAACCTTCCGGTATGGAGGATTGCTGACAACCATATCAACCGGCCCTGAAATCATATCATAATGCAGCTCTTTCATATCTTGGCAAAGAATAGTAATCTGATTTTCCATGTTATTTGATTTAACATTTATATTTGCAATATCAGCGAGTTCTTTCTGTATCTCAATTCCATAAACTGTGAGTTTCGGATTACGATACGCCATTATCAGGGGGATAATGCCGCAGCCCGTTCCCAGATCAAGAATCCTGCCGCCCTGACACTTGCCGGCATGACAGGCCAATAAAACAGCATCTATGGAAAAACGATAACCAGACCGCTTTTGCTTAACCTTTATTTTGCCATTGAAAAAAGTATCAGTTGAAAAATCTTTCATTAAGTGCATCCGTTCACGGTTAACAGTTCACGGTTCACGGTTAAAATGCATCAGTCATTGCATAGTTCATTGAAAAAAACCGTAAACCGTAAACTGTTAACAGTAAACCGTTACTATATAGTTCCGATTTTAAATTTTATTTCTTCGACCAGTTCTTTCCCTGCTGAAATGTTTATCTTTCTTAATATATCGTTTTTAAAAAACTGGAGCTGTTGTATCCAGCTCGAACTTGTAACATTTACAATAAGAATTTTTCCTTTTAATGCAAAAGGTTGAGCGTTTTCCGCAACAGACTTTCCTACCGTGCTATTCCATATGCTACAGACATTTTTCAGGTCTTCACCGGTCTCGTGGCGATAGGTTTTTAAGATTTTATTTATAATGCTGCTTATGTGCTCAAATTCTTTGGGCTTATTTTTATTTGATTTCATAATCCTGATAAATATTTTTAAATTAGATTAAGTGTCAAGAAAAACTCTTTAATAATCCAAAAGCCTTGATTTTTGCATAACTTTTTGCTTTTTGCTTGACTTGAAATATCAGGCAATTTATATGTTTAAAATATTTGTTGATAAATATTGTTATTATTGTTAGCTACACCTTAATTTTTTAGGGCATTAAGGCCAAATCCTCATAAAAAGATTGAATTAAATTCGCAGGGGAAAAATTATGACTTGGGATTGGGAAAAACTAAAACAGCAACAGCAACAAAAGACGGGCGGGGGCGGGGTTCCTCCGCAAGTTGATGAAATTCTTAAAAACATCAAAAAGTTCAAGTTGCCTGGCGGACCGATTTTAATTATTATTTTGATAGCTCTATTTTTCGGTTCATCTACATTTTTTACAGTTGGAGTTGATGAGGTCGGAGTTGTCCAGCGATTTGGTAAATATATTCGTGTTGGCCAGCCCGGTCTTAATTTCAAGCTGCCGGCAGGCATTGAGAAAGTAACAAAGGTTAAGGTAAAACGTGTTTACAAAGAAGAGTTTGGCTTCCGATCCGCAAGTGGTGAAGCTAGAAAACTTTTTGCATCCGGCGGCACTGAAAATATAAATGTGTCTCTCATGCTAACAGGCGATCTTAATGTTGGTCTGGTGCCATGGATTGTTCAGTACAAGGTAAAAGATCCCTATAATTATTTATTTAAAGTTCAAGATCCCCGCAGGTTGCTTATAGATATGTCTGAAGCTTCCATGCGACTTGTAGTTGGAGATAGAAGCATTAATGAGGTCATAACAAAGCGGGAAGAAGTAGCTATTGAAGCTCGACAGCATTTGCAGGCGGAGATGGACAGGTCGGAAACCGGTATAGGCATTGTAACAATAGAGATGAAAAAAACAAATGTTCCTGAAGCGGTACAGCCCTCATTTAATGAAGTAAATCAGGCTGTACAGGAAAAAGAAAAATTGATCTATCAGGCAAAAGAGGATTATAACAAGGAAATTCCTCAGGCAAGAGGGGAAGCGGAGAGAACCCTTAAGGCGGCTGAAGGCTATTCTCTTGATCGTATTAACCGCGCAAAGGGTGATGCTTCAAGATTTGTTGCCATTTATCAGGAGTATGTTAAGGCAAAGGATATTACAAGAAGGCGGCTGTACCTTGAGACTATGACAGATATTTTCCCAAAACTAGGTCATAAGTATATAATAGATTCTGAACAGAAAAATTTATTACCTTTACTTAATCTTGGAAAAAATGGTGTGGCGAAATGAAATCCAAAGGTTTTATTATAATAATTGCTGTAATCGCATGTCTCCTTGTTTTTACTTCAGCTTATATTGTGGATGAAACAGAACAGGTTGTTGTTACTCAGTTTGGAAAAGTCATGGGCGAGACTAAGCATTTGCCGGGTCTTTATTTTAAAATGCCTTTTATTCAGAATACAAACTACTTTCCCAAAAACCTGTTGCACTGGGATGGGGATCCAGGTCAGATACCAACTCTGGATAAAACATATATATGGGTTGACACATTTGCCAGGTGGAAAATCGTTGATCCGGTTAAATATTTCCAGACAGTCGGCAATCTAATAAGCGCTCAGGGAAGGCTTGATGATATTATTGGTCCTGCTGTTAGAAATTTTATTAGTTCCTATAAACTTATAGAGACAGTCAGAACTACAAACAGGGAGCTTGATACTTTTGAAATAGGGCTGGAAGATGTTGAAAGAAGATCTGCACATGTTATTAAAACAGGCAGGCAGAAGATTACAGAGGGAATACTGAAGCAGGCTAAGCCCAAACTTGAAAAATTTGGTATTGAGCTGGTTGATGTTAAGATAAAGCGCATTAATTACGTAGAGCAGGTAAGAAGAACCGTTTATTCCCGAATGATTGCAGAACGAAATCAAATTGCAGAGAAATTCCGTTCCGAAGGTCAGGGGGAAGCCCGTAAGATACTGGGTGAAAAAGAAAGGGATTTAAAGCTGATTACCTCACAAGCATACAAACTTGCCCAGGAAATAAAAGGTAAGGCTGATGCTGAGTCGACAAAAATATATGCCAAAGCATATGGGTTGGATCCGGAATTCTATTCATTTATCAAAACGCTTGATGTTTACGGCCAGGCGCTTGATAAAGACAGCTCTATTGTTCTTTCAACTGACTCAGAGTTCTTTAAATATCTAAAAGGGTATAAGTGACAGGCCAACTGGCAAATAATGAAAAATAAAAAGCACCGACTCCTTAAAGCTCGGTGCTTTTTCTAATTTTCATAAGAGAGTGAGACCTTTGAAAAATGCTCAGTTTTGTTCAAGTTCAAGGAAGGCGAAAATTTTAAATGTAGGAATACATTGAGTATTTCGAGGCTTAAAATTTGAGCCTGACGCTGAAATTGGGCAAAAGGGAGCGTTTTGCAAAGGTCTCAGAGTATATACACCATTATTTGCCCTTTCTTCTCTGATGGCGTGTGCGTGCCAAAAGCTTTCTGTGTTTATGTCTTCTCATTTTTTTTCTTCGTTTTTTAACTACACTACCCAACAAATCACCCCCGTTCCTTATCTAATTTTTTACGATAAAAAGTTTATTACCATTTTTCGTATTTATTTGTCCACAATTTTATTAAAGAACTTTTCAATTAGATAAAATGAAAAAACTGCAAGCTTTCAACATGGATCAGATAAAAATTGTAAACGAGTCTGTTGCAATAGCCGAGGAACTAGTCAGCAACCATTACAAAATGTCTGCCAGTCAGTGGCTTCACAGGAGGTATGATGTCAAGACTCTTGTTGATCTTGATCCTATCGAAATAGTTCACTCTCCTTATGCGCAAATCATTCGTTACAAGGGGCAGCGAAAAAACACTTCCCTTGAATCTTCGACTTATGATTTTTATAAAATATGTCTTCAAGATCATTCTATCCTTGCAACGCTTGAGCAATTATCCGAGATAAAACTTTTTCCATTCACCTTATATATTATTATTCATGAATTAATTCATATAGTAAGATTCAGCAAATTTCTCCAAAGCTTCGATGCTTCACCTGAAGAAAAGCTGACAGAAGAGGCCCGTGTTCATGAAAAAACACATGAGATTCTTAAGACAATTAGATTTTCGGGTCTTACAGATGTGTTAAAATTTTATAATAAATGGCGCATGTCTTTTGATGGTTTGCAAAATTCCTGAAAGTAAAGAAAAAAGCAGGAGGTTACTTCTTGACAACCCCCAAAAAGCGCTTAATATTTAAAACTGAATTTGATTTTATTATAAATGACTTTCAATTTCCTTATTATAGTCAAGATTAAAAAATTTGATGCAGGAGTTTTTTTAAGATGCCTATTTACGAATATGAATGTATGAAATGTGGTGAGATTAAAGAAGTAATTCAGAAATTTTCTGACAAACCTCTAATTAAATGCAGCCATTGTTCGGGAAAGCTTCAAAAACTCGTTTCACAGAGTACTTTTCATCTTAAAGGTACAGGTTGGTATGTAACTGACTATGCAAACAAATCCAAAAAATCTTGCACTTCTCAAAAAAAGAAGGAGAAAAAATCAGTTGCAACTACTGATAATTCAAACAAAACTACCGATAAAACTTCATAATAGAAAGCCCCTGCCTTTTTTATATATTATCTGACAAATTCGGGCACTCTGATAAATATATTATTAATAATTTGAGTAAGTTTTAATTTTTTGGAGATTAATTGTTGTTACCCCAAATATTTAGATAAGTGAAGCCGCATTGTTAATTTGTTAAAACATTTTGAGTTATTCACGAATGTTACAGAAATAATTTAGTCATAAATAAAAGGAGAATTTACAAAATGAAACTTAGACCATTACAAGACCGAATTTTAGTAAAGCGTGTAGAAGAAGAAACTACGACAAAGGGAGGAATTATTATTCCCGATACAGCTAAGGAAAAACCTGCGGAGGGCGAGGTTGTAGCTGTTGGTATCGGCAGGATAGGCGAAGACGGCAAAAGGATTGCTTTAGAGATAAAAAAGGGCGATAAGATTTTATTCAGCAAATATGGTGGAACCGAAGTTAAGATTGAAGGCGAAGAATATCTGATCATGCGTGAAGACGATGTTCTTGGTATAATCGAATAATTAAAGCATAAAAAGTATAAATGGAGGATAGATAACATGCCTAAAATAATAAAATATAACATGAAAGCCCGTGAAGCTATGCTGAAGGGTGTTACAACTCTTTCTGATGCGGTTGTCGTTACCCTTGGCCCTAAAGGAAGAAATGTTGTTATTGATAAATCCTGGGGGTCTCCCACAGTTACAAAGGACGGAGTAACAGTAGCCAAAGAGATTGAACTTGAAGATAAGTTTGAAAACATGGGTGCCCAGATGGTAAAAGAGGTTGCCAGCAAGACAAGCGATATGGCTGGCGATGGGACAACGACCGCTACAGTTCTTGCCAGAGCGATTTATGAAGAAGGGCAGAAACTTGTCGCAGCCGGAAACAATCCTATGGCTATAAAACGAGGTATTAACAAGGCTGTTGAGGTTGTTGTCAAAGAACTTCATAGGATTAGCAATCCGACCAAAGAGCAGCGTGAAATAGCACAGGTAGGCACAATATCTGCCAACAATGACGAAACCATAGGCAATATCATTGCCGAGGCCATGAACAAGGTTGGTAAAGAAGGCGTAATTACCGTTGAAGAAGCTAAGACCATGGAAACAACACTTGAGGTTGTTGAAGGTATGCAGTTTGATCGCGGATATCTTTCTCCATATTTTGTGACCGATCCTGAGAAGATGGTTGTCTCACTTGAAGAGCCTTATATACTCCTTAATGAGAAAAAAATCAGCAATATGAAAGATCTGCTTCCGATTCTTGAGCAGATAGCCAAAATGGGCAAACCGCTTATGATTATTGCTGAAGATATTGAAGGTGAAGCCCTTGCAACTCTTGTTGTTAACAAGCTGAGAGGTACACTCCAGGTGGCTGCGGTTAAAGCCCCAGGTTTTGGCGATAGAAGAAAAGCCATGCTTGAGGATATAGCAATTCTGACAGGCGGTCAGGTTGTTTCTGAGGACATAGGGGTTAAGCTGGAAAATATTACTCTGGCAGATCTTGGTAAAGCAAAACGCATGAACATTGACAAGGATAATACTACTATTGTTGACGGCGCGGGCGCTCGCAGTGCGCTGGAAGGCCGTGTAAGACAGATTCGTGCTCAAATCGATGAGACAACATCAGATTACGATCGTGAAAAACTCCAGGAGCGTCTCGCAAAACTTATTGGTGGAGTTGCCGTCATTAATGTTGGTGCTGCAACCGAGACCGAGATGAAGGAAAAGAAGGCTCGCGTTGAAGATGCATTGAACGCTACCCGTGCTGCTGTTGAAGAAGGTATTGTGCCTGGGGGCGGCGTTGCGCTGGTTCGATGTTTGTCTGTTCTTGATAAGATGAAAATTAAAGCCGACCAGAAGCTTGGTGTAAAGGTTGTTATGCGTGCTATTGAAGAACCACTTCGTCAGATTGTCAACAATGCAGGCCTTGAAGGTTCTGTTGTGATTGATAAAGTAAAGAGAGGCAAAGATGCTTATGGCTTCAATGCAGATACAGACAAATATGAAGATTTGATAGAAGCCGGCGTTATAGATCCTACCAAGGTGGTTCGTTTTGCCCTGCAAAATGCTGGTAGCGTTGCTTCCTTAATGCTTACAACGGAAGCTATGATCGCTGATAAACCGGAAGAAAGTGCCGGTGCTCCTCCCGCTATGCCTGGCGGAATGGGCGGCGGCGGAATGGGTGGAATGGGTGGAATGGGCGGAATGATGTAATACACTCTTAATGCACTCATCTCGTTCGATGTATTATATAAAAAAAGCCCTTATGCCTTTCTTGGCATAAGGGCTTTTTTGTTTGTTATTTTTTAGCGAGCCCTTACTATTGAATATCTTGACAAATTACAGATAAAATTGTTATTAATTCTCCAGCTTTTAAAAATTATGTTAATTTGGATGAGCTGAGACAAAAGCTGTTGTTGATCAACAATAATTGACAAAGGAATTGGAGCATTTCATGAGTTGTTGTATAAAATTCCGGTTAGTTATGTATTTGTGCGTGTTTGCTGCAATTGGTTCTTTTCCGGTTAGCTCTTGTGCTGAGGAAAGCGAAACTTTAGTCGAACACGAGGCAGGTGTTTACTACACCATCCAGAAAGGAGATACGCTCTGGGATCTTTCACGCCGGTTTCTTGATTCACCATGGCAATGGCCTGATATGTGGAGTGAAAACAGCCAGATTGCCAACCCGCACCGTGTTTATCCGGGTGATCGCATACGTTTGTTCCAGCGTAAGGATGTAGCAAGAAGGGTTGACACAGACCTGGATAAAGAGGTCGTAGAAGAAAAGGAACCTTTATATTATTTTTATTCTTCAATAGACAAAATCGGGTTTATTAAGAAGGAGCCGGTTACTCCCCTGGGGACTATCTTCGAAGTCAAAGATGATAAAGAAATGATCAGCAAAGGTGACCTGGTATATATACGGCCAAATGAAGACACATCTTTTATTCCAGGCAATAAGTTTACAGTATATAGAGCTTTGAAACCATTAAGGGACAGAAGAACAAATTCTTATATTGGGGTACAGCATTATCTGACCGGCATTGTTGAAATTACGAAAATTGAGCCGGAATTTGCCGTGGCCAGAGTTGTTCAGTCCTTCAGGTCTATTGAAGTCAATGATCTCTTAATACCTTATGTAAAAAGGTCGCCCAAAATTATACTTACTGAAAGCAAAAAAGAACTTGCAGGTAAGATAATTGAAGCAGAGGAGCATGCAAGTATCATAGGAGATAACACAGTTGCATTTATAGACAAAGGAAACAAAGACGGTGTAAAGCCAGGACAAAGGTACAGCATATTTTACAGGGAAAAGAAGCGCCTTGATCCGAAAACAAAGGGAGATGTTTACTTAACTCCGGTTGATTTCGGCACACTGCTTGTTCTTCATGCCGAAGAAACAACATCAACGGTTATTATTACAAGCGCTGAAAAAAGTATTTATCCTGGTGCGGATATTCATTTGCCATAGCGATAATGCAAAACAGTTATTATTTCATAAAAAGAACTAAAAGCGAAAAGCGCCCGGGAAAGACACTGAGAAAGAGTTGCTTGACTTTGGTTTTTTATGGAATTATAAAAATTAGAAAGGCTGGAAGGATAAAAGTATAATAATTGCTCTATACATACTTGCTATTCAGGAAAGAATAATGAAAATATCATTGATATATATATTTTCCGTAATTTTTTCCCTTGTGTTTTGCGGCCAGATTACGGCCAAAGTGACTGGAGTGTGCTCAAACTGCCATACCATGCACAACAGTCAGGGTGGGGCTCCGATGGCTGATTATGGGCCATCCTCCGGAGTAAATCCAAATCCCTGTCTTACACTGGGCGACTGCGTTGGCTGTCATGCTTATAATTCTGGCACAGGGGCTAACGTCGAAGACATTGGGGGAAGTCTGGTCCCCCAAGTCTGGCACATTGGAGCAGACCTTGCTGCGGGAAATTTTAGATACATTGCCACAGGTACTGACGATAACAAAGGGCACAACGTATTTGCTATTGAGCAGGAAAATAATTCGGACATGTTTCCTCCGCCAGGGTATGAAACAGATCCGGAAATTACTGCGACCAACTTTTCATGTGCAGGAAAGTATGGATGTCATGGAGACCGTACCGTAATAGGCGAAACTACTTCCATGAAAGGCGCTCATCATGCTGATGATAGTACTATTGACGGCCTTTCGACTGGAACAAGTTATCGATTCTTAAAAGGTGTTCTCGGCCTTGAGAATAATGGTGATGATCCATGGCAAAATGCAAGTCTTACCGATCATAATGAATATAAAGGACTTACTTCACCTGACGATAGTGCTTCTGATACAAGCCCGGGCACAGGGGGCTCTATAAGCGGCTTTTGTGCGGAATGTCATGAGTATTATCATGGTGATGATTTAGATGAGACAGGTGCAAGCTTTTCGCCCTGGATAAGGCATCCAACTGATATTTCTTTACCTTCGAGTGGAGAATATAAAAATTATATAGATTACAGCATTGTGGCACCGGTAGCCAGAGTAACCTTGCCCGAAACTCCGTCAGGCGCAGTTACTCCCACGGGTACAAACGATGACATAGTTATGTGTCTTTCGTGCCATGGGGCTCATGCTACAAACTTTTATAAACTTATGCGGTGGGATTATAATGGTGATAAGGGTGGTGATCTCGCACAGCAATTGTCCGGGTGTAATGTTTGTCATACGTCGAAGATGGGCGGCGTCAGTTATGCAAGGAGTTATCTTGATTCGGCCCATGGCACACAGAACGACGCTATTACCGGCGTAAGCCGTCTCAACTCCTACACAGATGGGCATTGCGCCCACTGCCACGAGCAGCATGCGAGTATTGGTGGAGATGAACCATCGCCGGATTCACCTGCCGGTCCTGACGACTATTTGCTGTTTAGTGATAACCACACGAGCCAGACTGTTAATTTTTGTTTCGACTGTCATTGTGGTACCACCCAGACAGGAGGCATTTTTAACCGGAGTTACAGCTATCGTGCAGGTGACTGGTCTGATGATACCCCTGATGATATTCTTGAAGCATTTAAATATGGCCCACCTACTAATTTGACTACCAGTTCATCCCATAGGCTGGATGATATAAGCACATTCATTAATGGCAAATGGGGATATACTGCAAACTCTAACCCCTGTACAGCCTGTCATAATCCGCACGCTGTCCAGGGAGATCCTGCAAATTCACCAAATAACGCGAAGAGTTCCGGCACAAGGGGCTATCCGGTCTCTCTCCCAAGTGACCACGTCGACAAGTATGTATGGGATGTCTATGGAGATGATACCGGGGAGAAGATGAGGGATTATTCGAGCTACTACCAGGCCCCTTATCGCAGCGGTTCCACCTCTGTTTACGAACCGGATGGCTCTACCACAATAGACGGCACTAATCTGACCGACTATGTCACCTTCTGCACCGACTGCCATCATTATTCACCCACACCCGTTAGTACCAGGTTGGACAACACCAACCTCAAGGATATCGATTGGAGTGTCACAGGTGATTATCACGGCAAGAAAGATGGCGTGGGGGGAAAAAAAGCTCCTTATACCGATGCTACAAATTATGTCCTGGCTTGCACTGACTGCCATGAGCCGCATGGTTCCCCTAACTATTGTTATTTAATACGAAAAGAAGTAAACGGTGGTACCACTGATTTTAGCGGCAATACGCGGGCGGCCTGGGACAGCCTGTGCATCCAGTGCCATACCAGTAAGCTGGCGACACCTTACTGTTCAGAAGACAGTGGTTCGCAGCTTTGTTCCAGTTGCCATTCCCACGGGTCAAATTTTTGACCGAGTCCTTACGATCTGAAGTTTCTTCTGGAATAGAATATGAATAGTTTGTGGAATGACGATGATACTAAAGCCTTCTTAAATAATCCATTGCAGTTAAGGGTTTATACATCCAGGCTGTTAGGCCAGGAGTCCGAGTTGGTTTTACATGGCGGAGGCAACACCTCGGTTAAGGTTAAGAAAGAGAATATCTTTGGGGATATCGAAGAAATTCTTTATGTAAAAGGAAGCGGAGTGGATTTAACAGATATACAGCCCGCTGGATTTGCTCCTGTCAAACTTGAAGTTCTTAACAAAATGGCCTCGCTGGAGAAGCTTGATGATGCCGAGCTGCTCAGACTTCAAAGAACTTCAATGCTTGATCCCGACTCTCCCAATCCTTCCATAGAAGCAATTTTGCACGCCATCATACCTTTTAAATATGTTGATCATACTCATGCGGATTCGGTTGTTACGATTTCAAATAATGAAAGGGGAGAAAAGCTGATCCGGGAGATTTATAAAGAACGGGTTCTGATTGTGCCTTATGTAATGCCCGGTTTTATTTTAGCAAAAAAAGTTTATGAATTGACCCGAGATTTAGACTGGAGCAAAGTTGAAGGTATAATCCTGTTAAATCATGGGGTATTTACTTTTTCAGACGATGCTCGAACGAGTTATGAAAGAATGATTCATATTGCCTCGCCGGCAGATGATTATCTTAAAAAACAGGGTGTTTTTGACTCTGTTGCCAAAGCTGAACCGCTCGAAGATTTGCTGTCACTGGCACGTATCCGTCATCAAGTTTCTGCCGCAAAAGGGGATGCGATGATAGCCAGGATAGATCAAAGTTATGAGGCCTGTGGTTTTGCAAATCTTTCTGATATTGATTCAATTTCCACACGCGGACCTATGACTATGGATCATGTGATCCGCACAAAGCCGATTCCTGTTATACTAAAAAACGATATTGAGAAAGATATAGCCGATTATTCTTCAAAATATAAAAAATATTTTGATCGGAATACCGATGGCCATATGGAATGCCTTGATACAGCGCCTCGATGGGGTATCTGGCCGAAATATGGCACAATATCATTTGGACGAAGTGTAAAAGAAGCAGAAATAGTGACAGATATAGCAGATCATACAATACACGCAATTCAGCTTGGCGAGGCTTTAGGGGGGTGGAAACCTCTTCCTGAAAAAGATATTTTCCACATGGAATACTGGACATTGCAACAGGCTAAATTAAAGAAAAAAGAGAGTTATCTTGAATTGCATGGCAAGATAGCGCTAATAACAGGCGCTGCCAGCGGGATTGGCAGAGCCTGCGCAGAAGCGTTATCTGACCAAGGCGCAGTTATTGTTGGGCTTGATATTAATCCTGAGATTGCAGAGATATTCAATCAGCAGGATCGGGCAGGATTGACTTGCGATGTCACTGATGATAAGGCCGTGCAGAAAGCGGTTGAGTTTATTGTTCGGAGTTTTGGAGGTCTTGATATTCTGGTGACCAATGCAGGAATATTTCCTGCCAGCCGGAGTATTGAGGAAATGGATGCTGAAACCTGGAATCGAAGCATGGAAATAAATTTAACCAGCCATCAGAGATTGTTAAAATCATGCATACCTTATCTTAAACAGGGCATTGATCCTGCGGTTATTTTTATAGCTTCCAAAAACGTTCCAGCTCCGGGGCCTGGCGCTTCCGCCTATTCGGTTGCCAAGGCCGGCCTGACTCAGCTCGCGCGTATAGCTGCAATGGAATTGGCCGTTTTTGGCATTCGTGTTAATATAGTTCATCCGGATGCTGTTTTTGACACAGGAATCTGGACTCAGGAAGTGCTGGAGGGTCGGGCTAAGCATTACGGGCTGACAGTTGCAGAATATAAGACTAAAAATCTTTTGAAAACAGAAGTGACATCAAAAGATGTTGCCGCTATGGTCTGTGCTATGGCCGGCAGAGCTTTTGCGAAGACAACAGGCGCTCAGGTTCCGATTGATGGGGGCAATGAAAGAGTTATTTAAATAGTGCCTGAACGAAAACTGCTAATTTTTCCAATTTCTGCGTCAGGCTTAAATTTTAATCCTCAAAATACTCCATGTATTTCTGCGGTTAAAATTTGCGCCTTCCTTGAACTTGAAAAAATTTTCTAGTTTTCGTTCGGGCACTAAATAGAGAGGAGATGTATATATGCCGGATGTCGATGAAATAAAAGAGGCGAAAAAGTTTCATACAGATGTTCCTTATAAAACAGAGGGTTTTTTCCTTAAAGGCTCAAATTCACTTGACTGGGGAATGAAAAACAGACTTGCCCGGATTTTTAATCCAAAATCCGGCCGTACTGTTATGCTGGCTATTGACCACGGATATTTTCAGGGTCCGACTACCGGTCTGGAAAGAGTTGATATCAATATTCTTCCTCTTGCCCCTTATGCCGACACAATTATGCTTACCCGTGGGATTCTGAGAAGCATTGTGCCTCCTTCGTTTACAAAATCCATTGTTCTAAGGGTTTCAGGTGGAACCAGTATCTTGAAAGAACTATCCAATGAGGCAATTGCTGTTGGTATAGAGGAGTCGATACGTCTTAATGCCTGTGCAATGGCTGTCCAGGTATTCATAGGCGGTGAGTATGAAAAGGAGTCAATTATCAATATGACTCGTATGGTTGATATGGGGACGCGCTATGGGATTCCCACTCTGGCAGTTACTGCGGTCGGCAGGGATATGAACCGTGATGTCCGTTATTTCAGGCTTGCAACAAGAATTTGTGCGGAACTTGGCGCGCATTACATTAAGACATATTATATTGAAGAAGGTTTTGAAACCGTCACATCTTCCTGCCCTGTCCCCATTGTAATGGCTGGTGGCAAGAAGCTTCCTGAGCTGGATGCCCTTACAATGGCTTACAGGGCGATTCAGGAAGGAGCGAGCGGCGTAGATATGGGAAGAAATATATTCCAGTCCGAATCACCAATCGCAATGATACAGGCTGTTGGAGCCGTAGTGCACGATAATGAGACTCCGGGGAAGGCTTTTGAGCTCTATAATACATTAAAAAATCAGTAAGCGTTCACGTAACGCTGAAATTAGAAACTGGAAAATAGAAATTTGGCCTTCATGCTTTTGTACTGTTGATAAACGTATTCAATTTGAGGCCGAGTTTTTCAACTATTGCTTTGTATTCCGCCAGCTTGTAAACATCCAACTCGTATCATCTCTCCTAAATTTCTACTTTCCAATTTCAAGTTTCAAGCCGTGAACGGCTACCAATTCATCAATGCTTGACATCTGCCATATCAATATCCAAGTCTTTTACCCGAATCTCAGGTAGTCCCTACAAAGCAATGCAGGTTAGGGAATATCGCCCTGTATTACTTTGTAAACACTTGATTTTTCGTTATGTGCTGCCAGAAGCCATGCTATGTAACTTGTTGAAATTATTGACCTGCACTGTTTTGTAGGGACTACCGAATCTCACCGGTCCGCCGACTTCCTTTAAGGATATAAGAGTTGCTTTTTTATCATTCATATAGAATTATATCATCAAATCTACCATTTATAAGATTTTTATTATATTAACAATTAAATTTTGAATAATCAGAAATTTACAAACTCGCAACACTTTAGTCCTTTGAAAAAATTCTGACAGGATAACAGGATAAACAAGATTTTGTTTCAAGTAAACAAGCTTGGGCTAAGTCTCACTTTAGTTTTTTAATCCTGAATATCCTGTTAATTCTGTACAAAATAATATTTAAAAGCAATAAAATGCAGACAGACGACAAGAAAGCAATATTCGGGTGGAGCATGTATGACTGGGCCAATTCGGCCTTTGCCACCACAATTATGGCCGGCTTTTTCCCGATTTTTTTTAAGCAATACTGGAGTGCCGGTGTTGATGCCACGGTGAGTACAGCAAGGTTGGGGATGGCAAATTCGATTGGCTGTATCTTTGTGGCTCTATTTGCACCAATACTTGGAGCTATTGCCGACAAGGGAACATCAAAAAAGAAATTTCTAATGTTCTTTGCCTATATGGGCGTGGTTATGACTTCGTCCCTGTATATGGTCTCAAAGGGCAACTGGCCGATAGCCGTTGTTTTGTATGTCTTTGCAACTATCGGATTTTCAGGAGGAAACATTTTCTATGATTCATTAATAACCGGTGTTTCCTCAAAAAAGAAAATGGATTTTGTTTCTGCGTTGGGATTTTCGCTGGGATATCTGGGCGGAGGTGTTCTTTTTGCTTTAAATGTATGGATGACCCTCATGCCTGAAACATTTGGATTTGCTGATGCCGGAGAAGCTGTGAAATTTTCGTTCCTCTGCGTGGGGGCCTGGTGGGCGTTTTTTTCTATACCGCTCTTTATTTTTGTAAGAGAACCTGTGAGCAGAGATGCGGTATCCGGCGTTAATATGGTGAAAGCAGGCTTTGTCCAGTTAAAAGAGACTTTTCATCAGGCCCGTCGTCTGAAGCCCATATTTATGTTTCTTATGGCTTACTGGCTTTATATGGACGGGGTGGACACAATAGTACGTATGGCAGTAGATTATGGAATTTCAATTGGCTTTGAATCAAATGATTTAATTGTTGCATTGCTTATCACACAATTTGTCGGATTTCCTTCAGCCATAGGATTTGGTTATCTTGGGGGCAAGATAGGCGCCAGGCGCTCAATTTTTATAGCAATTGGAGTTTATCTTTTTGTTTCCATATGGGCAGGTTTTATGCAAAATAAAATTGAATTCTATATTCTTGCCATTATCATTGGTATGGTGCAGGGTGGCATACAGGCATTAAGCCGCTCTTATTACGCTAAAATAATTCCTGTGGACAAATCAGCCGAGTACTTCGGCTTCTATAATATGCTTGGAAAATTCGCTGCGGTCATTGGTCCTGTTTTCATGGGATTAATCGGCCTTATGGTCAGACATATGGGATACAGCAGTGATATTTCATCAAGAGTCAGTATTATGTCTATTTCGCTCTTCTTTATTGCAGGCGGAACTTTATTATATTTTGTAGATGAGGGAAGAGATAATGAAGAAATATAGTCTATTGAATAACTTGCTGAGACTTTTAGCCAAAATTTTACTCAGGCTTCGTTACAGCATCAAAATAAAAGGGCTGGATGATATAAAATCAAGGGGAAAAAACGGCATTCTTTTTTTGCCGAATCATCCTGCATTGATAGATCCTGCCATCATAGTTTCTATTTTGCACAAAGATTTTGCACCGCAATCACTTGCCGTTGAATTACGGCTAACTAATCCTCTGGTTGCATGGATAAGCAAACGCTTTGGAGCAAGGTTGATCCCTGGTATTCATAGAACAGGACGTGCTGCTTCCGCAGTTATTAAAGAAGTGCTTTCAGAAACTGTTGAATATATTCGAAGCAATGGAAATTTTTTGCTCTACCCTGCGGGCCACCTTAAAAGGAGTTGCATGGAAGAAATCCGGGCAGCCAGCGCAGTCAAACTAATTTTGGAACAGGTTCCGGATGTCCGTGTGGTTCTGGTACGTCAGAATGGCTTATGGGGAAGCAGTTTTAGCTGGGCTTCAGGCAAGAATCCGGATGTTATGTTTAACCTTAAGCAAGGGCTGAAGTATCTTTTTCTTAACGGCTTATTTTTCATGCCGCGAAGGCCGGTACAGATTGAGTTTGTCGAACCAAAAAACTTTCCCCGCACAGCAGACCGGATTACCATGAACCGTTTTTTGGAGGATTTTTACAATGCCGATGCTTCCCGAAATACCTATGTCCCATATCTTTTCTATGAGAAGGGTGGTGTTAGGATATGCCCTGAGCCGGAGCATGTAAAGATCGACTGGAAGACCGATGCTGTGCCTGAAACCACACAGAAACTGGTTATTGAATTTCTGGGGCAATTTACGGGGCAGACAAACATAAAAAAAGACCATCATCTGGCGTATGACCTTGGGCTGGACAGTCTTGCCGTTGCAGAAGTGATTGCATGGCTGGAAAAAGAATTCGGGTTTTCTCAGGTTGATACCGGTTCATTGAATACTGTCGGGGATGTAATGCAGGCTGCAATGGGCAAAGGAGTGGCATCTGATAATGTGCCATTGAAACCAGCGAGTAAGAGGTGGCTTAGACAACCTTCTTCAAACAATCAGTTAACCGTAGCCGAAGGGAGTACGATAACTGAGGTTTTTTTGAATCAGGCAAAACGGAATCCTTCCAAACTTATCATCACAGATCAGGTAAGCGGCGAAAAAACATATCGCGATATTATTGTTGCAATTATGGTGCTTAAACCCCTGATAAAGTCTTTACCCGGCAGCCATATAGGGATTATGCTGCCGGCATCGGCAGGAGCCACAACAGTCTATCTGGCCACCCTTTTTGCCGGCAAAATACCGGTTATGGTGAACTGGACAGTCGGCCCTCGCAATATGGTACATTCACTTAATCTTATTGGCGTAAATAATATATTAACTGCTAATGTACTGGTTAACAGGCTTTCAATGCAGGGAATAAACCTGGACCAATTGAGCGACCGCTTTGTGTTTCTTGAGGATCTTCGCAAAAAAATTTCGTATAAATCCAAGATATCAGCCTATTTAAGGAGCCGGCTGACGTGGTCGTCGTTAAAACACCCCAAAATGAATGATACCGCTGTAATTCTGTTTACCAGTGGCTCAGAGGGTCTGCCTAAAGCGGTACCGCTTTCACACAAAAATATAATGACAAATATTAGGGATATCCCTTCAATGGTAACCGTCAGGGAAAAGGATGTTTTAATTGGCATCCTGCCTCCATTCCATTCATTCGGCATTACAGCAACAATTGTACTTCCTTTATCTATGGGTATTCGTACAGTATATAATCCCAATCCTACCGAGGCATCTACTATCGCGCGTTTGATAGAGGAATACAGAGTATCGCTAATGGTCGGGACTCCCACATTTATAAATGGCATCGTGAAAGCATCGAGCAGCAGACAGCTTCAAACATTACGGCTTGCTATCAGCGGTGCTGAAAAATGTCCGGCAGCAGTATACAAGTCTATAAATGAACGCTGCCCAAAAATAAAACTTCTCGAAGGCTACGGTGAAACTGAATGTTCGCCGATTATATCCTTCAACATGGAAAGCGCCCCAAAACCATATACGGTCGGCAGGGTAATGCCCTCAGTTAAACATACAATTATTAGTGTTGATACCGGTAAAGAAGTCGGCAGGAACAGAGCTGGGATGCTTCTGGTGCGCGGCCCAAGTGTATTCAGCGGTTACCTGAACTATGACGGAGAATCTCCCTTTGTTGAGTATAAAGGCAAAGAATGGTACAAAACCGGCGACCTTATATCCGAAGATACTGAGGGAATTTTAACCTTTTGCGGTCGCTTGAAACGCTTTGTTAAGCTGGGAGGTGAGATGATCTCACTGCCCGCTATAGAAGAGGTCTTAGTGCCACACTTTGCAGGAGATGATGACGAGGGCCCTGTAATCGCTGTTGAGGCAACACCCAGCGAGGAAAATCCCGAGTTGATATTATTTACGGTCAAGGATATAGATCGGGTATCGGTAAATTCCTGCCTTCGCGATGCCGGTCTTAGCGCTCTTCACAATATCAGGCATGTGATAAAATTGAATGAAATACCGGTTTTGGGGACAGGTAAAACCAATTATCTGGAGCTTAAAAAACGTTTAGAGGCATTGGTTTAAATTGGTTTCTTGGAATTTTTTGAGAAGCTGGCTGAACGTTGCTCAAACTGTGAGAGCAGAAATTTACAAATTTGTAGGACTTTAGCGTTATCCGCTTCAGGTATAATACATTCAAACCAGGAAAAACTCACGCATAAGATATCGTAAAGAAATAACAGGCCACGAATGAAAAGAATAGTAAGAGTTCAATAGGCCATTAATAAACAATGACAAAATCCCGAAGGGTTCTTTCTTAACGATCTCTAATGCGCTCAAACAGTTTCCTGTTTTGAATGTATCACACCTGAAGCTCATGCGCAGCCGGTTTCATATTGTCCAAATGTTACATAAAAATGAGTTTGTAAATTTCTGGAGAATAAATTGTGGATAAAAACAGGTTAAAAACAATTAATTCCGGCTTTACTTATTTTTTAAAACTAATGAGGTATGCTTTAAAAAGATTTGGTCAGGAGCATGCACCGGAAGCCGCTGCTAGCATGGCATTTTATACATTGTTTTCGCTTTTTCCTGTTATTTTAATAGTAGTTGCGGCAAACAGCTTTTTTTTAGAGAGCTTACATGTTCAGGAAAAAATACTGGAAACAATTCTCAAATTTTTTCCTGTAGCTTCCCACCAGATAATAAGTAGTAATATGCAACAAATCCTTCAGGCTCGTGGAGCTTTCGGAATTGCAGGTTTGATTGCATTGGTGTGGGCTGCAACCGGTGTTTTTACCACTCTTGTGCATAATTTGAACAGGGCATGGATTGATGCACCGGCGCAAAATATTTTCAGGGCCCGGTTAACCGCTTTTTTAATAATAATTTTTCTTGTAGTGTTACTGCCGTTATTTTTTCTGGCAAAGGCGGCAATTCATCTTATAGTCAGTTGGAATGTACAATTGATAGGCAGCGTTAATATTTCATATTTCAGGCCGATTTTTTCAAATATT
Organism: Deltaproteobacteria bacterium; assembly: GCA_030606805.1. Lineage (GTDB taxonomy): Bacteria > Desulfobacterota > Desulfobacteria > Desulfobacterales > ETH-SRB1 > B13-G4. The sequence continues at coordinate 20,453 of JAUWFS010000012.1, forward strand.
ATTATTTATATATTCATCTGTATGACCATTATGATCCTTTACCGGTGGGTGCCAAAAACAAAAGTTAGATGGTCTGAGGCTTTTGGAGGAGCTATCTTTGCTGTAATTGCTGAATGGGCAGCCACATCTGTTTTTAGCTGGTATCTCAGCAGCGGCCTGTCGAGATATAATTTGGTTTATGGATCGTTGGGAGCGCTGATCTCTTTTATGACGTTGATTTATATCATTAATTTAATCGTGCTCTTTGGTGCGCATTTAAGTGCCGCAATTGCTCAACACAAATGTTTGTCTTGAACAATTTGTTAATATTTTTAAAGAAAATCGCTCAATGAAAGGTTAATATTGACACTTATGTATTAGTTTAGATATAAATAAAAATAAGTGGTTGGCTATTGGTATTATTTTGTATTATATTAATTAATTAACCGAAAAAGCTGATTAGGAGATAAAGATGGCAGATAAACATGATAAGGCATTTATTCTTTGGTTTGATGATATTTTAATCGAGGATGTTGCTCTGATTGGCGGTAAGAATGCCTCATTAGGCGAGATGTATCAGAAACTTACCTCTAAAGGCGTTGTTGTTCCTCATGGTTTCGCTATCACATCTTATGCCTATAGGCATTTGATTAAAACCGCCGGAATTGAAAATGATGTAATAGAGGCCCTGGCGGGGCTTGATACTCATGACATGAAAAATCTTCAGGAACGCGGCAAGAAGGTCAGAGGCATAATCAGAAATGCCGAGTTTCCGGATGACCTGAGGCAGGCCATTATTGAGGCCTATAAAAAAATGGAAGAGGAATATGGTTCAGATGTGGATGTGGCGGTTAGATCGTCTGCTACAGCGGAGGATTTGCCGGATGCCTCTTTTGCCGGTCAACAGGAAACTTTTCTTAATATCAGAGGGACGGATGCCCTTATTGAAAACTGCCGGAAATGTTTTGCAAGCCTGTTTACCAACCGCGCAATTTCCTATCGCCACGACAAGGGATTTGGCCAGTTTGACGTTTACCTTTCCATTGCTGTTCAGAAAATGGTTCGCAGTGATGCGGCTTCATCCGGGGTCATTTTTTCAATTGACACAGAGAGCGGTTTTGAGGATGCGGTTTTTATCACCGGGTCCTGGGGACTTGGCGAAAACGTGGTACTTGGCGTTGTTAATCCCGATGAATATTACGTCTTCAAGCCCACCCTTAAAGAAGGAAAGCGGCCAATTGTCAGCAAGAGGGTGGGAAGTAAAGAACTTAAAATGATTTATAGTTCAGATCCCCATGACGGAAAAACAGTCAAAAATATTGATGCCACTCCCGAGGAACGGGGAAACTATATATTAAGCGATGATGAAATTATCCAACTGGCAAAATGGGCCTGTATTATCGAAGATCATTATCAAAAACCCATGGACATTGAATGGGCCAAGGACGGTGACGGCGTTAACGTGGGGACAGGCGAACTTTATATTGTACAGGCAAGGCCGGAAACCGTGCATTCACAAAATTCATCAAAGAGAGTTCTTGAAACTTACGTGCTGAAGGAAAAAGGCAAAGTCGTTGCATCAGGACAGGCAGTTGGGTCTATGATAGGTCAGGGGGTAGCGCATATAATTGAGGATTCAGCCCATATTCACGAATTCAAAAAAGGTGAAGTGCTGGTTACCGACATGACTGATCCTGACTGGGAACCAATCATGAAAATAGCAAGCGCCATAGTTGCCAACCGCGGCGGAAGAACCTGCCATGCTGCAATAATTTCACGTGAACTGGGGATTCCATGTATAGTCGGTACTGTAAATGGTTCTGAACTAATAAAAAATGGAAGTGAGGTGACTGTTTCATGTGCTGAAGGTGAAACAGGTAACATATATGAGGGGCTTTTGAAGTTTGAAATAGATAGACTGGATCTTGACACATTGCCTCCCACAAAGACAGCTATAATGATGAATGTTGGTATTCCTGAGAGGGCCTTTACTGAGTGTCAGATACCCAATGAGGGCGTAGGCCTGGCCAGGGAGGAATTTATTATTAATTCTCATATTGGTATTCATCCACTGGCTCTTTATTATTTCGACGATCTAAAAGCAAAAGCTAAATCTGATGAAAAGATCGCAAAAATTGTAAAAGAAATTGAAGCTCTTACAACTGCTTACCCTGATGACAAGAAACAGTTCTTTATTGATAAACTTGCCGAAGGCGTTGGTCGTATTGGAGCAGGTTTTTATCCTAAGGATGTGATTGTACGATTATCAGATTTTAAGAGTAATGAGTATGCAAACCTGGTAGGCGGTACTCTGTATGAGCCGCATGAAAGCAATCCCATGATTGGCTGGCGTGGGGCCTCACGTTATTATGATGAGAAATATAAACCAGCCTTTGAACTTGAATGTAAAGCTTTGCTCAAGGCCAGAAATGATATGGGGCTTACCAATATCAAATTGATGGTTCCTTTCTGTCGTACTCCTGAGGAAGGCCGTAAAGTAATAGAGGTTTTGAAGGAATTCGGGCTTGTCCAGGGCGAAAACGAGCTGGAAGTATATGTAATGTGCGAAATCCCAAGTAACGTAATTTCAGCCGAGGCTTTTAGTGATGTCTTTGACGGATTTTCCATTGGTTCCAATGACTTGACCCAGTTGACCTTAGGCCTGGACCGGGATTCAGATCTTGTGGCTCACATTTTTGATGAACGAAACGAAGCGGTTAAAGACATGGTGCGTATGGTTATTGATGTGGCCAAGCGCCGCGGGAAAAAAATTGGTATTTGCGGCCAGGCTCCCAGTGATTTTCCTGAATTCGCTACTTTTCTTGTAGAGTGCGGAATCGATTCCATGAGTTTGATACCGGATACTGTTATAAAAACCAGGCTGGCAGTAGCTGAAAAAGAAAGAGAGCTTGGCATTAAAGCCGATTAAACGGGTATAGATTTTCAACAGGAGAGAACATCATGGCACTTTTGCTTGTTCAGCACGGCAAGAGCTTGCCCAAGGATAAAGATGCTGCCAAGGGACTTTCTGAGGAAGGAATTTCAGAAGCTGAGCATATTGCGGGGATTGCAGAAAAATATGGGGTCAATGTTTCCCGTATCATGCATAGCGGGAAAAAGAGAGCACTCCAGACTGCAGAGATATTTGCATCAGCCCTGAAACCGGACGGCGGCATCCAGGAAATTGAAGGAATTAATCCTCTGGATGATGTTGCTGCTTTTGCCGATAAAATTAAAATCAGCGATAATTTAATGTTTGTCGGTCATTTACCCTTTATGCAGAGGCTGACTTCCTACCTGATAACCGGATCCATCGAAAAACCTGTGTTCAAGTTCCAGAATGGCGGCATACTATGTATGGATAAAAATTCGGAAGCCGCCCAGGCATGGTTTATAAAATGGGCACTTATGCCACATCTCAGATAACAATATAGTTTTATATATCAATTATCCTTTCTTTTTTTTACCCATCTATGAACTTGACTCCTAACATTGCAAAGGAGGTTATTATGAAGATTGTAAAGCTATTATTAATATTGATAACTTTGACGATGTTTAGCGGATGTGTTCTTACCAAACTTGTTTCAGTGCCGACACGAGTTGTGGGCGCTGTGGTTTCGATAGTTCCTGTTGTGGGAAATACAGCACATGATGCAATTGATGAATTTGCTGATATTGTCGATGAAGTTCCTATATGATTATGGAAACAAAATCATGTGCCGGATCTTGCAGGTGTCGGTGAATCAATGGAGGGCTCTATGTACTATTGGCCTTCTTATAATGCAGGTTAAAGCAGTCCGTGGAGTTTCTGGAGAATGTCATCATATTTACTCTCACTGAAACAGAACTTAAGCGTACTGCATTTTTCGCGCAGCTTTTCAACCCTGTCAGCAACATTTGCATTGTTTATGATAACTTCTTGTATAAGCCCTGCCAGTGATTGAAAGTCTTTTTCTTCCATTCCAAAGCGGGTCATTTCAGATACACCCATCCTCAATGCCCCTGAAGCGGTAAACCCTTCTTCATCCGTACTTGCCTGATAGTTGCATATAATATTATTTACTTCCAGTTGTCTCGCAATTTCCGGGCCGCGGCCGTAGCCGACATGTACTATCACCTGATGAGTTTCTGTAAAGTCAATTGCCGGGTCTCCTGCGACATTCAGACCACAGTCTTTAAGCGCACGGGCAAATGATTTGGCATTGGCGATAACCTCAGGCTGGTATTCGTCTTTGAAGTAATTCATCTCGTATGCTGCCATCAGCAAACCAAGCAGAGTACCCAGGTGATGGTTGGACACGGAACCAGGGAATGTTCTCCGAACAAGAGATTCCCAGAGCCCATAGAATTCCTCGTTTTCTTTGAAATTTGACCCGGCAACACCGCGCTGTGTGCCAAAAAAGGTCTTATGGGTAGAACCTGTAACTATGTCGGCACCTTCAGCAAACGGCTGCTGAAAGTGAGGACCAATAAGCCCCAGAACATGTGCCATATCGTACATTACCACAGACTTGATAGCCTGAGTATTTAGAAACTGACGAATTTCTGCGACAGGTTCTTTATGTATAACCATGCTTTTACCGAAAATAATAAACTCCGGCCTGTACTCATCAATTAGTTTCAGGGTTGCCGCTACATCAATCTTAAACTGGTTGTCGGCCAGTACGGAAAAATTTACAACAGCGGGCTTTTCCGTACGGGGATTCCTTGCTACATAGTCTTTTAGCGCACCCATTGGCTGGGCGCTCAGGTGTCCACCCTTGCCGATGTGGTTGTGCATTACCTGACGAATTCTGCGTGGTTCAGCCTTGCGGTCGGCGCGGTTAATGAAATCGATCATTGCACTGAAAACAGCGGTATTTGCCATTTGACCGCTGATAAGACGTGTCTCTATATTATCGCAGCCTAAAAATTTTCGCATTTCTTCTTCCAGCATCTGCTCTACTTCGCATATAAAATCGGTTCCCTGGTAATAGAAGATATCAGCGTCATAGAATGCAATGGATTTTTTGTGTTCCGCATAACGGAAGGCCGGGTCCATTACAGACAAAAGCCTGGCCATCGGCGAGATCGTCATTTCTGATGGAATCAGATTGATGCAGCTTTTTTGCCGCCAAAGAGTGTTTTCCAAGGTTTTTTCAAGCAATTTGCTGACCCTGGATTGTGTATCTCCGGCAGGAAGCTTGTTTTCTTCGGCCAATTGTTGATCAAATACTATGGGACGGGCGTAAGGAGGTGCTTCTGAACGCATATGGTGCTTGACTACAACAGCATCAACAGCTTTACCTCGGATTTCTATTGTGAGCTTTTCGTCTTCAAGAATGTCGCTGTCTATATATCCCAGGCATATGGAACGTAACTGATGATGGTCGGTTTGCGAAGATGACAGACCTTCACCCTCTATAATCCAAAACGGTACCATTGTGCCGCTTGTGATGTAACCTACATGTTTTTTGCCTTTGAATACTTTTGCGCCCTCACGGGCAATACCCCGTCCTGTAACGGCAATTGGCTTAATCATACGCGGCAGGTCATTTATTACTGAGTAGTCGCGCGAGACTATTTTTTTAATAGCAATGAACTGCTTAATTAGCTCGGAATAGCCTATATAATTACCCTTTAGCAAAGAAAAACTAACTGCAAACTTTGCAAGTGGGCAGGCTATTATAGGTATTTCCTTTCCATCAGGATCAATTCCAAGCTCATGACCATAGAGAGGCAAGCCGGCTTCCAGGCGGAGTGTATCTCTTGCGCCAAGACCTATAGGGGTTGCTCCTTTGGCAATGATTTGGTCCCACACCATCAAGGCATCTTCACGACTGATAAACAGCTCGAAACATAGTGGCTCACCAGTATAGCCTGTGCGGGCTATTTTTACCGTGGCTCCTGAGATATTCACAATGCTGACTGCATTTCTGATAGGCTCGGGAAGTTTGCCATGCCCGATAATTTCTTGCATTATATATCGGGACATTGGTCCCTGAAGTGCAATCATGGCAATATCGCTGGTTTTGTCAATAAGCTCAACGTTTTGAAAGTCTTTAAGCTGTAAGTTCAGGTGTTCCCAGTCCTTTTCGAGATTAGCTGCATTGACTACCAGAAGATACTCTTCCTCTACAAAACGATATAGATAAGCATCGTCAACTGCGCCTCCATTTTCATTTGGAATAAGCGTATACTGGGCGCCGGTTTCCCTGATATTAAGTGCTTCAGCATTATTGGTTAAAACGTGTTGAAGAAATTCCAGTGCTCCGGTACCCCGGACGATAAATCGTCCCATATGGGATACATCAAAAAGTCCTGCTTTTTTGCGTGTAGCCAGATGTTCTTCCAAAATGCCGGCAGGATAGAAAATCGGCATTTCCCAACCGCTGAATTCTACTATCTTTGCACCAAGAGCGACATGTCTGTCATAGAAAATAGTTCGTTGAAGTCCGCTCATGAATTAGCTCCTTTTATTTGATGTAACTTTAGTCCGTTGAAAAAATCTGACAGGATAAACAAGATTAAGTCTCACTTTAGATATCCAGTAAATCATAAAAAATTATAGCCTGAGTAACCGGTTTCGTCAACTCAAGAAGAAAACCAAAATCCTTCATCAAAAAAATTATTGGCAAGATCATAATTGCATATTAAGGTGATTTGGCAAAACAGAAGGAAAGGCCGGCTTAACACCTCCCAATCATTCTGAAAAACAACCTTAAATACATCGTTACCAGTATTCAGAAGAAGAAAGTGTTATGCTATACAAAAAGAGCATATTAACATTGCTGTTAACAGTAGTAATTTTTTTAGCATTTGGTGTGAATTCCCATGCTGGATTCCCGTGCAAAGAGTGCCACAGTAAACGCCCCGGGGCTGTGGCTATGCACAAGGCTGTCCAGGGATACGACTGTTTTATCTGTCATGTGCGTGGAGAAAAGCTAAGGCAAAAAGGAGGGATACCCAAGGAAAAGCATGAAACCTTCTTAAGACAGCGAACAACCGATGCGAGTTGTATCAAGTGCCACGACAGCAAAACGGTTGAAACCGCAAAAGATGTGCCCGAGGAAGAACCTAATAGGATGTCAGGAAATACTTACTGCCCCAAGTGTGGTATAACAGGTAACAAAGACTGGAAATTCTGCCCTAAGTGCGGAGGGCCAATATTAGATCTGGAAAAAACAATGTATGAATCAGCCATCAAGCCTGATCAGACTATCTGTCGCAAGTGCCATTTTATGGAAACCGATTTGCTGAAAACGCACAATGAAAAAATCAAAGAAGGCTTCAACCCCCAAAAAGACTGCCTTGAATGCCACAAAGGGCACAAAGATTGTGCTGACTGCCATAAATAGCATTTTATAAGGTGGAGCAATTCATACCAAAGATAGGCAAACAGGAATCCATGAGTCGATGATAAGAAAATGGGGTCACGGTTGATCCTTGCTCAAAATTAATAAGGGTCAAAAGTACCTCTCTGAATATGATAAAAATTTATCTACCCATACTTGATAAAATCTGATATTTTTTAAAGGAATAGATTTTTCATTAATTAGAAATTTTCGAAAATTGTTCCATCAAATATATTATTATGCAAATCTACAATTATGAAGTTTTTTATATTAAGTGCTTGATTAAATGTCAATTATTTATAATATTAAATTTAAAAAATCGTTATTTTTAAAAAATACGAACATTCGCAGAATAATTGTTATGTGTGAAATACTATGATATTGACCGTTTTATTTATAATTGTAAGTTTTGGCCTAGGCATTTGTTTTGGAATAGCTTTAGAAGATAAAAGCACCATACTCGCTGTTCTGACGGTAATTGGCACGGTAGGCGCGGTGATCTGGGCTGTTGCCCGAGATACAATTCTTAAATACATTAGCAGACCGAAACTGGGTGTCACCTTCTACGAAACCAATGCACCCTATCTCAGATATGTACCTCCTGACCAACGTGGCCAACCTCTTCAACATGTACTGACTCTGTATATTCACAACCAAGGCAAAAGCGTTGCTGAATCATGCCAACCACTGATAACAAAATTATGGCGCAAAAAGCCAGATAGTGAATCTTGGGTTTATCCTGAAGGTTGGGTTCCATTGCCTTTGAATTGGGTATTCGAAAGTGAACTGCAGCAAAAATTTGTAAATGAAAGGGACATAGTTCCATCTAAGCCATACCTATTCAATCTTTGTACTTTTTTTCAAGACAATTTGCTTGTGCTCACTGCTCCTATTAAATCGAGAAGTCAGCCATCCCAATTTTCATTGCAAACAATATACTGCATGGAGTTAACAGTGTTTTCGGTTAATGCAAAATCTACCGTAAAGTATATTTATATTGAATGGCGCGGGTCTTTTGACATAAGCCTTTCATCATTTGAGAACAACATTAATATTTACGAATCAAAGAATGGCCCAAAGACGTTTCATTCAGAAAAAATTGAGGATTTTCAAACACAAAGCGACACATAACAAGGCGCTTGCAGACGGACGCGCAAAAACCGCGCGCCGCTGAAGCGCGGCGTTCGCGAGTGGGCATAACAGAAAATAGACTCCACCAAATATGGCCGATGATACTCCTGTGGTGAGTTGCCCGAATGGTTGTAGGATCGCGCTTGAATCCATGGCTCAACTGGTGTAAAATAAATCAATTTTATCGGGAGGTGATATGCGATGATCATATCTGTGGACGAACTGGCAACAAAGGCTATGTCTCTGTCCGGCGAAGCAAGAGCTCTGCTGGCTGAAAAACTTGTCGAGAGCCTCGACCAGGAATTGGTTCGAGATATTTGGCTTGCCGAGGCAAAGAGACGTCGTGACGAAGTGAGAAGCGGTCAAGTGAAACCAATACCTGGTATTGACGCCATGGAAAGCGTTCGCAAGCTGCTTGACGACAAATGACATATTCATTCCACCCAGAGGCACGTGTTGAGTTCAAAGAAGCAACACTTTATTATTCAGAGAAAAGCCGTTCATTGGGGTCAGCGTTTTACTCTGAAGTGGAGTATGAGATCGAAAGAATAGTTGAAAACCCACTCCTATATCGTGTGATTGATGAAGACGTTCGACGTTGCCTCACCAGACGCTTTCCTTATGCCATTCTTTTTATTGCATCGAGGATCATTACATTCTGATCCTGGCCGTCATGCATTGCAGCAGGGAGCCATTATATTGGAAACATAGGCTTGCCGAGAAATAGAGGCGCGAACAACCGCATTCACTCTAACAAGCAGGGTCGGGCGGCTGTGATATTTGCCAAGTTTGAGGGAAACGTAGCATTTACAAATGTCCGTTTACCTGCTTGTAGGTGATGTGGAGACGTTCGCCGGTGACAAATTAAAAGCATGGTAAAAATATGAAAATCTATTTAGACAACTGCTCTTTTAATCGGCCATTTGATGATCAGTCTTCCATGCGTATCAAACTTGAAACTGAAGCAAAGTTATTTGTTCAAGAAAAAATTCTAATTGGAAAATTGCAATTAATCTGGTCACATATTTTAGAATATGAAAATATGCAGAATCCATTCATCGAAAGAAGGAATTCAATAATAGAATGGAAAAAAATAGCAGCCGAGAAAATTGATGGCACTAAAAATGTTGTAGCAAGAGCATCCGAATTTACACGGAATGGCGTAAAATCTAAAGACGCACTCCATATTGCATGTGCTATTGAAGGAAAAGCGGAATATTTCCTAACAACAGATGATAAACTTTTAAAAAAATTGACTGAAACCAAAGAACTTATTGTGATTAATCCTGTTAATTTCA